>JAFZAB010000224.1 GCA_017548425.1 Victivallales bacterium
AACTTACGCCGTTTCTCGTCCTGTGTGCGACGCGCCATTGAAAGGCCGAGCCCATGTGGAAGGAGGCGAAGCCATTTGGCGGCTTTTTCCATGCGGCAGGCCGTGTTGAAGCGATTGTAGCCCGCGAACAATTCGTCGCCGCCCACGCCGGAGAACGCGACGCCCAGTCCCGCCGCTTTCGCGTATTTGGAGACGAACCATGTGTTCAGTCCGTCGAACGACGGCAGATCGTAGTCGTCCAACGCCGTGTTGATGTATTTGCGGATGGCTTTTGTTTCGAGCAAAAGTTCCCTATGGCAGGTTTTGTTCTGCGTGGCGGCGAGCTTGGCGTATTCCTTTTCATTGGCGACGGATGGATCGTCGAATGTCAATGTGTAGGTGTTGAGCGTGACGTCTGGACGGGCCTGATGGAGGAGCGCGACGATGGCGGTGCTGTCGATGCCGCCGGAAAGAAACGCGCCGACGGGAACATCCGCCGCAAGTTGCATTTTGACAACGGTTTTCATTTCATCAAACAGGTCGCGGAGGAGGTCGTCCTTTTTGCCTTCCGCCGGCGACAAGTCTGGATTCCAGTAGCGGGAGATGGTGGTTTTTCCATTCTCCCAGACAAGCTTGTGGGCGGGGCGAAGGGAGCGGACGTTTTTCGCGAGCGTCAACGGATCCTGCACGGAACCATAATTAAGGTATGAAAGGACGCCGTCCATGTCGAGTTCGCGCGGCACGCCGGAGGCTAGCAATGCGCGGAATTCGGAGGCGAAGCGGATTTCATCGCCATTTTGATAAATGTAAAGCGGTTTCGCTCCGACATGGTCACGAGCGAGCAGAAGGCGTTGTTTGGCGGCGTCCCACAAGGCGAAGGCGAAGAAGCCGCGCAGGCGGAGCAGGCAGTCGTCCCCCCACTGGGCGTATGCTTTCAGCAAGACTTCCGTGTCCGATTGCGTTTTGAACGGATGTCCTTGGGCCTGAAGCTCTTTACGAAGCGCCTTGAAATTGTAGATGTCTCCATTGAAGACAATGACATTGCCGTTTTCGGCATCGGTCATGGGCTGTGCGGCGGCCGGCGAGAGGTCGAAGATGGAAAAACGGTCATGTCCGAAAATGACTTCCGGTTGTTTGGAGACGACGAGCGTGGCCTGCGCGTCCGGCCCACGATGCTTCATGTATTGCACCATGGTCTGGACTAGCTCAAGATGGCCGTCTTGGTATTGTGGATGGAAGATGCCTGAAATGCCGCACATAGGAAGTTTTTGCCTGTGGTGGACGTTTGGTTGAAAATGCTTGGAGAATAAAATAAATCATGAATAGGCAAAATCAATATTATTGAGCTAAAAGCTTAAAGCTGAAAGCTTAAAGCAAATGCTGAAAACATGATGTCGGATTGATTGGATTTACTGGATTTTCTGGAAGTTCTGGATATTTTGGATATACTGGGTGTTTGGGATTTTCTGGAGAGTTTTTTTCACAGAATCATCTGCTGAGCGGAAAGATATTTTGAAAAATCGCAGATATAGTATAAATTAACTAATTAACGTTAGTGCGATGCCGTCTGTCGGCATGAGTTTTTTTGATTAGGAGTTGTGAAATGGCTTCGATTTTTGAATTTTTCAAGCGTGGTCTTCAGAAGACGAAGACATCGCTCATGCGCCGCATCAGTGGAATATTCGGCGGCGAAAAGGCTTGGGACCAAGATACATATGATGAACTGGAAGCCGCTCTCGTCAGCACGGATCTCGGTGTCGTGATCAGCGGCAAACTGGTGGCGGAAGTGAAAGACCGTTATGAACGCGGCCAGATCAAGACCGGAGAGGACATCATGGCGGTGGCGAAGGAGTCGATTCTGAAGCTGCTGTCCGAAAACGGCCAGCCGGAAATCAACCATGCCGCGAATGGGCCGACCGTCATCATGATGGTCGGCGTGAACGGCAGCGGCAAAACGACAAGCGTGGCGAAATTGGCCCATTATTTCATGAAGCAGGGGAAGAGCGTTCTGCTGGGCGCGGGCGATACGTTCCGCGCGGCCGGCGTTGAGCAACTGAAAATCTGGGGCGAACGTCTTGGCGTGCCAGTCGTCGGCGGAAAACAGGGCGGTGACGCGGCGGCGGTCGCGTTTGACGCTGTTCGTTCGGGAACCCAGAAAGGCGTCGATTACGTTATTATCGATACGGCTGGACGGCAACATACGCGCCGCGATTTGATGGACGAATTGGCGAAGGTGAAACGTATCATCGGAAAGGAATGCCCCGAAGCGCCGCATGAAATTTGGTTGACGGTCGATTCGTCCATTGGCACGAACGCTTTGATTCAGGCTCGTGAATTTGGTAAGTTGTTCCCCATCACAGGGTTGATTTTGACGAAACTGGATGGTACGGGAAAAGGCGGCGTGGTGGTCGCCATCAAGCAGGAGCTTGGTTATCCTGTGCGGTTCATTGGTCTTGGCGAGCAGGTCGATGACTTGCAACCGTTTGACCAAGAGGCGTTTGTAAAAGCGCTGTTTGAATGAAGGGAACCACGAATAGACACGAATGAACACTAATTTGGGGCAGTCCACAGAAGACACTGAATAAACAGAAAAGCCTTTTTTAATTCATAATGCATAATTCATAATGCATAATTATTATATGGAAGACAGATTGAAAATCTTTGCGAAAAAACAATAAATACAGTAGGAAACACAACATAAATGCCTTAGATTTGGAAGTTCTGGAAACTCTGGAGATTATTCAATCCAGAAAATCCAGAGTATCCAGAAAATCCAGTATTTTTTAGCTTGCAGAGGGATGATGGAAGATCTTCGGGAAGCATTGAAATGCCATTTTGGTCATGACGATTTCCTGCCGGGGCAGGAGGAGGTCGTGACTCGCATTCTGGCGGGGGAGGAGTTGTGCGTCGTCATGCCGACGGGAGCCGGCAAGTCGTTGTGCTATCAGTTGCCGATTATGGTTCGCGATGGCTATGGTCTTGTTATTTCGCCGCTTATCGCATTAATGAAAGACCAAGTGGACGCTTTGAACGCGCGTGGGATTCCCGCCGCCAGCATCAACAGTTCCATTCCGCGGCAACAGCAGAACAATGCGCTTCTGGCGGCGATTCATGGCCAACTGAAATTCCTTTATGTAGCTCCCGAACGCTTTCGCGTGGAAGGATTTCGCGCATATCTTGCGAAATATCCGCCGAATCTGGTGGTGGTCGATGAGGCCCATTGCGTCAGCCAATGGGGCCATGATTTTCGGCCGGATTATCAGCGGTTGTGGGATTTGACGCCTGAACTACAGTCCATGCAGGTTTGCGCATTCACGGCGACGGCGACGCCGTATGTGCGGGAGGATATTCGCGAACAATTGAAACGGCTGAACATGTCGGATCTGGTCACTGGTTTCGTGCGTCCGAATCTGTCGTTCCAAGTCGTGAATTGCGGTTCGCTGAAAGAAAAACAAGACGTGTTGGAAAAGCTTCTTGACAAGAAGGTTCCGACGATAGTCTATGTTTCGACGCGCAAGGAGGCAGAAAAGCTGTCGGACGGCTATGGCCTGCGGATGTATCATGCGGGCATGAAAGATTTGGAACGCAAGGCGGCGCAGGATTATTTTCTGCAAGACGCCTGTCCACAATTGGTTGCGACGAACGCTTTCGGCATGGGCATCGACCGGCCGGACGTGCGGATTGTCGTCCATTACAACATGCCAGGCAGTCTGGAGGCGTATTATCAGGAGGCGGGGCGCGCGGGGCGTGATGGCGAACCGGCAGAATGCATTCTGTTGGACTGCTTTCCAGACCGTCGCATACAGGAATTTTTATTGGATGTGAACAATCCGCCGTTGGATGTTTTACGAGATGTTCATCGGTTGTTGCGGAAAGACATGCGGCCAGACGGCTCCGTCGTCTGGATGCCGAATCTGCTTCTGCCGTACGTGGATAACGCGAAAAATGTCGCGCAATTGAACGCGGCGGCGCGGATTCTGGAACGGCAGGGGATTTTGGAGCGTGAATTCGCGCAAGTGGGGGATGTCGGCGAACTGAAATTCCTGCAACCATCGGCATTGCTGTTACGGACGAATGAAGCGCAGAACACGCAACGGTCGATATTTACGTATCGTGTCTGTTCCTATGTGACGGAACGTGGAACGCGCACATTCCAAGGCACGTTATACGAATTGGCGGAAATCAGCGGATTACGCCTTGATCAAGTCCAGAAGGTGATTGAAGTGCTTTCGGGAACGGTTTTCAGCTGGACGCTCGGCGATGCGGAAGGCGTCTTGAAATTGAGTGAAAAAGGACAGAAGGAAAAGCTTGAAATCGATGAAAAAGCGCTGGTTAGAAAGGAACAGCTAGATCGTAAGCGCTTCGAAGATGTGCAGATGTACATCAAGACGACGCGTTGTCGGCAGGCCTATATCATTAGCTATTTCGGCGAGAAAATTGGCGATTGGCGTTGTGGTTGTTGTGACCGTTGCGGTCATGCGCATAGTCTTGGACGGAAGGCAAGTGATCGTGAGCAGGAACTGTCCCGACATATTCTGGACGCGATATCGTATGTTGATGGAAAATTCGGCCGTCGCCGCATTGTTGGCATGCTGCTTGGTGAGAACGATGAACGGCAGGATTTGATGGACAATCCGTGGCACGGCATATTGGCTCATATCGGCAAGCCTTTCTGCGAAAAGCTGTTGCGTGCATTGGAGGACGATGGATACATACAAGTAGGCGAAGGGGAGTATCCATGTCTGGAATTGAGTGAAAAAGGATGGGATGTAGTCAATCGGAAGCAGGTGATGGATTTGCATCTGCTTGGAGAAGAAGAGAAAACGCTGAAACGGCAACGAAGCCGTAGTTATGGACGCAAAAGCAACTATGGCCGCAGAAAAGAGTGATGAGGCGAATATGATTTACAAGTGGTTCATTATGATGATGATAACATCTCTCTGTTTGATGGCGCAACCTGTTGTACGTAATGACCATTTCAGCCTACTATTCGCTCATGGAAAACTGTGGTTGCTGAATGCCCATGGTGGAAAGGAAGTATCAATGGGCAGAATGCTCTTTGCATGGTCGCCACCGGTTGCGGTTCCAGAACATGCTGAAAAGACGGGAGATGGAGCAATTGAAATTGATTACCGGATGGAAAAGGATCCAACTGAAAAGATATCCGTCCGTTCCCATGTGGAATTGATGCCGCTAGGTTTTGATGTTACATATAACATCCGTGTTCCAAATGACTTCAAAGGGAGCATTGGCGGTATTATGCAGGAATGGGGCGGTGTGGACAAGGAGCGTCACGTTGGAAAAATCGGCGTGTGGATGAGAAATGAGAAAGGCGGTGTCCCGTTTGAGATGAAAGATTGCTATCTTCGCAATTTTGAAGGACTTGCAGGCGAATTGGATGTCTGGTATGTGATTTCCGGTAATCATAATTGGGGAAACAAAGGCGCTGAGCATCTAGCCATCAAACAAACGGCGGAAAATGATGGCTTCAAGGAGTATGAAGGGAAAATGTCGTTTGTGGTTACGGAAAAAGCTCTTACGGCTGATGTTGTGGCCGCTAGACGTGGAAATCGCCATGTGGTCGTTTCGTTGCGGACGGACAAACCGTTCAACATCTTTTCAGAGGGAAATCCGTCTGTGGAGCTTCGGCTTATGAATTGCTATTCGGACCATGCCGTTCAGGCGGATGTCATGGTATGGGCGCGAAATTTCGACGGCGAATTGCTGACGGAGGACAAAGTTCGCATGACGTTGAATGCGAATGGTGTACTGAAGAAAAGTTATGAATGTCCATTGGAGGATTATGGGATGGCGTTCGTTGAGGCGAAGGCGGTCATCGATGGGCAGGAGGTATTTACACGGACGACGCTTGCAAAATTGCCTCCTTTTGAATACAAGTATTTGAACAGAAGCAACATCGGCATTGCGGCGTTTTTCAACACGCCATCGCGAGAAGATGCTTTTCGGCTGATGCAACGGATGGGCGTGCGTTATTTGCGGAATGGCGACAATCATGAGGCGCGAAAGTACGGAATGATTGCCATGATGCACAACAACGTGTCATCGCAAGTATCGTATCAAGAAAAAGATGCGAATTCATTAGACGGCATGTTGGAGAAGTACAGGAAACAAGACAACGTCGGTTGGGAGTTTTGCAATGAATGGAACATGGGAAAATCCCATGAGAAGAAAGCGGAACTTGTCGGACATTATCTGTCATGGGTTCGAGAGATAGATAAACGGAGACGTAATGGCTTGAAAATCAATTTGATAAGCCAAGGCCTCGCTGGGGCAGATCCGGATTTTCAAGAGGAGATTGCCAGACAGGGAGGCTGGAATCTGTTTGACGGTGTGGCATTGCATCCAGGCCGTGGCAATGTGACTCCTGATGCGTTGGGAGATGGTTGGATGTATCTCGGCGCGATTCGCCGCACAAAGGAAGTTTTGGAAAAACATGGCGTGAAACCGTTGTATCTTACTGAAGTCTATGCTTGTACGCAGGCGAACAACTGGTGGGTGGATTCACTGCGTCAGTCTGCAGAGAACACGATTTTGACATTCGCCATCGGCAAGGCGGAAGGGATGGCGGCTGTGCTGTTCTATCAATTACATGACGCCGTCTGGCATGACGTGGGCGGCGTCAACCACCGTGACCGTGAATATGATTTCGGCCTGTTGAATCGCGATTGCAGCCCGAAACCGTCGCTGATGGCATTCGTAACCATTGCAGAAGAATTGGATGGCGCGGAGTTTCTACGGTACTTTGAACGGCGTGATACGAATTTAAAAGGAATCGAATTCATGTCGCCAAATGGTAAATTTGCCGTGCTTTATGATCGCACGGATGGGACAAAGTTGTCAGAGAAATCAGATGACTTCATCCATCATGAACCATGGATAACGACTTGGAAGACAAAGACAAAGCATGTCTTCCAAGCCGAAGGCGACGTTGTTGTTCGGGATTGCATCGGCCGCCGTCGGACAATCCATGCAGAAAACGGCCATGTGACGTTGGAACTGGATGGTGCGCCGCTCATCGTCCATGGTGTGATTTTGGAATGATTCTGTTTTTTAACGTAATCAGTTGATTTTCAACAGTTGGAAGCCGCCTTTTTCCAGACGGACGGCATGCGTTTCAGGATTGATTTCCAATTGTGACGCTTCATTGAGGCGTGGTTCGAATTGCAGGCGATTGTCTGTGCCGTTTTCGAGAACCAACGTAGGCGCATTCGACAGGGCATCAATTGGTATGCGTTCGAAATCATGCAGTATGAAGTCCTTGACTTGCAATTGGATAAGAATCAATGGCGCTTTGTTGACAGCGGGCGAATCCTGCTTCATCGGAACTTTGAAGGCTTTGATGTCCGAAAATTCCACGTCTTCGATGGCACCTTTGCCACGCGGGAATTTCCAACTGTCGATGTTCAGGAAGTTGTTCATGACGCCGCCGCGCAACTTCTTGATACGGACGTGTTTGACGGTCTGATCAATGCTGAGGATGCGAACAAAATTCCATGCGCTTTCCGCATAAAGATCTTCGACTTCAATGTTTTCGATGGGGCCGAGTTCGATGGCGTGGTTGTGGTTGGTGACCGTTCCGTCATCGGCGTTGAGAGCGACCATGTCGTCGCCGGGCGTGTAGGGCGAAATGGCACGAAGATGCTTGATGACGCCATTAAAACAGTAGCCGTTGAGGTGGATGCCGTCCTGATTGATGTGCGGGAAGGAATTGTAGAATTTGATATTGATGATTCGGAAGTCGGATACGCGGATGAGGCGGACGAAATACGTATCTGCATTGGCAAGCGTCATGTCGCGTATTGACAAATACTTGACGCGTGTGAAGCGGAACATTAGTCCACCGTAGGAGACACCGTCGTAAATGTCCTGCCCACGGCGGTTTTCACCATTGTTCATGTTCCAGATACCGCCTTCGATTTCGATGTTTTCGTCGCCTTCACCATCCTTCCATTCATGGGCATTGTGAAGGAGGCAGTCGTCAACACCCTGCACGGAGCCGCCGATTCGATAGACGACCGTGTGTTCATCCGCTGAGATTTTCGTGTTGGAATAGACTGTCAATGCGTGAGATACGGGAAAAACACCAGCGGGCAATACAAGCAGGACGTCACCGCCGTCCAATGCCTTTTGGATGGTTTCATATTGATCTGCAACACCGTCTGGAATGGGTAGGACGATTTTCCTCATAGTGGTACATCCTTCATTTTTTTTCGCGAAAAAACTTACGCTCGACGGCGGGACGCCGCCGTTACTGTAGCTCTTGTATCCATTTACGGATTTCGGCGGCGGGATCGTCCGCCTGCGTGAACGCCGTCACGGCGGCGATATGGCGGCAACCGAGGCTGTACAACTGCTTCAGATGGCTGATTTTAATGCCGCCCATGACGGAAAACGGAACGGATACTTCAGGGATCAGTTTCGTCAGCATGTCCGTCCCTAAAGGATTCATCGGCAATGATTTGGTTCCCGTTGGGAAGATTGGGCCGATGTTCAGATAGGAGCAACCGTCGCGTTGCGCGGCAAGCAGTTCATCACGATTATGGGTGGAGACGCCGATGAGCAGTTGCGGGGCGAGCTTGCGGGCGTCCGCGCAGGGGAGATCGTCCTGTCCAAGATGGACGCCATCGGCGTCGGCGAGCAGGGCGGCGTCGAGACGGTCGTCCGCAATCAGCAACGCGCCGAAATCATCGGTCAGTTTGCGGGCTTCCTTTAATAACTGTAAATAATCGTGGTCGGACATCGTCTTTTCACGGACTTGCACGACTTTCGCACCGCCTTCAAGAATTGAGCGGACGACATCCAACGGATTCCGCCCTGCGCAGAAATCTGTTGTGACGACGGGATAGACGGATGCTTGCTTAAACGCTGCAACGCGTTCTTTTTCAGTATGATAAATTGCCATATTGATTGATGATTATTTGATATTTTGGATAGTTGCAAAACTTTTCAGTGATTTATTTAAGAAACCACAGATCACACAGATTACACTGATTATTTACAGATAGCCTTGCCGCCGAGGCCGACAACAGCAGAGGCTTTTAATTATAAAGGAAATATAAAACAAACAGTATTCAACGGCCTCCGGCGACAAGGCTGGTTCTGAAAATCACAGATAAATATCATGCTCAATTACCTCTTGGAAAAAGACTTTTGAATTTTATTTTGTTTCTATTTCAGTATTTCCACGCCCCATGGTGGCAGCGTGATATGTTTCTGGAAGCCAACGACATCAACGTCGAAGGAAGCTTCCTTGTCGGTCGTGTTGACGAGACCGACGGCATAGCTACCGTCTTCCGCGCGTCTGCACCAATATTCAACGCCTTTTGGAAGCTTGATGTTCTGCGGAGCGTTCCGTCCTATTAAATATTTGTATAGGGAATTGAGCTCGCGACCGCATGCGATGGTTTCCGCCCATTGGATTGGCGAATCTTTGCGCATGTCATAGCGGTTTTTCGGCAACCAGTAGTAGATGATGCCCTGCACGTTGGCGCATAGTGCCAAGTGCGTCATGCAACGGATTTTACCAGCCTTTGGCTCAACATCTTCAGGCTTCTTTTTCTTCACTTCGTATTGATCCCAATCGAAGGCCTGGACGACGCACCACAGGGACTGTTGGTCATGGCATATTTCGCGCATGGTCTCCATCGTGGTCTTTACGGAAATGAGTGGCAGACGAGGAACAGGGTAGGGATCATGCCAGAGGATTTCCGACAGGCCGTTTCCCAAGAAGGAGATATCTTCGTGTTTAGGTTCCGGCGTGCAGAGCAGGAGAATTCTGGAAACATGCGGGCAGGCGGCGCCGACGGCATCCGCTCCCGCCTTCATGCTGTAGCGGTTGATCCAAAGCTCTGGCTCGTCGGCTAGATAGAAGCTCAACAGGCTTGGATGGTCGTACATGACGGCGCAATGCTTTTGCAACGCAATGTGGTCTTCGCTGTGCAAGTGCCTGCGCGGGATGCCCATAAAGGCATAGACGCCATGCTTCTGGCAGTCGTCAAGATAGGTGGTCATGTCCGCGTCCGTCACCTTGTCGTTTTCGAATTTGTAGGAATGGGTGACGTTGAACTGCGCTTCATGAATGCCGTCGAAGACAGTCGTTTTGTCGGATGGATCGCGATAGGTTCCGATTGGGAAGAACGGCTTGCCGTCGATGCAGAGCATGTGGTCGTCTCGGAAGGAGAATTGATGGGCGGGATTCTTGTTGACGAAAACGAATGGTTCCGTCTTGCCGTTGGCCGTGAGAGCGATGTCGTAAGTGTCTTGCTCTAGGCGATTTTTGGGCGTGAAGACGATATCGTTCCCATGTTGCGATTTGATCTCAAGAGGCTGTCCGTTGATGGTGGCGGAGCAGGTCTGTGGCGGTTGCGGATAGAAGGAGAAAGCGATGTCCGGCCTTTCATTGAATTCGCCATTGCGAAAACGCGGCGTCGCCTTCAATGGCGCATCTGCTCGTAAGTCGTTTATTTCAAAAAGAATAGGCTGGCTGATCGGATAGACTCGCAGACTGCACCAATGGGATTTGACGAACCATTTGCCGGGCTTTAGCGCGTAGGGCAATGTGAATCGGCCCGTCTCCGTTGTTATTTCCACAAGTGTTTCGTTTTCAGGAAAATCCGGATTCTGGCTGAGCAGAATCCGCAAGCGTGGTTGGATTTTGCCGCCTGTCGTTTTCGACGGCGAGACGAATTCAAACGTCGGTGGATTGGCTTCCGCATGGACAGTCATCATGGAATCGAAACTGACCTTGTGGACTTCCAGATCCTTGAAGAAAGCGGTGCCTTGCCCTTCGATGCAAATCCATATCTGGATGTACTTTACGTGGTCGGGCATGGTGCGCGTCATGCCGATGGTGACGCGTTGCCAATCCGTTTCGCCGAAAGGCCCGCGCGGGAATTCGCCGCCGTTGACCCACTTCTTGTCTTCCGTGAGCATACCGAAGAAAAACGTCGCGCCGCGGTCTTTGTTGTTGCGGAGGCGGACATCGACGGATTTGACCATGATGCTGCCGCCATACGACACGCCTTTTTCAACGGGCAGGTCAAACGTGATGTATCGACGCTGCCCGTTGTCGGCGGTGATTTGTATGGTGCCATCCGCTTCCGTAATGCCTTCTTTCGGAACGTTCCAGCCGGCGTCGCGCAGAGCGGCGACGCCTTCGGACAGAGGAGTCTTGAAGACGGAATCGTCTTGCGCGGCGGCTATCAGCGGAAACGCAAGCGAAATGGCGAGAAGCAGTCTGGAGGAGGGCATATCAGAAAAATCCAGATTTCTAGAATCCTAGAATCCTAGAAATTAATTACTTACCATCTATTACCAAAATATTCCGCGCAGGCCATCGTGAACTTGTGCGGGTAATCGACGGCGAACGAGCGGACGCCGAGATCGAGAATGGCGAAGATGTCTTCGCGTTCGAACTTCCACGGCAGCGTCTGCAGGAGGATGCCGCAATGTTTCGTGGCGGTCAACGCGTCGGCCACGAACGGTTGCGGGAGGTCGTAGCGCCAGCCGCCGAGCGGCAGGTCTGGATTGAGGCCATTCAGATGGAGCTGTACCTCCGTGATGCCTTCAAAGGCTTCAGCCTGAACGGTATGGAACTTGTCCATGATCTGCTGGGGCGTTCCGCCGAGCCAGTTTTTCGTGCGGATTTCGGGCACGAGGCCTTTCATTTCGCGGAGCAGTTCGCGTTTGTGACTGGAGAAGGTGATCTGCCGTCCGACGTTGAACTGCTTGATCAGATCCGCCAGCATCGGAATTGGAACGCGTTTGTAATCGATGACCAGATGGCGCGACGGATCCTTCTGCAATTGGATGAAAAGTTCCTCCATGGAGACGACATGCTGATTTGGATATTGATCCCAACCAATATCAATCGTCTGCAGTTCCGCCCAGGTGATTTCCGAGATAGGCTTGTCTTTGTATTGTTCAGGCAGAGCGCGGGCGATGCGGTTGAGGTTGGGGTCGTGGAGGGAGACCATCACGTTGTCCGACGTGAGATTGACGTCCGCTTCAGGGCGTCCGCCGTGCAGCCAGCCGTATTCGAATGAAAGCTTGCAGCTTTCGGGCATTTCGTAACCGCCGCCGCCGCCGCGATGTGCTTCCCAGATAAAGATACCGTCACGCATGTTTTTACTCCTTTATTTAGTGGTTAGTACAAGGCTTTTAGAATCTGGATTCACTGGATTCGCTGGATTTAATCCAACTCCAGAATATCCAGAACATCCAGAACATCCAGAATATCAATTAATTAGCCATAAGCACAGCATTCAGCTCAGCTGAATGCTGATGGCGTTCCAAGAGGCTTTGGGCAATGTGAACACGATCTTGCCGTCCTTCACTGTGAAGTCCGTCAGTTCCACGGGCGTGACGGTGTTCGGATTGTCCGCCGTGTTGACGGCTTTCAAATCGTTGTTGAAGAGCGACTTCCAGTTCTTCAGCGTTGGCGTTCCGCCGAATGCACGCAATTCCAGACTGACTTCCAACGGCTCTGTCAACGAGCGGTTGACGGCGAAAATCGTCAACTGCCGCGTCGCGTCGTCATACGTCATGGCGGCGGACAGCGTGTCGATGCCCTTCCGATGGTCGCTGTCGTAGGCAGGAGATGTCACAAGTGACTTGAGGACAACACCTTTAGCAAAATTGGACGTCAACAGGAACGGATGGTAGGTGGTCTGCGTCCAGCAACGTCCGTTTGGTTCCGTCATAATCGTTCCGATGACGTTCACGAGCTGCGCCATGCAGGCGATTTTCACACGGTCCGCATGGTTCAGAATGGAAATCAACTGGTCGCCGACGACTAATGCATCTTCCATTGTATAAACATCTTCGATCATATGTCGCGCGGGCACCCACTTTGGATCAGGGCATGTGCTTTCATTTTCATGATACCACACGTTCCATTCGTCCAATGCGATGTTCATACGGCGTTTCTGCCGTTTGTCCGCCTGAACAGCGTCGCAGACGGCGGCTGTGCTTTCCATCATGTTGGTCAGCGAATCCGCCGCGCCCATGAATTCGGCGCTGTCGCCGTTACGGTTGCCGAGATAACAGTGGATGGAAAGATAGTCGGCCAGATGGTAGCACGATTGGAGGGCCTTCCACCGCCATGTCATGTCGCTGAAGCCGTCGGCGATGATATGAATGGTCGGATCGGTCCATTTCATGACTTTGGCGGCTTCCAACGCGATTCGCGCGTATTCGTCCGCTGTTTTCATGCCGATTTGCCAGCTGCCGCCCATTTCGTTGCCGAGCCCCCAATATTTGATATTGAATGGTTCTTCCGCTCCGTTCTTGCGACGCAAATCGCTCCAATACGTGCCGCCCGGATGGTTGCAGTATTCGACAAGATTGCGGGCTTCCTCCGGACCGCGCGTGCCCAAATTCACCGCCAAATACGGCTCCGCACCAATCTTGCGGCACCATGCCACGAACTCATGCAGGCCGAATTGATTCGTCTCGATCGTTCCCCACGCAAGTTCCAGCCGCGTCGGACGGTTTTCCTTCGGGCCGATGGTGTCTTCCCATTTGTAGCCTGACACGAAATTTCCGCCTGGATAGCGCACAAGCCCAAGATTCAGTGGCTTGACCAAATCAATCACATCCTGCCGGAATCCGTCCGCGTCCGCCGTCGGATGGCCGGGCTCATACATGCCTGTATAGATATGGCGTCCAAGATGTTCAATCAGAACGCCGAACATCGTCCGTTCCACGTTCCCGATCTGATAGTCTTTATCAGCGATGATTTTCGCCTGTTGCATGGTTTCTCCGTTTTATGATAGATGATTGGTAAAAGGACGCGCGGGAGCGCGTCCCTCCCGTAATCATTTCTTGGTTTCGCCAAGCTTGAACTTCTTGCTGTAGATGGATTTGCCGCGGTTGCCGTAGCAGTCCAGAGGCGTGACGACGAAGCGGATATCCACGTGTTCAGGAACTTCCGCGACACGTGCGAAGACGCATTGGCCTTCCGGGGCAAGCTTCGACGTGCAACGGAAGTAATCCGGAGCGAAGACGCGCTTCGTGCAGAACACGCGCGTCACGTCGTAGTAGTTGAGTTCGGCCTGGATTTCGTAGTCGAACGCGCGGCCGCCCGCAAGAGCCGTCGGGAAGGTGACGACAGTCTGCGGCGTGGGGGTTCCACGGCGATCCTTTCCGTCAACGTCTTCCGCCTTGATAAGGTTGCCTGCGTCTGCGGCGAAGGCCGGCAGATTTTCGCGGGCCTTGACAGCGCGCGGCGGGATGGCATAGGGCTTCTCCTTGCAAAGCGGCAACGGGAGAATCCAATTGTCGCCGAGAATTTCGTCATTTTGGAAATCGCGGCGGGTGATGTCGATGCGGTCGTCATAAACGGAGACGAGCATGCCGTGTTTGCTGTGGCCGTCCTTCATGCGGGGCATCTGCTCGACGGGGCCGCCGCCGAAGCCGCTGTTTTCGCGGTTGTAGCGGTGTCCGATATAACGGAGAGAGGCGGTTCCGATGGAGGTGAACGTGTCCTGCCAGATGCCGGATTCATCCGTCAGCGGATAGTGCGAATGGCCTGTGAAAACGACGGCGTTCGGCGTCTTCGAGAAGGCGCGCGTGGAGGCGCCGTTGTCGTGGCCCCATGCCCACGGACCGTAGATGGTGTCTTTCGGATGGGGGTGCTGCGCATAGAAGAACGGGAGGTTCGGATCGAGCTTCGACTTGTATTCGTCCATGAACTTTTCGATGTTCTGATGGAAGCCCCAATGGCCGCCGATGAACGTGTAGCCTTTGACCTGTTTGGCGTAAATTTCCTGGAACTCTTCATGGAAGCAGAGATCCCATGCGGCCTTGCGGTCTTTCACGATCGACTTCTGGTAGGCCTCGTCGCGTTTTTCCTTGTCGCGATAGACGTAGCCGAAGCCTTCGTGGTCGTGGTTGCCGCAGACGAAGACCTTTTCGACGTGCCGTCCATCAGCCCCTTTGTCGTTCGGGAAGACTTTATACCAAGCGGTTGCGAAATTCTGAAGCTGTTCGACAAGACCCCAGTCGGCGATATCGCCGGCGACCATGACAGCATCGACTTTGGCGGCGTCAAACCAACGGAGC
The DNA here is from genome assembly GCA_017548425.1 of Victivallales bacterium. Classification (GTDB taxonomy): domain Bacteria; phylum Verrucomicrobiota; class Lentisphaeria; order Oligosphaerales; family Oligosphaeraceae; genus UBA1407. The sequence goes on from JAFZAB010000224.1 coordinate 15,064, forward strand.
GTCTTCTCCCAGTAGTCCGTGCTGGCGAGAGACGTGATATGGACGTCACTGACGACGCCGAAGCGGAGCTTAGGCTCCCCTGCGCCATCGGCGGCGAAGAGGTTGGCTGGCGCGAATGCCGACGCGGCGGCGGAGGCGATGACGGATTTGCAGAACGTACGACGGGACAAGTTGAACATGCGTGGCTCCTGTTTTTTACTGTTTATATATATGGAATGGATTTTAGTTTTTAGGATTTGTCATTGTTTTCAAAGATATTTTAGCATCAGAAAGGGTAAATATCAAATCATGGATTAGATTAAGAGCATTGTAATTTGAGAGATTTTGAGGCGTGCAGCAAAAGAAACAGGAGAAACGACCATGACGATTCGCATCAAAAACCGCCATTTTGAATGGCGCATCAACGATAACGGCACAAACGCAGGATTTTACGATGTCGCGACAGGGGAAGACCATCTGATCGCGTCGCCTGTGTCGCCGGCGGCCTATATCCGCAAAGGCGGATGGCGGGCGGATGCGACTGCCGCGAAATTCAACGATGGCGTTCTTGAATACACATTTGGGCAGAATGTCGCGACGGCGAAAATTCGCGCACGCGTTGAAGAGGATTACGTCGTGTTCACGGTTTTGTCGGTGGAAGGCGATGTCGATGAACTGGATTTCATCAATATTCCGACTGATTTGAAGGATATTGCGGACGAGCCGTTTTCGGCGACGTCAATCGCGTTGGGACTGAAGTCGAATGTGGAGGATCTTCCTGGGCCACAGTCGTTTCTGTGGACGGCGGCCTACAAGCGGTTTGGTTTTGAAGGGGCAGAAACAGGGCTTGTGGCGTGCAGTTTCGCGGAGATGCGCGAGGCGTTGAAGGCGATGGTCGGCGCGGCTTTGGGCGTGCCGCATTCGCCGAACTGCGGCCCATGGGCGTTGGACAGCAAGCTGCCGACGTATTCGAACATCATGAACGCCCCCACGCCGCAGAACGCGGATGAATGGATTGACTTGTGCCATCGCCTCGGCCTCAAGGCCATCGAATTCAATGGCACGTTGGACTATGGCAGCTATCGCCCGCGGCCGGACATCTTCCCGAACGGCTATGAAGACGTCCGCAAATTGGTGAAGCGGTTCAACGATGCGGGAATCGTCTGCGGTCTGCACACGATGTCGTTCTCCATCGCGAAAAACTGCACATGGGTCACGCCTGTTCCTGATCCAAGACTCGCAAAGGAAAGAACTTATACATTGGCCAGCAATTTGACGACCGACATGACGGATATTCCGTTGGTGGAGGATCCGTCGGACCTGCCGCCGCGAATCGACTACTACATCCGCCGCAGCATGACGTTGCAGATCGACGACGAACTCATCGAATACACGGCCATCAAGACGGATGCGCCCTATGCCGTCTTGAAATGCAAACGCGGCGCATGCGGAACGGAGCCAGCCACCCACATGGAGGGGGCGCCCGTCTATCATCTGAAGGAATGCTGGGGCTGTTTCGTGCCCGACGGCGAAACGTCTCTGTTTGCGGAAGTCGCGGACAAAATCTCCACGGCGGTCAATGAATGCGGCTTTGATTTCGTCTATTTGGACGGCTTGGACGGCGCGCACGTCATCGGCGGCGAAGACGCCCGCTGGCATTATGGCGCGAAGTTCACGTTCGAAGTCTTTCGCGGCCTGAAACGCCCGATCATGATGGAAATGGCGACGTTCCACCATCATCTATGGTATGTCCGCAGCTGCATGCAGGCATGGGACCATGCCGTGCGCGATCACAAGGCGTTCACGGATCTTCATGCCTATTCCAATAGCTTCGCTCGGAAGATGTTCCTGCCGTTGCATTTAGGTTGGGTGGGGCTGTTCCCGTGGTGTGGGCAACAGACCGATCCGACATTCTGGGACGACGTGGAATATTTGTGGAGCAAGGCGTTGGCGACGGACGCCCATCTGACGTTGCAAATGGTCACGCCGCACAGCCTGACAAACGGCGCGTGGCTGCGCGATCTTGCGCCGCGCGTTTGGACGTATGAAGAGCTGCGTCGCGTCAAATACTTCGACGATGCCGTCAAGGCGCGTTTGGCGAAGGCGGGCGATGAGTTCCGTCTTTGCCAGAATGGCGAAGGATGGGGCTTCGAACCAATTCAGGCGGAACGGCATCAGATCGACGATTTGGAAAGCCGTAGCAATATTTGGAATTTCACAAACAAATTCGCCACGCAACCATTGGCGTTGCGCATCCAGTCATTGCCGACTCTTGCCGAATATGATGCAGAGGATGCCATCGAACTGATTGATTTCAAGGCTGTTGATGACGAAGGCAACACGGCGTTCATTGATCCAGGGGAGAAGATTACAATCCGCAACAGCGGCAAGTTGTACATCTATCCCTCCGCCGCACCGGGCATGACGGGCGGCATCAAAGCCGTGGAAAGCGACGGACCAGTCAAAAACGGCGGTCTTTTCAGCGTGTCCCGTGGCTATTCGGACGGATTGGTTCTCAGTTCGTCTCCCGATGACCGCTATTCGTTGTATGATCATTTTGAGAGAATGTTCAAGGAACGGGAAGCTTCGTGGCTGTATCGTCATATGGAATTCCCGGAGAAGAACTTAAGCAAACATCAAGGCTTCGGCCTGTGGATCAAGGGCGACGGAAAGGGAGAAGTTCTGGATTTCGCGCCAATCTGCAAAACACATGGCATTTACAGCCAGCATTACTTTGTGACGATTGATTTCACGGGATGGCGTTATGTGGAATTGCTGATGCCGAGCACGACGGAATACGAGAAGCAGTCGTGGCCGTTCGCGCTTGGCGGTTATACGCTGTATCGTGGGCAGTTCAATTATGCGCGAACGCTGGGCTTTGATATTTGGTGTGGCGGCATCGCGAAAGGCGACACGGTGGAATGTCTGCTGAGTCCGGTCAAGGCGTTGCCGCAGATTGCGCAACCGATTGTGAATCCGGTGATTGCGGTTGCTGGCCGTCAGATTGTGTTTCCTGTGTCGCTTGAAGCGGGACAGTATCTGGAATATTACGGTGGCCAGACGGCGAAGGTCTTCGCGGGCAACGGCGATTTGCTGTGCGAAATCAAGCCCGAAGGTGTGTTGCCGGAAATCGCGGCGGGTGAGAACACGGTCAGCTTCCAGTGTCAGGCGGAAAAACAGCGTCCGCATGCCCGTGTGACGCTGTTTACGAAAGAAGGAGCGCTTCTTGACGGTAGTTCTGCACCAGCTTGGGATAAATAAGAAGAGTCCACAGAAAACACTGAATAAACAGAAAAGCCTCGCCGCCGGGCCGACCGTATTCTAAGCATTCAATGATGAAATAAGACGTTGAATACGAATGAATCAAACGGCTCCGGCGGCTCGGCGGTTTATGAAAGAAAACAGATTATATCAAGAGACTATAGATATGATTGATAAAATTAATATATTCATAATGTCTCTATCTTGAAATCTGAATTTGATGTATTATGATATAAAAATTGAGAGTAATATGTTTATATGAAGTAAAAAATATAAATAGAATAAGTATGGAAATAAGAAACAAGGTGGTGTCAAATTATATGGAGGAAGAAAGCTATGCTTTGCGCGGAGCTTTTTTTGAAGTATATAAGGCATTGGGGTGCGGTTTCCTAGAGGATGTATATCAGGAATCCTTGGAGATGGAATTAAATTTTCGGAAGATTCCTTTTGTTTCACAATACCCATTACAATTAAACTACAAAGGTTATGCTCTAAAACAGATCTATAAGCCAGATTTAATCTGTTTTGGCAAAATCATTGTGGAACTGAAGGCTTTGTCTCGATTGACTAGTGAGCATGAAGCGCAATTGCAGAATTATTTAAAAGCGACAGGTATTCGTTTGGGCTTCCTTGTAAATTTTGGCCATTATCCTCAAGTTGAGATCAAACGACTTGTGAGATGAAAATAGTTGAAATAAAGAAAGAATGATTGAATAAATATAAATGTAATAATTCTGCCTTTGTCAATAACCACGTAGCCTTCAGAGTTGACAGACTATGGACTTCGAGCTTTCACATGACGTTGTTTGCACTTGCGCGAAGCGTGACGAACCGCCGAGCAGACGGAGGCCATCTGAATCTTTCTTTCAGTAAAATTCATATGTTACTGACAAATTCTTCAGAAATATGGCCGACGTCTGCGAGGCTTTTTGTATGTTATTCTCCTATTCAATCTGCAACTTTCCTTTACCGAGAATGGGCTTTATAGCCCATCGGAGGAAAAGGGAAAAGTTGCAGGAAGCAGATTTTCTGTTACGGTAGAAGTGTTTTCCCTGCCCTTCGAGGCA
>JAFZAB010000021.1 GCA_017548425.1 Victivallales bacterium
CGCTACGGCGCAAACACGGAGGAGAAGCGCAAGGAGCGTTTCGAGACGTCCATCATGAAAGATATCAAGGCCGCGTGGGATGTCTGCTTCCATGAAGAGTGGCAGGGTATCTACAAGAAGGTCGTCAAAGGCTATACGTTCATCGGCGCCAATTGGCCGCATCATGTCAAGATCGGCGAATACATGGCGGCGCACAAGTCGGAAATCGATCCGAATCTGCCGTTCTTCTACACGCAGCATCCGCATCCGAAGAACACGTGCTATGGGCCGTGGGCGTGGGGGCACGACAACGGCGCTTCGACGAAGACTTTCACCGAATTCCCGAACGCGATTGTCTTCACGGGCCATTCCCACAATCCGTTAAGCGATGAGGCGGGCATCTGGCAGGACAGCTTCACGTCCATTGGAACGGCTTCGTTGCGCTATATAGGCCATCGCCGCGGCCGCGCGAACGGCGGCGAACCAGGCCCGGTCGAACTCAAAAGCCCAGGCGTCGGCAATGCCGATCAACATGGCATGCTGGTGACCGTCTTCGACGACCACATCAACATCAAACGCCGTTCGTTCGCATTCGATGAATCGCTTGGACCGGACTGGACGCTGCCGTTGCCGCTCGGCGAGAAGAAGCCATATGAGAAGGCGCATCGCGCTCAAGTGGCCAGACGGAAACTGCCCGCGTTTGCGGAAGGTGCTGGGGAACAGATTGTTATCAAAGAGAATCCAGCCACCGCCAAATTGCCTGCGCATATCGCTGTTTCCTTCCCGTCGGCCGTCAGCGGCGGCATGGTTTTCGATTATGAAATCAAGGCGGAAATCGGAGACAACCACAGCGAACACGAAGCCCTCGGCAAGCCAATCTACGACGTACAACCGCGCAGATGGACGCGCCGTATTTTCGCACCTAAATACTTCATGCCGTTGTCGAAGCGTCCGGAAACAGCTACCTGCTTCTTCGGATACACGGAAATCCCGCTTGGCGAGAACATCCGTTTCGCCGTCACGCCGATGGATGCTTTTGGCAATCGCGGCAAGACCATATATAGTAAGGTAAGTAAATTCACGAAGCCTGCCGAACCACCGAAGCCTGCCGAACCCCCGAAACCTGCGGAAAAGCCTGCGGCGAAACCCGCTGAAAAGTGATTGTTGTGTAGAAACCAAACCAGATAGGAGAACCATCGGATGTTCGATTTCACAAGAAGAGATTTTCTGAAGGGCTTGTTTGCCGGAACGGCGATGGCGTCGTTCGGCGGCGTGCGGCTGTTTGGCGCGGATGAGAAGGAAGCCGCCGTTCCGAAACTGCGCATCGGCGTCGTCAGTGACGTGCATATCTATATGGATCCAAAGTCCACAAGCGTATGGGAAAAGACATTAAGATGGTATGACGCGCAAGGCGTTGATGTCGTGCTCGTTGCGGGAGATATTGCGGATACATCTCAGTTGCAACAACTGAAGAATTTTGCTGATGGATGGTACAAAGTTTTTCCGAACGACAAGGGAGCGGACGGCCGCCATGTCGAGAAGTTTTTCATCCAGGGCAATCACGATTTCGAAGGTTGGAAATATCCGAAGGCGGACGCGGAGAAGCGCAAGGCGTTGTTTGAATCCTCCATCATGAAAGACATCAAGGTCGCATGGGATACATGCTTCCATGAGGAATGGACGGAAATTGCCATGAAGAACATCAAAGGCTACACGTTCATCGGTGGGCATTGGCCGCATCACGGGAAGATCGGTCAATTCATGGCGGCGCACAAATCGGAAATCGATCCGAACCTGCCGTTCTTCTACACGCAGCATCCGCATCCGAAGGACACATGCCATGGGCCGTGGGTGTGGGGCCACGACAACGGCGCATCGACGAAAACATTCACTGAATTCCCGAACGCGATTGTATTCACAGGCCATTCCCACAATCCGTTGAGCGACGAGGCGGCCATCTGGCAGGACAGTTTCACGTCCATCGGCACGTCGTCGCTACGCTACATTGGCCATCGCTCCGGCCGTGTGAACTCCTACAACTTCGGCCCGTGCGCCATCAAGCATCCGTTTGTCGGTAGCGGTGACCAGCAAGGCATGCTGTTGTCCGTTTACGACGACCACATCAACATCAAACGCCGTTCGTTCGCCTACGACGACTCGCTTGGTCCGGACTGGACGTTGCCGTTGCCGCTTGGCGAGAAGAAGCCCTATGCAAGAGCGCTTCGCGCCCAGGAGGCCAAAAAGACGTTGCCCGCGTTCGCGGAAGACGCTGCCGAGCAGATTGTCATCAAGGAGAATCCGGCCGGCAAGCTGCCCGCGCATGTCGCCATCACGTTCCCGTCGGCCGTCAGCGGCGGCATGGCGTTCGACTACGAAATCAAAGCAGAAATCGGTGATGATCATAGCGAACACGAAGCCCTTGGCAAGCAGATTTACGATGTACAGCCGCGCAAATGGACGCGTCGTATTTTCGCGCCTAAGTACTTCATGCCGTTGGCAAAACGCGATAAAACGGCGACATGCTTGTTCGCCTACACGGAAATTCCGCTGGAAGAGAACATCCGTTTCGCGATTACGCCGCTGGACGCCTACGGCAACCGCGGCAAGACCATCTATAGCAAGGTCGCCAAATTCGCGAAACCCGCCGAACCGCCGAAACCTGCGGAACCCGCAAAACCAGCAGAAGCTCCCAAGCCTGCGGCGAAACCTGCTGAAGCGGCAAAACCTGCCGCAAAATAAGGAACAGTATCTCAAAAGACATGTGCAAGAAACACCCAAATTAGGCGTTTCTTGCAGTGTTTTTTGATAAATATTGATTTTACATCTTGTGGTTATTTTATGAGTTATGATCCAAGATATACAAAGGTAAAAGTGCCTGGTGCTAAAAAAATTTGGTTAGTATTGGGTGCTTTTTATTTTGTTTGTATTATTGCCATCGTATATATATGGCTTTATTATAACAAAAATAATGAAGAAACAGAAAATGGTTTGCTTGAAACCAAAAATAGTACAGATGCTGTTATAAAAGATCAGCTTGATACCGTAAGTGAATTTGGCGGAAAGAAGATTGGAGAGCTTGTGGATCACATGGTAAAATCCGCACGGCCAGACGAAGAAACGAAATCGGATACAAGTTCATTTGTAAAAGACCAGCTTGATACCGTAAGTGAATTTGGCGGAAAAAAGATTGGTGAGCTTGTGGATCATATGGTAAAATCCGCACGGCCAAATGATGAGGAAAAAGCTCGTGAAGAGGCTGAAGCGGCTGCCAGAAGGGCGCGTGAAAGAAGATTAAGTGAATTGAAACAGCGTAAAAAACAGCTGGATTCGAAGATAGCCGCCGCTGATTCACGGCATAGAATGGCCACGCGGACGGTTCCGATTACGCCTGTTTTCGAAACGACTGATTCTGATTCAACACGGCGAATTTCTGCTCAGCAAAGAGCTTTGAAAGAAAAATTAAGAAACGAAGCTGATAATGCTGGACAAGAATTGAGAAAACTGCAAATTGAAAGACAACATATAATACACGAAATAAGTAAATTAGAGAAATAATGCTTTTTTCTGGTTAAAGTGGCGCGGTATCAACACCGCGCCGTTTTTGCATTAATCCGCTAGCAGGAGATAGCCGAAATCGAACGGATAGGGCCGTTTGACATGTATTGTCCACTTGTGTCGTCTTTTGTTATGCGTTGGCGCGGATATAGTCCAGTGTCGCATCAACCATCAGTTCAGAACGGGAGCGTTTCGTCCGTTTGGCGAAGGCGGTGATTTCTGCAATCTTCACCTCTGTGCCAGTTATATTGATGCGGACGGTTGCGTCAGGCAGATAACCTGTCACAGGTGCTATAAACAGGACAGGTTCTTCGCAAGCGTCCGCCTTCGCCTTAAGTGCCTCCGTTCCTGAAGGTTCTGGCATGGGGAGCTTTCTTTCTACAGTCGCCTCCAGCCAGCTTTCAAGCGCGTCTGCTGCGTTTTTCATCAGATCCTCCAGATTATCTCCGTCGGTCATGCAACCGGGGAGGTCAGGGAATTCGCAGCAAAGGCCGCCATTTCCGTCGCCGCCATCATGCACGAACATGAAATATGTTACTTTCTTCATTGATTTTCTCCTGCAGTTTTTATTCGATGCCAGCCTGTTTCTTGATCGTCTTGACGAGAACCGGCTTGATTTCCTTGCTTCCATGATCTGGGACGGGTATTTGGTATTGCCTTTCAGGATGGAACCATATCTTATGGCTTCCCTTGCCGTTGCGATAGAATCGCCATCCTGCCTGTTTTAGTAGCTTCGTAAGTTCATTATAATTCATCGAAACTTCCTATTCATTTTATTTGTCAACACAATACCATACACATCATTCTATACTTTTCAAGGAAAATACACACTGCGCTACACATTTTATTTATGAGCGTTCCAAATTTTGCGTTAATCCGCGAGCAGGAGATAGCCGAAATCGAACTGATGTCCTGTGCTTTGCGGATGTTTTTCGGGCAGAACGCGGAGGGAGAGCGTGTGCTGTCCAGCGGGAAGATTTCGTCCAAGCTCTTGCAGGACGGTGTGGCCGCCTTTCCATGCTAAGTCGTTGGGAACAGGGAAGTAACTGTCGATGATGACAGGCGGCTGGTCGTCCAATTGTACTTCAGCCATGCCAAAGGCTCCCGCGTATTTTTTGAAGCCTATCGTCACGATAGAGCCGTTGAAAGCGACTTTCAAAAAGGCTCCAGGCTGGTTTGCTTGGAAGGCGGTGTAGCCGCCGCGATGGGGACCCGTTGTCCATCCGTCGTTTTGGAGGACGGTTAGAGTTGTGGCATCTACAATTCGCCCCGTGGCATAGCGGAGAGAATCCGCAAACATCGGTGGCGGAAGCGGTTGCTCATGAAGCGTCGGGGCGGCGGTGTCCAGAAAATGGCAGACGAGTTCCGCGACGAGGCGATGGCCGTCTTGATTTGGATGGACTTCATCCGGCGAGAGGTCGCGCCATGTGAGACGGCCGGCGGTGACTTCCGGATAAAGCGCGTCGCGATAGGAAATCATCGGCAGTTGGTAGTGGTTGCCGATGGGAATATGCAGATGCTGAACGTTGCTGCCATTCTCCTCCATTGTGAAAATCAGCAGGACGAGCGGTTTGGTCGGAAGCGCAAGACATTGGCGGACAAGTCCTTCGAAGCCGGGTTGGATTTCTGGCTTGTTCGCGTCGTTGACGGCGTATTCGATCGTGATGAAATCCGGATTGTATTTCAGGAGATCGTTTTTGGCGCGATAGCAGCCGAACAGACTGCCGCTTGCGCCGATGCCCGCGTTGACGAGTTTCGCGCCGATATGGGCGGCAATAAGATTCGGATAGCGACC
>JAFZAB010000225.1 GCA_017548425.1 Victivallales bacterium
ATACGGCACGGGCGCGTCGCTGTACGTCCGTCCGTTGCTGATCGGCACAGGTCCGCAGATCGGTGTGAACGCCGCGAACGAATACACGTTCATCATTCTGGTCACGCCAGTTGGCGCGTACTACAAGGGCGGTTTGAGCCCTGTTCGCGCGATTATCTTTGATGATTTCGACCGCGCGGCACCGAATGGCACGGGTATGGTGAAGATGGGCGGCAACTACGGCGCCGCCTTGCTGCCGCACACGATCGCCCATGACAAAGGCTTCCCCGTCGATCTGTATCTGGACGCGGCGGAACACAAATACGTCGATGAATTTGGCACGTCCAACTTCATCGCCATCACGAAGGACGGCACGTATGTGACGCCGAAGTCCCATTCCGTGTTGCCGAGCGTGACGAACGACGGTTTGCAGAAACTGGCGGCCCATCTGGGCATGAAGGTCGAAGTCCGTAAGATCCCGTTCGAAGAGATCGAGACGTTCTCCGAAATCGCGGCGTGCGGCACGGCGGTCGTCATCACGCCTGTGAACGAAATCGTCCGTGGCGACAAAGTGATCAAAGTCGGTCCGCGCGAAGGCGCAGGCCCGTATCTGCAGAAGCTGTACGACAACTACACGGCGATCCAGTGGGGCGAAGCGGCCGATCCGTTCGGCTGGTCCGTTGAAATCTGATCAACGTGCGATTTGAGAAGGAAGCCGGCCGTCATGGGACGGCCGGGGGCAGGGGAGAGCCCAAATCTTCAACAACATCCAATAAAACTATTTGGCGCATCGTTATAGATGTGTCAAGAGGTTGGAACAAGAGAAACAGGATAAGTTTTTAACCATGACAAGCAGCATAGAGAACATAGAGCGCCTGGAAGCGCTATCCGTTTGCGGCGGCGTCGATTACAGCGAAAAGACGGACTTGGAGCTGGTCAATCTGATGTGCGACGGAGACGGTGACGCCTTCGTGGAGATCGTCTCTCGCTACGAGACGAAGCTGATTGCCTATTCCCGCCGCTACGTCGGATCTTTGGATTTGGCGAAGGACATCTGCCAGGAAGTCTTTCTGAAACTGATCGGCAAGCCGCCGGCGACGTTGCAGAACGACAATCTGGGGCCGTGGTTGTTCCGCGTGTCCCACAATCTGGCGATCGACGTCATCCGCCGCCGTAAATTCGAACTGACGGGGGAGAGTTTGCCGGAAGTGACGTCGTCGCGCAAGAGTCCGTTGTCGTCTTTGGCTCATGACAATGACACGGAGATGCTACGGAGCCTGATCGCGAAGCTTCCGGAGGATTTCAGGCAGGTTGTCGAGTTGCGGATCTATGGTGAAATGGCCTTCAAAGATATCGCTGAAATGCTTGAAATTCCGCAAGGTACGGCATTGTGGCGGATGCATGAGGCCATCAACCAACTGCGTTCGATGTGGAGACGATATGAATCGTAAATGTGAACAGCTTAGGACCCGTGCGATGGAGCACGGAGAAGGCAGCGAGGAGTATACGGCATGGGTTCGCCATTGCCGTCACTGCTCTGACTGTCGGTCCGAACTGTTCATATTGGAGACGTTGCGTGAAGATGCGGAGGGCGTAAGAGTTCGTCTTCCGCGGGAGAAAGTGGCCCAGATGGCGATGATGGCGCGGGCGAGATACGGCAAACGCCACAAATACCGCGTGTTGCGCATGGTCTGGGGATTTGTGTGGAAGACGGCCGCGTTGGCGGCGATGGTCATCCTGCTGCTGAATATCCTGCCGTTTGAGCGTCATCACCATATGGTGGAAAGTCCGCGAATGGCCGCCCATCCCTATGGGAGCCGCACCCAAGTGGCGCGGGCGGCGGAAGCTGATTTTCAAGCGCTTACAGCGAATTCGGACATGAATGGATTCATGGCGTTGAGTCCGGGCGAGGCGTCGTATGAATCCCGCGTGGAAGCCGCCGAAGGCGGTGAGTTCAGGGATATGACGCTTCTCCTTCCAAGTCAGGCGTTTGACAATCGCATTCGGGAGGTCAGGCTTCGCATCAAACACCAACGCGAGGAATTGAATGATTTGATTGATTATGATTTGACCGGTTATTGATGATCGGCCATCTATGAAAGAAAAAATGCCGCTTGACGAAGTCGGGCGGCTTTTTTCATGGGAGGGGCATGCTCCTGCGTGACTGGACGCGCAGGAGCGCGTCCCTCCCGTTGTGATTATTATTGGAATATATACAAGAATATGGTTCAGTTTCAGGAAAATTTTGATGTGATCGTCATCGGGGCGGGACATGCCGGATGCGAGGCGGCGTTGGCCGCCGCGCGGCTGGGGGCTTCGACGCTTCTCGTGACGATGAACAACGACCATATCGCGCAGATGTCGTGCAATCCCGCCATCGGCGGCGTTGCGAAAGGTCAGGTCGTTCGTGAAATCGACGCGTTGGGCGGCGAAATGGCCGTCAACGCCGACGCGACGACGATTCAGTTCCGCATGCTGAACGATTCGAAAGGCGCGGCGGCGAAGTCGCCGCGTGCGCAGTGCGACAAGGCGCTGTATCAGCGCCGCATGAAATTCGTTCTGGAACGGCACGACAATGTTTTCGTCCATCAGGCGGAAGTGACGGGCGTCATCGTGGAGAACGGCAAACTTGTCGGCATCAAGACGGCGTTTGGCGACTGCTGGGGCTGCAAGGCTCTCGTCGCATCGACGGGCACGTTTTTGAACGGAAAATTGCATTTCGGCATGAATTCCATGCCGGGCGGGCGTTGCGGCGATGCCGCGGCTGCGGCGTTTTCCGCGTCGCTGAAAGACGATTTGCAACTGGAAATCGGCCGTTTGAAGACGGGAACGCCTGTGCGCGTTTTAGGGCGTACCATCGACATCGAGTCATTGGAGAAGCAGGACACGGATGCCTTGCACCGCAAATTCACGTTCCGCGACCATATCGACTATGTTCCTGTGTTTTCGGATTTTACGTTGAAACTACGGCCTTGCTATCTGACGTATTCGAATGAAAAGACGGCTGAAGTCGTGAAGGCGAATCTTGATCGTTCGCCGATGTATGCAGGGAAGATTCATGGAATCGGAGCGCGGTACTGTCCGTCGTTTGAAGACAAAGTCGTCCGTTTCGCGGATCGTCCGCGGCATCATATCTATCTGGAGCCGGAGGGCAATTCGACGGACGAATATTATCTGAACGGCATTTCGACGTCACTGCCCGTTGATGTCCAATGGAAGATGATCCGTTCGCTTCCGGGGCTGAAGCATGCTTTCATCAGTCGCTATGCATATGCCATTGAATACGATTTCGTCTTTCCACATCAATTGGATTCGTCTTTGGCCGTCCGCAAATGGCCTAACTTGTTCCTGGCAGGACAGATAAACGGTACAAGCGGCTATGAGGAAGCGGCCGCCCAAGGGCTTGTGGCGGGCATCAATGCGGCGCGTTTCGCGGGCAATCTGGGCGAGCCGTTGATTTTGTCGCGCGATTCGTCGTACATTGGTGTGATGATTGACGATTTGGTGACGAAGGACATCGTGGAGCCGTACCGCTTGTTCACGTCCCGCGCGGAATACCGTCTGTCATTGCGGCAAGATAATGCGGATAGGCGACTTACGGAGATTGGTTACGCGATGGGAAGCGCGTCTCGCGAAGCCGTTGAAAGCGTCCGCAAATTGGAGGCGGATTTGGTCGCCGCGCGGAAGGAGCTTGCGAAGATCCGCATCGACGGTTATTCCGCTTTGGAATTGCTTGCCCATCCGGACTTTGAAATCGAATAGCATGCCGATGAACTGCCAAAATATTCGGAACGCATTTGGGAGCAACTGCTTGTGGATGCGCGTTATGCAGGCTACATCGACCAGCAGGAGCATCAGGTGAAGGCGATGCGCAAGCTGGAAAGCTGCAAGATTCCAGCGGATTTCGACTACAACATCGAAGGCTTGAGCGCGGAGGCGCGAATCAAATTGGAAAAACGCCGCCCCGCGACGCTCGGTCAGGCGTCACGCATCGACGGCGTGACACCCGCCGAAATCTCCGTGCTGCAAGTCAGGCTACGCAATGCTTAATGCTTAATTCCAATCACACGTCAAAAAATCCTTTTGTGTTATTGAATTTGTCGAAAGTTAAATTATTTTAACTAAAGATAAAAACACAAACAGGATATAGAAATAAATCATGAAAGAAGCAATTGAACAATATATCTCCAAAACGTTGGGACAAAGGGCTGAATTGCACAAGATGCCTGTTCACAATGAAATGCCAATGTTCTATACAAGTCTGTATGACTTTTATTCCAGTTCGTTGTCCAATGAGGATTGTGTGTTTTGCATAGACAAAGGAGTCGGGCATGCTTCACCGTTGAAGCTTCAAAAGCAACATGACTTCCTGCATGGCTTCTTCCATAAACATGTCATCTATTGCGTCAAGTCTCTTGAATTTCATGCGGCGGAGAGGATGATGGCTCGTGGTATTCCGTTTATCGTGCCTGGAAAAGGGCTTTCCCTGCCATTCCTGGCGGTTATTCTGAAGACGACCATTCGCCGACGTCCGCTTGCAGGCGAACGATTCAGCACGTTTGCGCAACTTGTCGTGCAGGGAGTCTTGCTTCATAAACTGTCGTTGCCGCTTTCTATCAATGAGACTGAAAAGATTCTTGGTTGTTCGCATGCGAGTGCTGTGAATGCATTGCTTGAACTTGAACAACTAGGCTTTGGTGAAAAGGAGAAGACGCTTCACGGAAGAAGTGTCGTGTTTCAATTCAAGCAGCAAGGAAAAGAACTTTGGGAGGCCAGTCAAAATTATCTTGTGAATCCTTGCAAACGCCAAGTGGGCATTGTGAAAAGACCGGATGACATTCCTTTGTTCAAGGCTGGCGCCAATGCGCTTGCGGAGCATACGATGTTATCCGAAGCTCTGCCGGAAATATATGCCGCATCGCTGACAGATTTCAGAAAAGGCAATTACGAAATTGTCCTGGCTGATGAGGCGGATATTGTACTGCAACTATGGCGATATCGTCCGAACATTTTGGGAGAGAACAAGATAGATCCATTATCATTGGTCATTTCACTTAGGGATGACAATGATGAACGTGTCCAAATGGCAATTGACGAACTGCTGGAGGGCTTTCAATGGTAATCGGACTTGAGATGTTCAAGAGGCATTTTGCCGATTATACAGATTCCTACATTCTTATTGGCGGTAGTGCATGCGATATCAACTTGAATGCTCTAGGTGGTTCATTCCGAACTACCAAGGATCTTGACATCGTTCTTTGCGTGGAGGCGAGAACCAATGAATTCGCACGTGAGTTCTGGCGATTTATCCGTGAAGGCGGATATTCCATCGCGCAAAGAAGTTCTGGCGACAAGCAAGGCAGACGATTGTATTATCGATTTCAAAAGCCGAGACTTGCCGATTATCCAAAAATGCTTGAATTGCTTGCGCGAAAGCCTGAATGGCTGGAATTGCCTGCGGACATCCATGTGACGCCCATTCCACTTGCCTATGACATTTCCAGCCTATCGGCAATCCTGCTGGATGATAATTATTATCAATTTATCCTGAACCACAGAACCATCATCGATGGAGTTTCGCTCATCACGCTTCCTGCGCTTATTGTTCTGAAGGCGAAGGCTTGGATGAACTTGATGGAAGCAAGATCACATGGTGAGCGAATTCTGTCAGGGGATATCGCAAAACACAAAAACGATGTGGCTAGGCTAACTATTTTTGCTACGAATATGCCTGTGATGCCAGATTCCATCCGAACAGACATGCAGACGTTTCTTGAACGTTATGACAATGAAATCATTGACGTGAAAGGCCTCCATTTGCCTGAGAGCATCGGCAATATCAAAGCCGCCCTGCATCGTCTGTTGGGATGAAAAGTCTTTTATGTTCCGAGAGAATAGTTGACTGTTTATGCCGGATTCGGATAGAATTCGCCGCGGCAACGCTTTAAGTAGTTGAGGCCGTTGACTTGACCGGTCATTTCGAGTTCGCCGCGATAGACGGGATCATGCCAGCCTTCGATGTCGATGGAGCCTTTGAAGCCATTGCGGCGGAGTTCGGAAATGATGTCCGTCCAGCTGCTATCGCCGAAGCCAGGTGTGCGGTGGAAGGCGAACGTCTTTGTGCCGTAGAAGCCATACTTGGCGAGGATGTCGCGACGGATGGTGGCGTCTTTTCCATGGATGTGGAAGAAGCGTTTCGACCATTCGGCAATTTGCGGCATTGGATCGATGAGCTGCACCATCTGGTGGCAGGGCTCCCATTGCAAACCGATGTTGTCCAACGGGATGGCGTTGAACATCAGTTCCCATGCGGCGGGATTGATGGCGATGTTGAAACGGCCATGCTGCCAGATGCCGCCCATGTTGCAGTTTTCAAAACCGATCTTCACGCCTTTGGCGGCGGCTTGTTCGGTCAGCGGCGTCCAGACTTGCTTGAAGCGTTCGATGTTGTCTGGAATGGATTTGTCGAGACGGCCTGTGAAACCGCATACGACGTTGGTTTCGAAGAGGTTGGCGGAATCGATGAGTTCACGCCAGTTTTCGCGCGCCTTGTCGCCCGCTTCGTTTTCATCCATGGTTTCGCCGAGATAGAGGCAGATGGAGGAGGCGACGATGTTGTTCTCCTTCAGGATGGGCATGATCTTTTCGGCGAATTCGGCGGGCTTGCGTGGGAAGCCGCCGCTGAAGATGAACGAGAAGCTTTCGAAGCCGTAGGGGATGATCTGACGGACGTAGTTCTCTGTGTTTTCGTTGACGTTGACCAATGTACCGAGTCTGATGTCTTGCATGGTGTGTTTCCTTTTATTATTATAGGTAGGGTAAAAATCACATTCAGCCTCTTCGAGGCTGTTTATCTTATATCGTTGTCACCCCCCAGGCTTACGCCTGGGGTTACTCACCTGTTGCCTCTTCGAGGCTTCTCAAACAATATGGAAGAATGACTTGTCGTTGAGCTCGCCGGGAGCGACGCCTTTGAAGAGGATGGAGAACTCGTAGTCCTTCACGGGCAGACGGTATTCGTCACGCGGGGCGGGGCCGCAGGAGTTGGAGCCGAGGCCGGACTGCGCAAAATCGATGCAGACGTTGATGGCGTCGTCTTCTTCAAGATCCTGCGGATGGTCGGCGGAATTGATCATGTCGATCGTGTAGGGGCTGGCGGTGAAATCGAACTGCGGGCAGCCTGCCGCGACGATGCCGCAGCCTTCGCCGTCGTACAGCGACATGCGGCGGACGTTGTGGCGGTTGCCGTTTTCCTGCGGGCGGAGGTAGTTCGTGAACAGATCCGCGACGGTCGCCTTGAAGAGACCGACGTGCTGTGCCTGGAAAGAATCCGAATAGGCTTCGCCCGGGCCGAGGCCGAACCATTCGACATTCGTCATGTCCGCAGGAACTTTGAAAACGACGCCCATGCGCGGCAGATACGGCATGTTGTCGAAATCGCCTTTGCCCGGTTCGGGCACGCCCCAATGGCCGCCAGGCCGTTTGAACAGCTTCGCCTTCACGTCGAGTTTCAGCGA
>JAFZAB010000226.1 GCA_017548425.1 Victivallales bacterium
AAAAGTTTTTTGCAAAACTTGGCAACCCTGCCAGGACTCGAACCTAGACTAACTGGACCAAAACCAGTTGTGCTACCATTACACCACAGGGTCGCCTTAAAACCTCTTTACTATACTGCGTGGTTCTGGAATTTCCACCTATCAGACTGATGAAATCTACCAGATTTTTGTGTTTGCGTCGCTTTCCAAGGCTGTTTGCACCGTTTCGGGGAAGCCCATGAAGAAATCCAGCCCCGTTCTTTTCTCGATTTCGTTAATGGAAACGAGGCAGGCTGCCAAATCTGCATCATTTTCCGAATCATGTGCGATGATGAATGCCATGGCGCGAATCTTGCCGTTGATTTCATCCAAAATAATCTTGTAAAAGGCCTCCGGAACGGGAATGCCCGACGGCAATGTGCGGGTGATGACGGCTGGATAGATGGGCCCTGTAATGATCCAAATGGACTGGCAACGTGGCGCAAAGGTGTTGATCTCCTTCATCTCCAAAGATTTCCAGATTCCCGCATTGAAGGCGTGCCGTTGTGGAACGACGTTGGACATGAGAAACGTCTGCATCTGCGCATTGGCTCCATAGCATTTTGCGATGGAGTAGCTGGAAGCGAGATGGCCGCGGTCATAGCCTGAGTTAGTATATTGATCCGACGTGACTTGCGCCGTCGTCCGCCTGTCTGGCAGGAAGGATTCCGCACGGGCTGCGGGCTTCTCGTCGAATGTCACATCCGTCAGACGGTAGGCGGCCCATAGGGGGGAGCGTTTCTCTTCGCTGTAACCAATCCAGTAGGCGTCGTTTTTGAGAACAGTCAGCGGGGCTTTGCAACGCGGGATGCCGCCGAAGACAGGCGAGTCGTCAGGACGGACATCGCATGGAACGAGCCCTTTGCTGCTATAGACGGACCATACGTCACGGAGGATTTGGACAAAGCCAATATGGCTTCCGCCGTGGACGTAAACATTTGCGAGGCGGTTGATTTCCAGTCGTTTGGCATCTGGTTGAAAGGCATACAGGGAAACGATGGCGGCGAAGACGAGCAGGCAAGAGCCTCCCATCAACCACTTTTTCGGATTCCATGACCGGAAGTGTTTTTTCTTTTTAGTCTTTTTGGACATATGATGTAAACACGGTAAAGATGCAAATGGCTGGATTTACTGGAGTTACTGGATATTCTGGATATTCTGGATATTCTGGATATTCTGGATATTCTGGAATCATCTCATCCAGAGTCTCCAGAAAACCCAGAACTTCCAGATTACCTGTCTCTTAAGCCATAGGTATGGCCCATGAGCCATAAGCCATAGGCCATAAGCCCCTAACCACTAGGTGGTTAGGGATGCTCTGGCATGTCATGCGGGCGGGAGTAGTCGAATCCGTCTGAATAGCCTGGCGTTTTCGGAGCGGCAGGCTTGGCGTCTGCCGCAGGAGCTGAAATGGCCAGCGGACGGCGGAATATCTTGTCTCCTGATGCGGCGTAGAGGATGTTGCCTTCCAGGCGGACTTTGTCCGCCGGAAGATCGCCCGGTAGCGGGAGGATGACATCGTTCAAGCCGAAGGAGACGATGCCCTGCACGCCAAGTTCCGTGGCGATGAAGACGCGGTCATCTTCCGCGACGCACATGTCCAATGCGCCGATGATACGGCAGTCATGGGCCAGATGGAACGGGGCGAGCTTGTATTGTGCAGACAATGTACTGTCTGGCTGGATTGTGTAGGCGTAAACAAAACGGCGGTTCGCATCCGCCACGTAAAGACGCCAATGGTCGGAGGATACGGCGAGAGCCGTGATTTTGTCCAACGTTTCAGCGACGATAGTCTCCTTGCCGTCGTTGACCAACAGAATCTTACCTTCTTTAAAAGTATAGTAGCCGCCGTTCGGGGCTTTGGCTTGACGTGGCTCGGGAATGGATTCCGCTGGTTCCCAATGACTTCCGGGAGCGAGCAAGTTGCGGATGCGGATTTGGTTTTTGCCAGCCTTGACGGGCTCCGTCTGCCATTTGTCCCATACGAACGTCATGACTTTTCGGAGAAATGCGGGATCCGCGCGGCGTGCGCAATGACCTTCGCCAACGAACATGTCAAACGCGTAGTCATAGCCTGCGAAATCGAAGGCGCCTTTCGCATTGACGGCGACGTTGTAAGAGTCGCCGAAGAAGTAGTCCGGCTCGCGTGTTCCGACGGACAGATAGAACCGCATGGGGCGCGTCTCGCATTTGCGGACGAGCACCATTGGCTCTTCGCCGCCTCGCATCGCACTGAACGTCGGGCTGCTGAGGAAACCTCTGCGGAAGAAGTCGTTACGGAACCAAAGGGCGTTCCATGCACTCATGCCGCCGGATGAGCCGCCTGTGAAGAAATGCATGTCCGGATTGGTGGAGATTTTGACTTTTGCAAGATCGGCGGCTTCCGGAATCATCTCTTCTACGATAAGATTGATGAATTCCGGACCGTATTCATCAAATTCCTCCGCGCGCATGTTGCGGTTGGCGCCGCCGGGCAGCGTGGCGTTGAGCGTGCCCGGATTGACGAACAAGACGAGTCCGCCGGGCATGATGCCGTCGTTGACAAACGTGTTGAGCAACGGCGCGATCTGGTCGGCGTTGTATTCGAGCATGACATAGACGGCGGCATTTGCGGCGTCTGTCTTGTCTGTGACGTAAACACGGTAGGGGACGCGAGTTCCGATTTCATATTTCTTTCCGATGCAGATGTTTGCCATAGGTTTTCTGATCTCCTGTTGTTGGGCTGGCTGGGCGGCCAGCATGAGCGATGAAAGCAGTGCGAATGGAAGAAAGCGTGTTGTGGTTTTCATTTGTCTACTGCGGTTTTCAAGTCATTGACGATAAACTTCAGAAGGCCGATGGGATTATCCGTCATAAAGCCACGGATGCCAGCGTCATAGATGCGCTGCCATCCGGCGGGATTGTCGTTGGGATGCTTGTTGACGGTCCATGAAAGGAACAAGACGTCCGGCATGTCTGAACAGAGCTTTTTCGTGGCCTCCTCGATGCCCGGCCGTTCGCCATAGAAGGCGCCGTTGATGATGACACCTGCGTTTGTTAATGATTCTTTCTTAAGCTGTTCCGCGTATAGGCGGGCGGACTGAGTCTTGTTTGTCCAACCACGTAGCAGGAAATATGGCTTCTGGCCGGATTTTTCAAAGATGTACTTCTGGACTTGGAGGGCTTGTTCGGCAGTGAATTGCTTTTCAGGACTGCTGCCGAGACGGCCGAACGCGATGAGGCAGGATGTGTAATTGCCTGTCTTCTGCATGATTGGAAAAATATAGTTCGGTTGCGCTTTGGATTGGATGCCGTCGATTTCTACATAACGCCAGTTGGGATGTTTGTCCAAAATGATGAACAGGCGTTCTTTGGCGACGGTCAGGACTTCTTCCAGCGTGGGGATGATGTAGGGCGTGAGGACGGCTTTCACGCCACCACGGCCTTCGCGGAGATGGAGCTTGCGAATCTGTTCGAGTGTCCAATCCGTCACATTGGCGGATTCGGGCAGGCCGTCCTTTCCTTTCAAATCATTGAAATCGGTCATTCGTGCGAGTGTTTCGTCATGCTGGAGAATGGCGACGCCGTCTTTTGTGAAACGGACATCGATTTCGATGCCGGTCACACCCATCTGCCATGCGCTGATGATGCCTTCGATGCTGTTTTCTGGATAGTTGCGTGCATCACTGCGGTGGGCGATGACAAGAGGGCGTTTGGGATTTTTGACGTACAGTGAATCGATTTTCGTCTGCCATTGCATCATGGCGTCTTCTGGTTTCCACGTGTATCGCCAATGGACGGGAAGTTTCGTCGGATCAGATATATATACATCCCGTTCAACGGCTGAAGATGAGAAAATCCGTTCGTTTTCCGCGAGGGTCAAAGGTTTGTCTGCCAGTTGTGGCAGTTTTTCATTGATGAACCAATTGACGGCGGTGCCGATGGAGAAGCGGCTTCCGCCCGCGAAATGGAGACTGCCGTTTTTCCAATAGACGGCGATGTCATCATAAGCAAACTGCGGGGCGGCGACATCTCGCGACGGAATGCCTAAGACGATTTCATGCGCGGCGGGCGGCACGTCCACCGCGACGACGGGCAGGGTGATTTCCGTTTTTTGTTTTAGCCTGTCCGCGAAGGACTTGGCGGTTTTGGCGACCGCTCCTTCAGCGGGGGCGACAATGACGAAATCCTTCAGTGGGACACCGTTGATGACGATGCTCATCGGTTCGGCCAGCAAGGCGATGAAACAGAATAAAAGGATGACAATGGCTTGACGCATGGTTTTCCCTTTTTGACTTAAGCCAGCAGATAGAGTGCCAGTCCGGCGGCGACGGATGCGTTCAGTGAATTGATTTTGCCTTTTTGCGGAATGGCGGCGACGTGGTCGGCCATGTTGAGAATGAATTGCGAGACGCCTGCATTTTCTCCGCCGACGACGAGCAGAAGTTTTTCAATGTGTTGCGCGCGAAGATCTTCCAGCGACGCTTTGCCGCCGCCGTCCAATGCGACGATTGTGTAGCCTTCGTCCTTAGCGATTTTACAATATTGGTTGGCGGAGCAATTTACAGCGATTTGCAGATGTTCGCAGGCTCCTGCGGAGGCTTTGATGACGGATGGCAGAAGCAACGGTGTTCCGCGGCGCGGTAGGAGGACGTTGCCCCAGCCGAAGATTTCCGCGCTGCGCATGATGGCGCCTTCGTTGTGTGGATCTTCGATGGAATCCAGAAGAACCATGCGCGGCGAGCCGATCATGTCCGCGAACGGCGTGTGCGGAAAAGCTTCAGTGTCTAACACAATCCCTTGATGTTCACGTGTTTGGCACAAATCGAACAGTTTCCCCTTGTGGGTGAATTCAACGGGAATCTGCTTGGAATGCAGAAATTGGACAAGCTTCTTGAGCCGCGGATTGTTGTCGGCCTCCTGGTTGATGTATGCGCGATGGATGGCGCGTCTTCCTGCGCGGATTGCCTCGAAAGCGGGATTGATTCCGTATAAAAACATGATGGTCCTTTTATGAAATGAGTGGTGACGGCGATGTCCTGCGAGGCTTTTCAGCGACGCATGGTTCATGTCCGTTATGAAACTAGTCTATTTTTAAGATAAATCATCTAGGGAAATTTGCGATTTCAATTAGGCGGATTAGGTTTTTATTTTGGTGTTTTTTTACTAATATATAAAATGAATCGCGAGGAAAACGGATGAAAATATTGGTGCTGACCAAGCAAGTCCCCGAGAGCCAGGCAACTCGGATGGATGAAAAGACGGGAACGCTGATACGCGAAGCCGCCAGTTCCGTCATCAATCCATTGGATTTGCATGCGATTGAATGCGCGTTAACGCTCAAGGAGACGCTGACGGAAGATGTTGAAGTGACCTGCCTTAGCATGGGGCCTGCGGCGGCGACCGCCGTACTGCGCGAGGCGTTGAGCATGGGGGCGGACCGCGGCGTGCTGCTGTCCGGACGTGAATTCGCGGGATCGGACACATGGTGCACGGGCTACGCTTTGGCGTTGGCCGCCAAGAAGATAGGACCTTTTGATCTGATCATCTGCGGCGAACGTGCGACGGACGGCGAGACAGGCCAGACCGGCCCCGCGATGGCGACGTTTTTGGAGCTTCCGGCCATCACATTCGTCAGCGCTGTGGAGCGTTGCGACGGCGGATGGCGTGTCCGCCGCATGCTGGAAGAAGGCTATGAGACGGTGGAAATCGACGGACCAGCGTTGCTGTGCGTGTTGAAAGAAGCGTCCATCCCGAGACTTCCGACGTTGCAGGGCAAACGCCGTGCACGCGGTTTGGAAATTGAAACACTGACGGCGGGGGATGTCGGAGCGTCGAAAGACGACGTCGGCCTGAATGCGTCGCCGACGCGTGTCGTGAAAATCTTCCGTCCTGTGCATATCAAAGACTGCGAGAAGCTTCCCGCGCAAGACGCGGAAGGCGCCGAACGGGCGGTCGAGCGTGTCGTCGAACTGCTGAAGAGCAAGAAAATCATCTGACGGAAAGGAGTGACAACCATGAGCAAAAACGTTTGGATTCTTGCCGAACAGCGGGACGGAAAAGTCCTTGATGTGAGTTTTGAACTGCTGACGCGCGGCATCAAATTGGCCGAAAAGCTTGGCGTGAAACTGATTGCCGTTCTTTTCGGTGAAGCGATTTCGGATGCTGAATGCAACCGCCTCATCGAACGCGGGGCGGACGGCGTCATCTGCGCGGAAGCACCGCAGTTGGCGACGTTCCTGCCGGAGCCTTACACGGCCTGCCTGTGCGATTTGATCAAACGCGAACAACCGGACATCATGCTGGCTGCCGCGACAACGACGGGGCGGACGGTCATGCCCTGCACGGCGGCGCGGTTGCGCGCAGGCCTGACGGCAGATTGCACGAATTTGGATATCGAAGAGGGGACGGGACTGCTGTTGCAGACGCGTCCTGCCGCCGGCGGCAACATCATGGCGACTATCAAGACGCCAGATCGTCGGCCGCAGATGGCGACCGTGAGGCCGCATTCGGAGCGGCCCGCTCCTGTTCAGGCGGGCCGAAAAGGCGAAATCATCCGCTGGAAGCCCGATGCGAAGTTGTTGGTGAGCCATGTAAAACGCGTCGGTTACGAAGCAGCCGAGCAGACGATGGCGATACAGGACGCGGACATCGTGGTGTCTGTCGGACGCGGCTTCAAAAAAGGCGAGAATGTCGTTCTCGCCGAACAGCTTGCGGATGTGTTGGGTGGTGCCGTCGGCGCGAGCCGTGAAGCGGTGGACCGTGGCTGGAGACCGTATTCCGCGCAGATTGGCCTGTCCGGAAAGACCGTTTCTCCAAAGCTTTACATCGCAGTCGGCATTTCGGGGGCCGTTCAGCATCTGGCCGGCATGCAGACAAGCGAGACGATCATCGCCATCAACAGCGATTCCGAAGCTCCGATCTTCCAGTATGCAGAGCTTGGGCTGTGCGGCGATTTGTTCACACTGTTGCCGATGCTGACCGAGAAGCTAAAGGTTGCAAAGAATGGGTAAGTGCTTGGGTATCTGGAAATTCTGGATTGACTGGAAATTCTGGAGATGATCTGTTTCCAGAATATCCAGAATATCCAGAATATCCAGATCTAAAAAATCATCATGCAATATCGTCAGGCATGCATCACATCAGTAGGCGTTGAGCTTCCTCCGAACGTTGTCACGTCGGAGGAGCTTGAGACGCGTCTGCAACCGTTGTATGAACGGTTGCATCTGCATGTTGGCCGATTGGAGCTGATGACGGGCATCCGCGAACGGCGGTTCTGGAACAAAGGGACGCTGCCGAGCGAGGCGGCCGCCGCGGCGGGCCGCAAGGCGCTTGCGAAGGCGGGCGTCTCCGCGAGTGAAATCGGCTGCTTGATAAATTGCTCTGTGTCACGGGATTGCGTCGAACCCGCAACGGCGGCGTTCGTCCATCGACTGTTGGATTTGCCGCAGACGGCGTTGGCGTTCGATATCTCGAACGCCTGCTTGGGCATGGTCAACGGCGTCATGATGCTTGCGAATCTCGTGGAGCTTGGGCAGATCGAATACGGTTTGGCCGTCTGCGGCGAAAATGGCGGGCCGCTCGTGGAGAACACTGTGCGGACGTTGTGCGAAGACGGGACGATTGATCGAAAGGCCATGAAAAGCCATTTCGCGTCGTTGACGATCGGTTCGTGCGCGGCGGGAATCGTCGTGGGGCGGCGCGGCCATCGACTGATGCATTCCGCATGGCGTGCGGATACGTCGCAGAACCGCCTCTGCCAAGGGGCGGTCGAAGGCGGCATGACGGACGACAGCAAGCCGTTGATGGAGACGGATTCGGAAGAACTGCTTGTTCGCGGCGTGGCGTTGGCGGAGAAGATGTGGGGGGAATTGAGCGAAGCGTGCGGCTGGAACGATGGAAAACAGCCGGATCTGGTCGTGACACATCAAGTCGGAAAGATGCATCGCCAAAGGCTTTATGAACATTTGAAACTGTCTCCCGAACTGGATTATTCCACGTTTGAGAGATTGGGCAACTGCGGCTCTGCGTCGCTTCCCGCGACGCTGGCGTTGGCGGAGGAGTGCGGCCGTTTGCAAAAAGGGCAGAAAGTGGCGTTGCTCGGCATCGGCAGCGGAATCAACTGCGCAGGGCTAGGCGTTGAATGGTAATGGGTTAACGAACGATGACACTCATACAAAACATAGAAAGCAGGGAACTTCTTGATTCTCAAGGCAATGCGACGCTGGAATGCGATGTTATGCTGGAATGCGGCGCGTTGGGGCGCGCGACGGCGGTCGTCGGTGTTTCGAACGACAAACGGGATGACGATCCAAAGCGATATTGGGGGAAGGGCGTCGGCATGGCGCTGTCCAATGTTCGTGATTTGGTCGCCACGCAGTTGCGCGGCATGGATTCATTGAATCAGGCGGGCGTCGATCGCACGTTGGAGAATCTGGACAGCATCGGTGGCAATTCGAGTCTGGCGGTGTCGCTGGCGGTTGCGCAGGCGGCCGCGTTGGCTGTGGAGCTGCCGTTGTGCCGTTATTTGGGTGGCGCGAACGCGCGGCGGTTGCCGAATCCAATCGTCAGTGTTGCGCATGTCGTTAATTTCAGCCAATTTGCGGAATTGCTTCTCGTCTGGCGGCGTTCAAGCGTCCGTTTCCGTGAACGGTTGCGCGGCTGTGCGGAAATCGCCCACGCATTTGAAGAGGAAATCGGCAATCGTGGACTGCGCAAAGCCATTGGTTTGCATGGTTTGGAGGTTTTCGATGGCGATGAGAAGGAAATATTGGACGGACTTCGGCATGCTATGGAAGTCGCGGGATACACGCAGGGGGAGGAAGTCTCCATCGGGCTGGCGATGCCGCAAGCATCCGACCAGATGTCGCCGGAAGGCCGTCGAGAAGGATTGGTGGAACTGTTGAAGGAATATCCGATTTCCTACGTGGAAGTCGATTGGCCGGACGATGAGATCACGGCGTTGATGGCGATGTCTGAAGCGCAAGGCGTTACGATATGTGGCGCTGCACCGCGCAGCCGTGCGCGGCGGCTGGATTTGAACATGGAGAAGACGCTGACGCGGCTTCTCGACCACGCGGCGTCGTATCGCGACGGCGGCAAGACGCTGGTCGTCTCTGCCTTGACGGCTGGCGGCGCGGATGATTCGTTCGCCGCCGACTTGTCGGTGGCGTTGCATGCGGAATACGCGCGTTTTGGCTCGTTGAACCGAGCTGAAAGCATTGCGAAATACAATCAGTTGTTGAGGCTGGAGGAATCTTTTGGCTGATTTCTGCTTTGCAGAAACAGCCGCTTATGGCCTATGGTGAAATAAAAATAGTATGGACTTTTAATATATTATGGACTTTTAATATATAAGGAAAGAACATGTCAGGAAAAACACTTGTCGGAAAGATCATCGAAGCGCATTTGGTGAAAGGAAAATGCGAAGTCGGCTCGGAAGTCGAAATCCGCATTGACCAGACGCTCTGTCAGGATGCGACGGGAACGATGGCGTTTTTGGAATTGGAGGCCATGGGCGTCAAACGTGTGAAGACGGAGCTTTCGATTCAATACATCGATCACAACACGAGCCAGATGGGGCCTGAAAACGCGAACGACCATCTGTATCTGCAGAGCGTCTGCGCGTCGAAAGGCGTTTTGTATTCACGGCCGGGCAACGGCATCTGCCATCAAGTCCATGTGGAGCGCTATGGCGTTCCGGGCAAGACACTTCTGGGATCCGATTCACACACGCCGACGGGCGGCGGCATCGGCATGCTCGCCATGGGCGCGGGTGGTCTGGACGTCGCGTTGGCGATGGCGGGCGAACCGTTCAAGCTAAGCTATCCGAAAGTCTGCGGCATCCGTCTGACCGGTTCGCTGCGGCCGTGGGTTTCCGCTAAAGATGTAATTCTGAAGGTTTTGAGCATATTGGGCAGCAAAGGCAACGTCGGCTGGGCGGTCGAATATTTTGGCGATGGCGTCAAGACGTTGAGCGTTCCCGAACGCGCGACGATTACAAACATGGGCGCGGAGCTTGGCGTGACATCTTCCGTCTTCCCGTCGGATGAAGCAACGTTGGCCTTCTTGAAGGCCGAAGGCCGCGCGGACTGCTGGAAAGAACTGAAGGCTGATGATGACGCGGCCTATGACCGTGTCATCGACATCGATTTGGGCGAACTCGTCCCGATGGCGGCATGTCCGTCCAATCCGGGCAACGTGAAAACGGTTGCGGAAGTCGCAGGACTGCCTGTTTCGCAGGTCATGATCGGTTCGTGCACGAACAGTTCGCTGAAGGACTTGCGCATGGTGGCGGCCGTCTTGCGCGGCCGCACCGTCCATCCGGACGTCGAGCTCGGCATCGCGCCCGGAAGTCGTCAAGTCTTGACGATGCTGAGTCTGGAAGGCGGTCTGACGAACATGCTGGCGGCGGGTTGCCGTATTCTGGAATCCACTTGCGGACCGTGCATCGGGCAGGGCTTCAGCCCCGCCAACGGCACCATCAGCGTGCGCACGAACAACCGCAATTTCCTGAACCGCACGGGAACGAAGAACGACCAATGCTATCTCGTCAGTCCTGAAACCGCTATCGCGACGGCACTTACAGGAAAACTGACAGATCCTCGCACACTTGGTATCGACTATCCCGCATGGAAGATGCCCGAACGGTTCCTCGTAGATGATTCGATGGTCATCAAGCCGTCCTGCGGCGATGTTGAAATCGTCCGCAAGGAGACCATCGGCGCGCCGCCGAGTGTTACTCCTGTGCCGCAAGACATTGATGGCGAAGTGCTTTTGAAACTCGGCGAGAAGATCACGACGGATCATATCATGCCCGCCGGAGCCTATCTGAAATACCGCAGCAACATTCCCGTCTATGCGAAATACGTGTTCGAATGCTTCAATGAAAGCGGGAAGCCGACGTTCGCGGAGCGGGCGGCGGCGGTTCGCGACAGCGGCCGCGTCGGCATCGTCGTCGCGGCGGAAAGCTATGGCCAGGGTTCCAGCCGTGAGCATGCGGCGATTTGCCCGATGTATCTGGGCGTCCGTTGCATCATCGCGTTGAGCATCGAACGCATCCATGCGGCGAACCTGCTGAACTTCGGCATCGTTCCGCTGTATTTCGATTCAGCGGCTGAACTGGACAAAATCGAGCAGGGCGACACGATCCGCATCGACGGTATCCACGCCCAGATGAAGGCCGGAACGGCCGTGAAAGGAACGGTTGTCAAGGCCGACGGCTCGAAAGTTGCGTTGAACTTGCATCATAATCTTTCAACGGAAGACGTGGTGTTGGTGCTGAAAGGCGGGCGGCTGGCGTAGGCGTCAATGGTGTATCATCATGCAGAACAAACTGACATATGCAAAGTTCGGTAAATTCGCCGAAGGAGGCATGGCGTCGTTGACGTCCATTGTGCTCGGCGACGGCACACGCGCGTTGCTGCGTGAGCTTCACACGGCTAAGATATTGAGTTTCAAGGATCATGGGCGTTTCCGCTTCGGAACAAAAGTCCGCAGCATGCTGAGCCCGCATCCGAACATCGTCAACTCGCTAGAAATCGGCTATCATGGCTTAAGGCCATACGAAATCATTGAACTTCTGGAAGGGCAGAATCTGAAGGCGTTGGTGAACAACCATTCGGAGACGTTGCAGAAGCACATGCTCTTCATTCTGGTGGAGGCGGCGGAGGCTTTGGCTTGGGTGCATCAAAACGGCTTCATGCATCTGGACGTGAAGCCGGAGAACTTCCTCGTGAAGGAATCAGGCGGCGGCCTTCCCATCGTGAAACTGACGGATTTCGATCTCTCGAAGAAGTCTGACGACAATGGGCCGTATCCGCAGCCGGGCACTCCGAACTACATGGCTCCTGAACAGTTCAAGGAGAAGAAAGCATACCAGTCGTCGGATGTTTTCGCTTTCTGTCTCATGATGTATCGAATCGTGACGGGCAAGGCGGCGTTTGTCGCGGACACGAAGAAGAAGCTGTTGCATCTGCAGGCCAGTTCCGTTCAGACGGCGCGTCATCCGCAGGACATCGATCCGACACTCAATCCCGCGTTGTGTGCGATTCTTATGAAAGGGCTTTCGAAAAAACGTGAACTGCGCTATCCGGACATGATGGCGCTGGCGATGGAATTGAAGAAAAAGGTGGAGAGCATCCATATATAATATAGGGAAGAAGGAGGAAAGAAAACATGCTACCGTATCTGGCAACGTATTTGACAAAAGTGTGGGGGCCGTTCAGGCTTCTTGGTTCGTATTTGGTTTTGATGGGCGTCGGCTCGACGGTTGGCGCCTTGCTCTGCTGGTATCTGCTTCCGAAACTGTGGGACCATTTGCCGCACGACCGCGGCAAAGTGCTGGTGGAAGGCTCTGAAAAAGCGAAAGGAAAGCCGACAGGAGCGGGCGTTTTGGTTGTATCTTTCATCATGCTTGTATTGGCGTTCGTCATGCCGATGTCGTTGCGTATGCTGGGCGTCATGGGATGCCTGTTTGCGGTCATGCTGACAGGCTATCTGGATGACGCGAGCAAGTTTCCATGGAGCGAATCGAAGAAGGGCTTTCTGGACGTCGTCATCGTCGTCATGACGGCTATTTGCTTCACGGAACTGCAGCCGATGCGCATCTGGGTGCCGTTCGTGAAGGACGAACTCTACATGGACTGGTGGTGGTATGTGCCGATTGCGGCGTTTTTGCTGTTCGTCTGCATCAACGCCGTCAACTGCAGCGACGGCGTGGATGGACTGGCGGGATCGCTGTCGATTATGACGCTTGTCTGCATGGGCATCTTCCTGTACGCCGTCATCGGTCACAACGTGATGGCGGAATATTTGAACGTCCCGCACTATGGATCCGGTGCGCAATGGGCGTTGCTTGCATTTGTAAGTGCAGGCGTTTTCGCTGGTTATCTATGGCATAACGCCTATCCGAGCAGTGTCATGATGGGCGATGCAGGATCGCGTTATCTTGGGTTGCTGATCGGCGTGTGCGCGATGGCTTCCGGTAATCTGTTCATGTTTTTGGCGGTCGCGCCAATTCTTATCATCAACGGTGGAACAGGCCTCGTCAAGTTGCTGATATTGAGATTTTTGCGAAAACTGAACTACGATACTCGCATGCCAATAACCAATGTCAAGAATCCGCTGAATCCGGGCAATTTCGCCTCGGAAGAAGAGGCGAAAAAGCAGATTTGGATTGTGCGCATGCTGCACAGCGTCCGTTTCCCGTTGCACGACCATTGCCGCAAGAAGCTGATGTGGTCGGAGACGCAGATTCTTGTGCGGTTCATGTTGTTGCAGGCGTTGCTGACGCCGTTGCTGTTCTTGCTGTTCATCAAGCTGAGATAAGGCTGCTACACAGTGCTTATGGCTTGGGAGGGTCACGCTCTCGCGTGACCGGACGCGCAGGAGCGCGTCCTTCCCAAAACCATGGCTGAACGGTTAAGCATTAAGCACTAAACATTAAGGAACCATTTCGCGAAAAACACGAATTTGAAGGATAGTCGTACAAAGTCTTAGGAGGAGCCATGAACGAAATCGATTTAAGCCGTCTGGTCAAAAGCCGCCTGGACAGAGTGGTTGCCATCGAATACGAAGAGCCGGGCAAGGCCATTCTGTTCCGCCGTTTTGCGGATGGCGTCAAACGGGAGGAAATGCCGTTTGAACCATGGCTTCTTGTTTCCGGCGAAGAGTTGGGCCGCAGCGTGCCAAATGTTGCGAAGCTTGAGATATTGGAAGGGGAGGGAGCGGCGCATCGCGTTCGTCTATCATTCTCGGATTTAGCGGATTACGATGCCGCATTGAAGGATTTGAAGAAACGGACGGGCGCGAGCTCGAGTTCGCCATTGGCGCCGTATCGCGTGTTCAGTGATTTCAGCCAGCAGATGCTGACGCGGCTTGGCATCCGTTTGTTCCGTGGCATGAAATTCGAAGA
The DNA here is from genome assembly GCA_017548425.1 of Victivallales bacterium. Classification (GTDB taxonomy): domain Bacteria; phylum Verrucomicrobiota; class Lentisphaeria; order Oligosphaerales; family Oligosphaeraceae; genus UBA1407. The sequence goes on from JAFZAB010000226.1 coordinate 13,913, forward strand.
AGTCCGTCGCATGCAGTTGGACATCGAGACGCATTGCGGCGAAGGCCATTCGTTCTGCAACGCGGATCTGCCAGAAGACGAAGTGACATTGGTTTCGTTGAAGGACAGCGATGGTTTCGAAATCTGCATCTCCAATAAGCATGAAGGCGGCGAGGCGGCGTTGCTGAAGAAGATGATACAGATCATCCAGGAGCGCGATCCGGACGTCATTGAAGGCCATAACATCTTCAAATTCGATTTGTCCTATCTGGAAAAGCGTTGCAAACGCTACAAAATCCCCTTCGCCATCGGGCGGCAGGGGCAGGCGGCGAAATGCCGCAAAAGCCAGTTCACGGCGGGCGAACGCGCCGTTCAATACGACCGTTACGATGTTTATGGGCGACACGTCATCGACACGTATTTTCTTGTGATTCTCTACGATATCATCCATCGCGATCTGGACAGCTACGGCTTGAAGGCGACCGCCAAATATTTTGGCGTCGCCGCGCCAAACAGAACATATGTCGATGGCGACAAGATTTCCGACATGTACGACGCGGATCCGGAAACACTCATGGCCTACTGTCTGGATGACGTGCGGGAGACGGACGCCTTGAGCAAGATCCTCTCGCCGAGCTATTTCTATCAAGCCCAACTCGTTCCGTTCAGCTATCAGAACTGCGTCCTACGCGGCAATGCGACGCGTATCGACGCGTTGCTGTGTGCGGAATATCTCTCTGAAAATGCGGGACTTCCGTCGCCTCAGGCGTCATCGTTCCTGCAAGGCGCGTTGTCGGAAGCGGCTGAAATCGGCGTGTTCAAGCCTGTGTGGCACATCGATGTACGCAGCCTGTATCCGTCGATCATCATCAGTGAAAAATTGACGCCGTCGAACGATTGGCGCGGCGTTTTCCTGCGTCTGTTGCGTGACTTACGCGAATTCCGCCTGGCGGCGAAAGACGCCATGAAGACTGCGGACGGCGCGGAGCGCGACCATCTGAACGCGTTGCAGGGCAGTTTCAAAGTGCTGATCAATTCGTTCTATGGTTATACGGCGTTTGTGCAGGGCACGTTCAACGATTACGTGATGGCCGGCCGCATCACAGGCCGTGGCCGCGAAATCTTGAGCGGCATGCGCGACAATTTGATTAAGCTTGGCGCGTTAATCGTTGAAATGGATACGGATGGCATCTATTTCAAGCCGCCGCAGGGTATGAAGGACATGGATGGCATGGAGGCTTCCGTGCAGGCCATGCTGCCGCCCGGAATCGAAGTCGATCTGGACGCATGCTACGAGGCGATGTTCTCCTACAAGGCGAAAAACTACGCGCTTTTGGCTGAGGACGGCAAGATTTCCATTGCGGGAGCGGCGTTGAAATCGCGTGGTTTGGAGCCGTTCCAACGTCGTTTCGTCACGGAATTCGTGGCGCTTCTGCTGAAAGGCCGCGAAAGCGAACTGGACGATTTGTATAGCCGCTATGTCGTTGATATTCAAGAACATCGTCTGCCGTTAAAGGATTTTGCGAAACGCGAATATCTTTCGACGTCGCCGAAAGTTTATGCGGACAAGCTTGCGAAAGGCGAGACAAAGCGCAGCGCTGCCTACGAACTGGCGTTGAAATCCAACCGCGAATACGCGCAGGGCGATGGTGTGGAGTTTTATGTAACAGGCGTGAAGAAAACCGTTTCCGTGACGGACAACAGCAAGCTGTTGTCCGATGCTTCCGATGATGTGAGAGACGAAAACGTTGCTTTCTATCTGGATAAATTGAAGCAATTGCACGGTAAATTTATAGAAAGTTTAAAAGGCTAGAAGCCTAGAATACTAGAATACTAGAAAATACTAGAAAAAATAGGAGCCTAAAAATGAATCTACGCAATCCTGAATCCATGTACCGCCCCGTTCCGTTCTGGAGCTGGAATGAGAAGCTGTCGCCGGAAGAACTGCGTTGGCAGATACAGGAGATGAAGAAAGTCGGTCTGGGCGGCTTCTTCATGCATGCGCGCGGCGGTTTGCAGACAGGCTATCTGTCGGACGAATGGATGGATTGCGTGAAGGCCTGTCTGGACGAAGCGGCGAAACTGGACATGAACGCATGGCTGTATGATGAAAACGGCTGGCCGTCCGGTTTCGGCGGCGGTCTCGTCAACGGCCTGGGGCTTGATTACCAGCAGAAATATCTGCGTCATGAAATCATCGACGCGGCGGAGGCGGCTGGCCGTGAACACACAATCGCTTTTTATAGTGAAGACGGCTCGAAACTGCTCGGCAAGGAGCTTCCCGCTGGAACGACAGGCAAGGTGCTCCGTTGCTATTTCCTTGTCAATCAATACTATGTGGATAATCTCGATGCGAAAATCGTCGCCGAATTCATTCGCGTGACGCATCAGCATTACTACGAAACGCTACCTGCGGAATTGCGTTCGCATCTGCGCGGCATCTTCACGGATGAGCCGCAGCTGAGCCGCAACGGCCTGTTGTGGTCGTTCGTTTTGGAAGACGAATATGAAAAGGAATACGGCCGCAAGCTGTTGCCCGAATTGCCGTTGCTGTTCACGGAACTGCCTGGTTTCGAAGCGATGCGCGTCCGTTTCTGGCGGTTGTGCGCGAAGCTCTTCACGGAGCATTTCATGCATCAAATCCGCAATTGGTGTGATGCGCACGGCTGGTGGCTGACGGGCCATCATGTCTTGGAGGAGACTTGCCAAAGCCAGCTCTCCAGTAACGGATCCATCATGGCGCAATACCGTTATTATAATATTCCGGGCATTGACCATTTGTGCAGAAGTCTGCCGCATCCCGTTATGATGACGCAGGTTGCGTCGTCCGCCGCGCAGTTCGGCCAGAAGCAGATTCTGACGGAGAGCTTCGCGTTGACGGGCTGGAATTGCAACTTCACAGGACAGCGTTGGATCTACCACACGGAACTGGCCCACGGTGTCAATTTCCTCTGCCAGCATCTGCAAGGCTATTCGCTTCGCGGCCTGCGGAAACGCGACTATCCGTCGAGCAACTTCTACCATCAGCCGTGGTGGAAGGACTACAAAGTCATCAATGACTATTTCTCGCGGGCGGGCATGCTGCTGGCGGAAGGCGACTACCAGCCGGACGTGCTCGTCATCCATCCGCAGTCGTCCGTCTGGATGCAGTATGACGGCGACGAACGGAAGGATGGCCTGAATTACTACAGCGACACGCTGCGCAAGACAACCGTCGCTTTGGACGCGTTGCAGATCGGCCATCATTACGCGGACGAAATCATCGTGGAATCCGTCGGTTCCGTGACGAAGGGAGAGTTCAAGATTGGGCTGTGCAGCTACAAAGTCGTCGTCATTCCCGCGATCATGAACTTGAGCCGCAAGATTTACGACTTGCTGGTAAAATTCCAGTCTGAAGGCGGCGTCATCTATCGCGTGAAGAACACGAAGCATCCGGGCAAGTTCTACATCGACGGCGAAGTCGCGTCACAGAAGGAACTTGCGTGGTTCCAGTCACTTCCTGAATATGAGACGGAAGAGGCCGCGGCGGAGGCCGTCGCGGCGTTGCAGCCGGATCGTGTTGTCGTCATGGAGAATGGCGTTCCTGCGAAGCAGGTTGTCAGCACATGGCGCACGCTGAAGAACGTGGAAGGCCGTTGTGGCCGCTTCTATTTCTTCGGCAGCCTGAAATACACGGAAGATTCGCAATTACGTATCTCGTTGCCCGCCACTGGCGAACAGGTCGAAATGATCGATGCGTTCACAGGCGATTTCAAAGCCGTGAAAGGCGTTGTGAAAAAGGACGGTCGGTTTGAATTCGACTGCCCGCTACCCGCCTGCGGCGGCTTGATGCTGTTCGTCAACGACAAGACAGCGGCGGATGCAACGGTCGATTTGGAAGCGCTTTACAGCGCAACTCCCATCAAACAACTCTGCAGTTGCATGACGCTGAAGTCCGCGCAGGACAACATCCTGACGTTGGATCGCTGCCGCTATCGCGTCGATGGCGGCGACTGGCAGTTCACGGATGTTATTCAGTTGCAGTCGCGTCTCGTCTTGCTGAAACGCGATTTGGATTTGGAAATGGAATTCGAATTCACGGCGGCGGATGATTACGACACGAACGCCGATCTGTATCTGGCCGTTGAAACGCCGGATCGTTTCCAATTCACGCTGAACGGCGTCGCATTTCCTGCGACGGATTTGGGATACGTTTTCGATAAGTCGTTCCGTCGGATTGCCTTGCCGAAGAACGTCAAGGTTGGCAAAAACGTCATCGGCATGCGGACAACCTATCATCAGCCGCAGTGGTTGTATGATAAATTGGAGGCCGCCAAGAAGTTCGAAACGGAATACAACATGCTGACATTCGATACGGAAATGGAAAGCATCTACCTCCTGGGCGCGTTCTCCGTCCGCCACAACGGCGATGTCGAGACACTGCCGCGCGAGGCCGTCCGTTACAACGGCAAGTTTGAAATCGGCGCGAGTCTGATTGGCAAATCCATTGATGGCAAGGACTTTGTGGCGTCCGGTTATCCGTTCTTCGCAGGCGTCGCGACGATGTCGAAGACATTTGAACTGACGGCGGATGAAGCGAAGGCCGCGAAGATTCTGCGTTTTGCTCCGCAAGGCGCGAACAGCTGGAAGGTGACCGTGAACGGCAAGGAAGCGGGAACCTGCTATTGGGCACCGTATGCCGTTTGCGTGGAAGGACTTCTGAAAGAAGGCGAAAATACAGTGGAGTTCGAATTGACGCAGAGCCTCCGCAACATGCTGGGGCCGCATCACTTGCAGGAAGGCGAAAGCTACGCCGTCCACACGATGTCGTTCAACCGTGAGGAGAATTTCGTCGGTCATCGGCCACCTGCGTACAACGAAGGCTACTGCTTCGTGGAGATAGGGCTGAAGGATATTGCTTTAAATTCTTAAGAGCTAGGCTTCTAGGCTTCTAGAAAAACGGTAAAATTATGTTTCATCAAAAAAAATTACTATTACTACTGGCGGTTTTAGTAGTTTATGCGCAAGCTGTTACGCTCTATGTCTCGCCGAAGGGCAATGACGCATGGAGCGGAGCGAAGGAAACGCTCCAGCAGCCGGATGGCCCGTTGGCGAGCCTCGACGGGGCTCGCCAGCGTGTGCGGCAGTTTCGTGTGCAGGGTGTGAAAGAGGAAATCACCGTACTGTTTGAAGAGGGCGTCTATCCGTTGAAAGAGCCAGTCCGTTTCACGCCGCTGGACAGCGGAACGGAGCAGGGGAGAACCGTCTATAAATGGAAAACATCTGGTTCGGATGTCATCTTCGAAGGCGGTCGCCGCGTGACGGACATACAGGTCATGCCGAATGGCCATTGGCGGGCCTTCATTCCGGAAGTCGCCAACGGAAGCGTCTATTACGAACAACTTTACGTGAATGGAAACCATGCCATTCGTGCACGGACGCCGAATATCCAGAGGCCGGCGGACTACTTCTACATCCGCCGTCCGATTGCGCGCGGCAGAAATCCGTTGACGGGCAATCGTGAAGACCTTTCCCGCACGGCGTTCTACGCAGAGAAGGATGATATCGCGCCGCTAGCGGGGCGGTCGCAGCAGGAACTGAACGACATCGTATTGGTCGCCTATCATTCGTGGGAGACGTCACGCCAACGGCTTGCATATGTCGATGACAAGACGGGATTTGTCATGGCGACAGGCGGTATGGCGTGGCCGTACATGCAATGGGGAGGACGTCAACGCTATCATCTGGAGAACTATCGCGAGGCATTGGACGCGGAACATGAATGGTTTCTTGGGCGAGACGGATGGTTGGAATATATTCCCGATCCATATCAAAAGCCTGATACGACGGAACTTGTGTTTCCTGTCACGAAATCCTTCATGGAAATCGAAGGCGATGAAGACATGGGGCTTTACGTCTCGAACATCACCTTCGAAGGATTGGCGTTCCGCCATGCGGGATACACATTGCCGCCGCATGGCCACAGTTGCGGGCAGGCGGAAATGGACATTCCCGCCGTCGTCCATCTCGTCAACGCAAATGGCATTGATTTCAACCGATGCGAAATCGGCGCCATCGGCACGTATGGCGTCCATTTCGACAATGGCTGTTTCGATAACAGCCTGCGGCAGTGCTGGATACACGACATGGGCGCAGGCGGCGTGAAGATTGGCGTCGGCTGGGGCGTGAGAGTGCCGTCGGAAGAATTGGCCGTCCGCAAGCAGACGATTGACAACTGCATCATCCAGCATGGCGGCCGAATCCATCATGGCGCCATCGGCGTGTGGATCGGTCACAGCTGCGACAACGTCGTGACGCACAACGACATCGGCGATTTATTCTATACGGGCGTATCCGTCGGTTGGACATGGGGCTACGCGCCGACGGTCAGCGTTCGCAACAAGATCGAATTCAACCATATCCATGATATCGGACAAGGCGTTTTGAGCGACATGGGCGGCGTCTATACGCTCGGCTACGCGAAAGGCACAACCGTCAGCAACAACTACATCCACCACGTCTATTCATACGATTATTATGGCGCGGGGGGGCAGGGCCTCTACACGGATGAAGGCTCGGCGGAAATCGTCATGGAGAACAATCTCGTCCACCATGTGCGCAGCGGTTGCTTCCATCAGCATTACGGTCGCGATAACATCATCCGCAACAATATCTTGGCGTTCAGCATGAACGGGCAGATCCAGCGGTCGCGCATCGAAGACCATCGCAGTTTCGCCTTCACGAACAACATCGTCTATTGGGACAACAAGAGCCCGCTGTTCAGCCGCAAGACGACGGATGAGCATGTGGAGGTCCATCACAACATGTACTGGAATACGGCGGATGCGGTGACGTTCAATGGACTGTCGTTTGAAGACTGGAAAAAGACTGGCCATGGCGAAGGCGATGTCATTGCAGATCCGCTGTTTGTCGATCCTGAGAATGGCGATTTTCATTTCAGACCAGGCTCTCCATACGAAAAGATTGGCTTCAAGCCTTTTGATTACATTAAGGCGGGCGTCTATGGCGATATGGCTTGGATCAAGAAGGCGTTGTCATCGCAAGTTGCTGACGTGCAATTGACGCCGCCACCGCCGCCGCGCCCTTTCGAGATTTTGGACGGTGGCTTCGAGGAGTACGATGAAGGCGAAAAGCCAATGGACGCAATGATTTACACGGACAATCAGAATCTCATCCGTGTCTCATCGGACAATGCGCGATACGGCAAGAAATGCCTGAAAGTGACGGATAAGCCTGGTCTTTCCGCCAAATTCAACCCGCATTTCCATTACAATCCGCATCTGAAGAATGGCATCGCCACGCTGGAGTTCGACATCAGTATCGACGAAAATATCGTGTTCTATGTTGAAATGCGAGACTATCCTGGCGGGGCGAAATTTATAACGGGGCCAAGCATTTTGTTCGAAAATGGCGCGCTCTTCCTCAAGGAGGACGAAAAGACGACCAAGCTCATGGAAATGCCGCCGAAAAAGTGGTTCCACATCGCGATGAAAACGGATTTGGGCGATAATCCAAAGGAGACCTTCGGTCTGACAGTCACGCCGGATGGCGGAGAACCCAAGTCCTTTACATTGAAAAAGATGAGCAAGGATATGAAGCGTTTGGATTGGTTCGGCTTTGTGGCGGATGGAGAAAACGACGCGAACTGCTGGCTGGACAATATCAATTTAATGATT
>JAFZAB010000227.1 GCA_017548425.1 Victivallales bacterium
GACCATGATGGCCTTCGTTCGTGGCGTGATGTGCGCCTCCACGCTGTCCGGATCCATCTGCAGTGTCTTCGGATCGATATCGCAGAAAACGACGGTCGCGCCAAGCGTCAACGCCCCTGTGCAACTCGCCCAATACGTGACAGATGTGCAGATCATTTCGTCGCCCGGGCCGAGTCCGACGGCGAACATCGCGGCGTTCAGCGCATTCGTACCCGTATTGTGCGCCAACGCGTATTTGCGTTGCTGCCATGCGGCGAATTCCGTTTCGAACTGCTTCGTGATGTTCAGACCGGACATGTTGCCGTCTTCCAAAACATCGAGCATCGCCTTCCGCATCTCGTCGTTCACGATCGGCCAATGAAACATCCTCTCCGGATATTTATCCAACACGGGCGTGCCACCCTGAACTGCCAAATGTGCCATTTTCAACTCCTTAAGCTTATTAATCCTACCTATTATCGTGTTTTATTGTCGCCAACAACAGTTCTTCATATAACCGATGGTATTTTGCTTTATGCTTTAAGCTCCGCGAAGCGGTTATTCAAACATAATCTTCATTGAAACGCTGCTGCCGGGCTTGCTGCCTTTCACATGGAACGTCTGGTTGTTGTAGAAGCGTATGTCCTTCAACGCCTTGTTCTTACCGTCCTTGTCGGGATAGTTCAAATGGATGATCTCCAGATCAACTGCGCCTTCCTGCTTCTCCGTGGCGGTATTGACGAAATTCACCGCATTCAACTTCCTCAACAAAGACGGATCCACTTCGAACATCGTCAGTTCTTGCTTTTTCCCATAGCCTTTCATTGCTTTGTAAGTCTCTGGCTTCCATGTGACAACAGGATCGCCGCCTTTCAGCAACTTGCCAATCGGCGTGCCGTTGATCCAGACCTCCACGTCCATGTTGCATTTCACCACACGGCAGGTCATGAAGACTCCTTGTTGTTCCGTTTTGAACTCCTTGTCTTCGTTGCCGTTGATGATCAGATAACGCACGGTGTAGTCGCTGTCCTGCCCGTCCTGCTTCGCCGTCAAATGGAAGTCATGGACGCCGTCGAACAGCGTCGTCGTGTCCAATTTCACGCTCCAATACGACCACAGCCGTTCCTGTGATTTTTTCTCCAATGCAAACGGCTTGCCGTCCAAATCCGCCGTGACCTCCACAGGCTTTCCGTAGTCCAGCACGCTGAAGACGAATTCCTGCTCGCCTTTCAGAATGTTGTTGCCCATGGGCGTGACATTTGATATCGCGTTGTGTCCCTTGCGGTTAAGAAAGACGAAATTCTCCAGTTTGTTGTCTTTTATCGATGTCAACTGGAAGCCCTGCGGATGGCCGTCTCGATTCTGCATGCCCCACCAGCCGCCGCAGACAGCCGCCACGATATAGTTTGTAAAGCCTTTGAACGACCGCGTCCACGTCCTGTGGCTGTGGCCGCCGAACGCCGCGATCACATTTTTGCCTTCCAGATACTTGTCAATGTTCTTCTCCAGAATTTCATGCTGGAAGATCACAATTGGCTTGCCTTCAGGCAGCAACGCCAGATCCTTCTGCAACCAGCCGAGCTGAATGTCGTCATTGTAATAGGTATAGGCGCCTTCCGGCTGCTCCTGCTGGCCGTCCAGAGCGATGAAATGAACATCCGCCCAGTCGAACGAATAGACCGTCGGCCCATAGCGATGGCGGAAGATGCCTTTCGCGTAAAAATCGTGATCTGGATGACGGACGGCATGGCGCGTATTCGCAAGCTCATGGTTTCCACACACATGGAATATTGGATATTTCAGGCCATATTCGCCGATGAGATAACTGTCGTACTGCTTGATGGCGTTGAAAATGGTTTTCGTGTCAGAGCCTAACACATGGTCGCCCGTATGGACGACGAACGCGACATCCTCCAATGGCAGGCTGTTGATCTGAGCGACCGTTTCCTTCATGAGCGCCGACTTGTTGATGTGCGTGTCCGTTATATGGAAAAACAGGAAATCCTTTTTCTGCGGCTGTGGCGCAAGGCCAAATTCATGGATCACGCCCTCGCGGCCATGCATCCAGAACGGCGTTGTCGGCTCATGCTGGCTTGGACGCATGATCCACAGAAGTGGCTTCTTCGCACGGCTTTCCAACTTGAACCAGCCGTTCGCATCCGTCTTGACGACATTGTCACTGTCGCTGACGACAATATCCGCCATTCCGGCCTCGCCATCGTCGTAGATTCCGTTTTTATTCGCATCCAGAAACACACGTCCTTCAAACACGGCGGCGACCGCACCATGCATGATCGCGGTCAATATCAACAACGCTAAAAACCGTTTGTTCATATTTTTCTCCTTTTTCTCACGGCTTCTTGTATTCGCACGGCACGGCGGTCTGGCAAAGGCCGCATCCAAGCCCCAAATCCATCCAACCGTATGTATCTGCACGCAAGGGCACAATGTTCTTCATCTGGTATTCCTTGCATTTCGTCTTGTCGCGTTCGGCAAGCGTATTGCCGATGGAACCTGCCGGGCAACGACGGCGGCATGCCCCGCATTTGATGCACCACGCCGTGTAGTCGTCGCCGTATGGCCGTTCGTCCGCCGGCAATTCCAACGCTGTCACAACGCTTGCCAGACGATGCGCCACGCCATGTTCCGTTATCAGCCCGCCGGACAGCCCGAACGTCCCCATGCCCGTCACGAACGCCACATGCCGTTCGGACCAGCGGGCCCTCAAATTTTTTGTCGCCTCTTTATAGTCGTCCTGCTGGAATGGCGCGACGGATGGAACGCCATGTTCCTGAAGCCACCGCGCCAACTGGTTGCGCATGTTCTGCAACGCCAAATCACCGAACGAGCGGATGCGCGCCCACAGTTCGCATGGTTTTGCCGTTTCCTTTCGGTTCCCTTCGCGAGCCGCTTGTGAATTCGGACAGCAGAACGAAATGACCGTCTTCGCCGTCGCGTCCGGATACAAAAGATTCAACGCCTCCTGCGGCGTCCAATGTTCCGGCCCGACGATTGTCTTGAATTCCGTGAACCAACGATCATCCGCAGACGCGAATTTCACGGTAGGTGGCTCGAAAAACGTGGCCGCTCCTGTCGCTTCATATAAATGGTTCACCACGTCTTCTATGGTTTTCCGTGTGATGTCTGATGATTCCATTGGATTTCTCCAGAATTGCCGACGAAATAAAAGGTTGTTTACAATACATTATATGTTGTTGGCGACTTTGCAAACAGCAACGCTGTTCTATGGCATTTTCCAATAGAACGATTATCTTATAAATTGTACCAATACCCCGCCAATCAGCATAAATAGAAGAGGATAAAACATGCTTTTCAGCGTCAAGACATACGGCCGCGCAGGCCTTCTCGGCAACCCGTCGGACGGTTATTACGGCAAGACGATCGCCCTCGCGCTTTCGGATTTTCCTTGTACCGTGACCATCTATGAAAGCCCTGAAATCCGCATCGAACACAATCGCGAAGACAACAGCGAATTCTCCGGCCTGAGCGCCATGGTCAAAGAAATCGAACGCTTCGGCTACTACGGCGGCGTCCGCCTCGTGAAAGCGACCATCCGCCAGTTCTATAAATACTGTGTCAAGCATGACATCGAACTGCCACGCAGGAATTTCACCATCCGCTATTCGTCGAAAGTCCCGCAGCTCGTCGGCATGGGCGGCTCCAGCGCCATCTGCACCGCCACGTTCAAAGCACTTGTGAAATTCTATGAAGTCGCGGACAAGATTCCTTTCGAACTGTGGGCGACCCTCTGCTGGCAGGCCGAACAGGATCTCGGCATCCAATGCGGCATGCAGGACCGCGTCATCCAAATCTACGACGGCCTCATGTACATGGATTTTTCTGAAGAGTATTTCAAGGAGCACAACCACGGCATCTATGAACGCCTCTCGCCGGACCGTCTTCCCAAACTCTACATCGCCTACGCTCCGGATCGCGCGGAATTTTCCGGCATCTACCACCACAAGCTCCGCGTTCTTTACGAAGAGAAGAAGCGTGATCTCGTCGAGGCCATGAGCGAATTCGCGGAATACGCGCGGCTTGGACGTGACGCCATTCTCGCAGGCCAGCATGAAAAACTTGCGGAACTCATCAACATGAATTTCGACCTCCGCTGCCGCGTGCTCAAAGTCGCGGAGGAGAACGCGCGAATGGTCTTCACAGCCCGCAAGGCCGGAGCCTCCGCCAAATTCGCTGGAAGCGGTGGCGCCATCATCGGCTCCTACGAAGACGAAACGATGTTCGAACGCCTCCGCATGGAACTGGAGGCCATTGGCTGCAACGTCCTCTCCGCGCGCATTGCATTGCCGCAAAACTAATCTCCTTTGATCGTAAGAAAACCACTCAGCCCGTAAGGGCTTTACATTAGTAACCGCTTGCAAGCGAACGTATGTGAGCGCAGCTGGCGGGATAACGCAGCCCGTAAGGGCTTTACATTAGTAACCGCTTGCAAGCGAACGTACGTGAGTGCAGCTGGCGGGATAACGCAGCCCGTAAGGGCTTTACATTAGTAGCCGCTTGCAAGCGAACGTACGTGAGCGCAGCTGGCGGACAACCGTAAACGATAACCACGTGGAAACGAACGAACAGGACAATGCCATTCTCGCTCCGGGAACCTTGGTCAATGGATATCAGATCATCCGTGAAATCGGCCATGGTTCCACGGCGGCTGTCTATCTCGCCAAACAGCTTGATCTCGGGCGGGATGTCGCATTGAAAATCCTATCGACGGAACTCTCGCAGGATGCCGAATATGTCTCGCGTTTTATCAACGAAGCCCGCGCCGCCGCCACCCTCTCCCATCAGAACATCATTCAGGCGTTTGACGCAGGCGTCGCCCCCGGAAACATCTATTTCTTCTGCATGGAATATGTTGACGGCGAATCACTTATGCGAAAAATCCAACGGAACGGACCGTTGCCGCCAAACACCATTCGCACATGGGGGCTGCAAATCGCAGACGCCCTCAATTACGGCTACCAGACGCATACCTTCACCCATGGCGACATCAAGCCGGAAAACATTCTCATCAACAGCCACAACCAGGCCAAGCTCGCCGATCTTGGTCTTGCAAAAGTCGAAGACCATGATTTTGAAGGACATCAGTTGATTCTCACGCCGCTTTACGCCTCACCCGAACTGATTCTCGGCAAACGCGGAAAAGACGACTGCCGAGCGGACATCTACGCCTTCGGTGCCACGCTATACCATGCTTTGGCTGGAAGCCCCCCCTTCCCTGGCGATCTTGCTAAAGAGGTCATGGACAAGCAGTTGCATGAACCGCTCGAGCCGCTATCACAACGCAATCCAGATGTTCCGCAGACGTATTCCGATCTGATTTCGCAGATGCTTACAAAGGATCCGGATGAGCGAATCCAAAATTGGACAGCCGTCATCAACGCTCTCGAACATCTTGGTCCACAACGGATTCCTACGACATCCAGTGCGCAAATCGCCGAACACAAGCGTCGCACCTCCAAACGGAAATCCGCCCTGCCCCCTGCTGAACCGAAAAAAAACCATAGTTTCCTGTTCGGGTCGCTTTTCTTCCTTCTTCTCGTCTGCGCCGTCGCCGTCGCCCTTGGCTACATTTTCGGCAAGCTGACGCAATAGTAACGACAGTGTCCCGCTGTCGTGAGATGGACGTTCTCCTGCGTGTTCGGTCACACGAAGCACGCGACTTTCACTCACTTCACGACAATCGGCCAGAGGGCGACCACCCATGCGATCGTCAACGCTGTCAGCATGATGAACACGGCTGCACTTCCCATGTCCTTCGCGCGTTTCGCCAATTCATGGTAGCCCGGGCTTGTCATATCCACAATCGCCTCAATGGCGGAATTCAATAGTTCAGTGACCAACAGCAAAAGCCAAATGACATTCAAAAGGACCTTCGTCATCGGCTCGAACGGCAACCATAACGACAACGGCACCAATACAATGCCGAGCATCACATCCTGTCGGAACGCAGCCTCGTGCTGCAATGCGCTCTTCAGCCCCGCCATCGAATAGAAAAACGCGCGGAAAATCCGCGCGACACCGCCACGCGGCTTTGGAAGTTTGTCATCTTCAGGAATTGCCATTTTTGTCACTCAATCGTGAAGAAACGCAGGCTCAGCCCTGCGTAATTTCAGCAAATGTCTTCACAAAGGCCTCCATGTCCTCTTCTGTGCCCATCGTGATGCGGATGTATTCTGAGACGCGCGGCAGTTTGAAATAGCGGACAAGGAAACCATTGTCTTTCAACTGCTTGAAGACTGTCTCCGCGTCTTTCGGCGGCTTCACAAACAGGAAGTTCGTGGAACTTGGCTCCACGACACAGCCCAATTTCTTCAACGCCGTTGCTGTCTTTTCACGCGTCGCGATAATGCGTTTCGCATTCGCCTGCATATATTCCACATCGCGCAGCGCGGCCGTCGCCAGATACTGCGTAATCATATCGACGTTGTACGAATCCTTCACTTTGAACATCTCAAAAATCAACGACTCATTCGCCGCCGCGATGCCAAGTCGCAAACCAGCCAATGAGAAGCTCTTCGACATTGTGCGGGACACAACAACGTTTGGATATTTCTTGACCATATCCATGCAGGTCTGGCCAGAGAAATCACCATACGCTTCGTCAATCCACAAGACGCCGTGGAATTTTTCCGCGATTTCGCACAGTTTCGCCTTGCTCAACAGCGTGCCCGTCGGCGCGTTTGGATTCGCGAGAATGAACAGCGTCGCATCGCTGGCCTGTTCGACGGCATCGTCGGGCAGTTGGAAGTCATCCGTCAGCGCCACGGGAGCGTGGTTAGCTCCTTGTATGTCCGCCAGAACAGGATACAACGAATAGCTCGGTTCCGTGAAGGCGAGTTTACCGCCTTGATCAACAAATGTCCGCAAGGCGATTGTCAGCAAATCGTCGGATCCATTGCCGCAGATGATGTTTTCGGGCTTCAGGCCGAACCATTCCGCGGCCGCCTGACGAATCATCAATGCGCTCGGCTCCGAATAAAGCCGCAAACGCTTCCAATCAAAGTTTTTCAACGCCTCACCGACCTTCGGCGACGGCGGATACGGATTCTCGTTTGTATTCAGTTTGATGAATGTGCGCCCTTGCGGCTGTTCGCCTGGCACATACCCATCTATTTTCGCAATGCAATCTCGTGCGTAATTCATGGTTATTCCTAAATAAAAAATACTTTGAATTTGCTTTAAGCTTTAAGCTTTTAGCTTTTAGCTCCGCGAAGCGGTTATTCCAATTTCATGGAATCGATTTCAATTTCAACATTTTCGCGATTCGATGGATCGAAACGGAATTCCGTCAGGAAGCCATTGAACCGCTTATTCTGCGACAAATCGAAGACGATTTCATGATACTGACCATCCGCAGGAACATCGCGGATGACGGACGTGCCTTCCGTGATCTTACTGGAATTCGTCGCCCAGAAAAGCTGCGCCTTATCTGGCTTGCCGTCGGCGCTTTTCGTGGTTTTCATGCGGACGACGAACCGTGTAAACTTCTTGGCGCGTTGCTTTCCAAGATTGGTCGTAATCGCGGAATCCCAATGCTTTGTCTTGATGGCCAGATGGCCGCCGACCACCTTGCACTCCGAAATTCCCATCATCGCTTTCCAGCCCTGCGCCGTTCCGTCATCAAAGTCCCAATTCACGCGTGGCGCGCCATTGCGGACACGTTGCGGGAACTGCACGTCATACGGACCAAGGCCAACATCCGTCGGGCCGTAATTCAACGGCCAACCGCCTTTCGGCTTCTTCGCAAATGTGTCGCGCACGGCTTCATACATGCCGAAACCGAACTCGCGGTTTGGTTCCGCATAGGAGCCTTCGCCCCATTCGTTCAATGGCGAAAGCAGAATCTGCTTCTTGTGCTTCGTCTTCTTCGCGTATGCCTTCGCATCTTCGCAGATGACGCGGAAGAGTTCCGGTGTGCGGCCATAGATTTCCAGATGGTCGTTCCACGGACGGTCATCCCATCCCGTTGACAAGTTCATGAAATATGGGAGGATGCCGACATCATGCCACTTTTTCCACAACTCTTTGTTCGACTTCACGACCAGATCGAAGGGGAAGCGTGTTCCGTCTTCAGCCAAGCCGCCGTGATCCATGTAGTGGTAGATGGACGTTGATTCAAAACCTTTATCCTTAAGGCTTTGAATCATCTTCTCCGTCACCTTTGCCTCCGGCCATTTCATCGCGGAGAAATGGATGCCGGGCAGTCCTGCGGCCAACGCCGTCTCCTGCGCAACCGCCAAGAGATGCGTCGCACCGCCATCGTCCTTCATATCGCGATCCATGTTGGAAACGCTCCAAATCATCACGACAGGCTTGCCGTCGATTGTATAGTATTCCGGCATGTTGAAGTAATTGTCAATCCAGTACTTCGTGGCGGCGATCATATCCTCTTCGGAATGGGAGCCAGGCGCGTTGTGGTTTGCCCACATCATGGCCCATTTCATGTAATGCTTGTATTTCGCCTGCTTGAACGCCTTGATCCAGTGCTCCAAACCGACCTGTCCCTTTGACCAGTACCAATCGACCAGCAGATACTGGATGCCGTTTTCCACGAGCCATTTGATCTGCCAATCGACACATTCCGGATTCGCTTCATCATACCATCCCAACACGGGCTTGCGCTCCGGACAACGGTTGAAAACACGCTGCCAACCGCCGTTCGCGCGATTGTCCCAGCCAGGGAAATACAACGCACCGACTTCGAAATCACCTGTGTCAACTGGCTGCGGTTCAGGAACATAGTCGGCTTTCGGCAGGCCGAGCGAAGCCGTGATGGCCATCGTGCCTTCCACCGTCACGTTTTCACCATCGTTGTTGCCAAGCGTCAGTTTGTACGGGCCGGACACAGGACTGTCCGCCTTCACATTGAAAAAGTAGTCAACGGTATCAAACGGCTCGATATCCTGTTCTTGGGCACCGCCCATGCCCAAGACGAGACTCACGCCGTCCGGTGCCTCGAACGATTTGATTTTCACATATTTAGCAGTTTTTCCGCCATCGTTCTTCACCCGCACCATGAACTCGCATTCCTGTCCGACGCGGTTCAAGGCGTTCACCAAGCCAGATACAGGCGACAACAGCTGCGCAGGCCCGGCGGGCGAATCACTCACCGCCACGCTCCGAACGGTCATCAACGACGCCTTCTTCCCGTTCAACGTGATGGAAAGCATATAGAGATTGCCGCCCCATGTGCCCTCGCTGGACATATCGATGTTGTAAAACCGCTTTTCGCCGTCAGGATTGACGGAGAACGTCTTGCGGCGCAGGCCGCGCGAATTCGTGGAAAGCCATGTGACGGTCGCCTTCTCCGCGCCAAAGCACGCCATTTCGACACACAACCAACAGCCGTAATCTTCTATGGCGACATTGACGGGTTTGAGCACGATTCCGAGCGGCTCCTTAGCCTCGT
Organism: Victivallales bacterium; assembly: GCA_017548425.1. Classification (GTDB taxonomy): domain Bacteria; phylum Verrucomicrobiota; class Lentisphaeria; order Oligosphaerales; family Oligosphaeraceae; genus UBA1407. Next base: position 9,428 of record JAFZAB010000227.1, read on the forward strand.
TGCGGCGCGGCGAAATACCGTAGTTCGAAACGGTTGTATCCAAACCGGAAGCGGACTTCCAGCCCATGTCGCGGTTCGCGAAATCCCATTGCGGTTTCGTCAATGGCAACTTGTCGTAGCCCGGATCCATCACGCGGATACGACGTACGGCAAATGTCCGTTGTCCTTTGTCTTCAGGACGATGCGATGTCGCGAAATCCAGCCGGAGCTTCAGGATCGTCTCAAACTGCCAGAACGGATTCACAATGATGGTGCGCCATTCGTTGTCGCCTTTGATAGGGAACGTCGCATAGCGGTCGCTATAGAAACCATCGTACTTCGTGTCGTTCGTGTCCGTGAAGAAAATCTGGCCGTCTCCGCCCAAATCGGATTTCATTTCGACTTCCACATACTGCCATGGCGTGGCGTTGAAATTCGCTACAGGGCTCGTCAGCCACGGATCCCAGTCGCTAATCGTCCCCGCCATCGCGCCGTCTTCAAAACGGATGTCCGCGACATGATTTGTCGCTTTCGCCCATTCGGCGACTTTCTCCGCCGTATCGAAGACCCATTCTTTCACACAGACCGGTTCGGCCAGTGCCATGACGGCCGTCAGCAAAATTGCGGTTCCCAACAGTCTCTTCATCCTTCAGCCCCTTTATATTGAGTTGCTTACAGTGTTTTCAGATAATTGATTGCACGCGTGATATCGCCCACGGGATCTTCGCCGACCTCGCGTTCGATCGCGAAATAGCCGTCATATCCGACGTCTTTCAGATTCTGCACATACTGAGGCCAATCGATCCATCCGCTGCCCAACGGCACTTCCTGACGGCGGTTCGTTTCCGGATTGACCCATGCATCTTTCGCATGCGTATGGATGATATGCTTGCCGAGCACTTTCACGCCTTCCACAGGCTTGTATTCCGCGAAGGCCTTCGCGCGATCATACGTACCCGTCTCGTCCATTTGATAATGGGCAGGCCACAAGATCAAATTTGCAGGATCATAATTGACCGCCAATGAAGGACTTCCGACTTCCTCGATCATATCCAGCAAGACTTCCGGCGGCTCCGGACCAGTCTCGATGGCAAGCTTCGCACCGACCTTTTCGCCGTGTTCGCACAGCCGTCCAAACGAATCGACGAAACGCGCCCATTTCGGGTTGTCCTTCGAATGCGGCATGATGCCGCAATGGCCCTGCCAAATGCCGCATTCCAAATCCGCCGCGTATTCTAGAAGCCGCTTGCCCTCTTCGATATGCTCGTCCAGATTCTCCGGATTGCCCAGATCGACATGGCCGCCCCATGCGCAAATGGCCGAAATTTCCAGTCCAAGGCCTTTCACAAATTTGACGAGTTCCTTACGGCCATTGGCGTCCAAATCATTCGGATTGAATCCTTTGACGCATGCCAGATGAACGCCCTGGC
>JAFZAB010000228.1 GCA_017548425.1 Victivallales bacterium
CGCCGCGGCTTCCGCCCCCGTTGCCGCCGCTCCTGCGGCTGGCGAAGACGTCATCACGGAGAAGCCGTTCGCGCAGATTCGCAAGATCATCGCGAAGCGTCTGCTCGAATCCTTGCAGACGTCCGCGCAATACACGCTCATGTCCGAAGCGGATGTCACGGGACTTCTGGCCCTCCGAGCCAAAATCAAGGCGCAGGGCGAGAAGCTCGGTCTGGCGAACATCAACATCGGCGACATGGTCATGTACGCCGTCATCAAGGCGTTGCAGAAACATCCCGAACTCAACGGCGAATTCCACGACAACGTCGTTAAACTGCACAGCGCCATCAACATGGGCTTCGCCTGCGACACGCCGCGCGGCCTGATGGTCCCCGTCCTGCACAATTCGCAGAACATGACGCTCGCCGAAATGTGCAAGCGCGTCAAAGTCCTCGCCAAGCAGGCGAACGACGGCAATCTGAACCCCGACCTGATGGCGGGCGGCACGTTCACCGTGTCCAATCTCGGCGCGTTCGGCATCACGAACTTCACGCCTGTGTTCACCGTTCCGCAGCTGGCCATCCTGGGCGTCGGCAAGACGCTGCTCCGCCCCGTCCGCGCGGCGAACGGCGACATCGTCTATAAGGACTACATGCAGTTCTCGCTGACGATGAACCACATGGTCATCGACGGCGCTCCGGGGGCCCGCTTCCTGCAGACGTTGAAGGACATCATCGAGAACTTCGAACTGGTCTGCATCGCAGGGTGTTAAGCAATGAATCATGAAATCGCAGACGGCGATGAGCCGTCTGCGATTCCTAGTAATATAGGAGAAGAAAATGTACGATTTGATGGTCATCGGCGCCGGTCCCGGCGGATATGAGGCGGCTGCATACGCCGCGAAGCTCGGCAAGAAAGTCGCGTTGTTTGAGAAGAACGAATTGGGCGGCACGTGCCTGAACGTCGGCTGCATTCCCGCGAAGACGTTACTGCGTTCCGCCCGTGCGTTTGAAGATGTTCTGGAAGCCTCCCGCTACGGTGTGAGCGGCGCTGGAACGCCCGTGCTGGACATGAAGGCCGTCCAGGCCCGCAAGCAGTCCATCATCGCGACGTTGAAGAAAGGCGTCGAAGGCATGCTGAAACGCGCCGGCGTCGAAATCGTGAAGGCGGAGGCCAAGGTCGCCGGAAAGGGCAAGATCGTGGCGGATGGAAAAGAATACGAAGGCGCGAACATTCTGGTGGCGACGGGATCCGTTCCCGCCTGCCCGCCGATCCCCGGCCTGCGTGACAATCCGAAAGTTCTGGATTCCACTGGCATTCTGGCTCTGGAAGAGATTCCGAAAGAACTGGTTATCATCGGTGGCGGCGTGATTGGTCTGGAATTCGCGACATTTTTCGCGACGGCCGGCACGAAAGTGACCATCGTCGAAATGCTTCCGAAAATCGCTCCCGTCGTTGACGAAGAGATTTCCAAGAAGCTGATGGCCGAGATGAAGAAGGCCGGCGTCGTGTTCAATCTGTCCTGCAAAGTGCAGAAGATCGAAGGCAATGTGCTGACGTTCACGGATCCCGACGGCAAAGACCAGCAGATCACGGGCGACTACATCCTGAGCGCCATCGGCCGCTCCGCCGTGACGCGCGGCTTCGGTCTGGAAGAGGCCGGCGTTGAAATCGAACGCCGCGGCATCAAGACGGACGAATTCGGCAAGACGAACGTTCCGGGCATCTGGGCCTGCGGCGACTGCACAGGCCGCATGCAATTGGCACATGCCGCGACGCGCGAAGGCATCGTGGCCGTCCACAACATGTTCGGCATCGCGGACCGCATGCGCTACACGGCGATTCCGTCCGTCATCTACACGCATCCTGAAGTCGCGCAGGTTGGCGCGACGGAAGAAGAACTGAAGAAGAACGGCGTCGCCTACAAGAAGGCCGTCATGCCGATGGCGATCGCGGGCCGTTTCATGGTCGAAAACGATGGCAAGGCCGGCACGGTGAAAGTGCTGGTCAGCGAGAAGTACGGGCAGGTTCTGGGTGTCCACATGATCGGCGGTTGCTGCGGCGAATTCATCGCCAGCGCGGCGGCGATGGTGGAAACGGAACAGTGCGTCGAAGACGTCCGCCAGATTGTCTTCCCGCATCCGACGCAGTCCGAAGCCCTGAAGGAGACGGTTCTCCACGCTTGATGTAGCGACGGCGTCTCGCCGTTGAACAAGACAAAAATCAAACATTATCTCAAACTTTTAAATAAAAAGAGGAAACAACCATGACGAAGTGTTTGGAAATCTATCCGGAAGAACTGTTCAAAAAAGGTGAAATCGACTTCACGCCGATCGCCGTGAACGCCTACTCCAAGACCCCCGCGGAAGAGAAGAAACTCTTCAAGAAAGAAGACTTTGTGAACATCTACCACGACATGGTGACGCTGCGCACGTTCGAAACGATCATCAACGAACTGAAGTTGCACGGCGAATACATGGGTGTGAAATACAACCACGCAGGTCCTGCTCACTTGTCCATGGGACAGGAAGCGGCGGCCGTCGGACAGGCCTACAGTCTGGACGTCAACGACCACACGTTCGGCTCCCATCGTAGCCACAGTGAAATTCTGGCCAAAGGCTTGAGCTCCATCCGCAAACTGGATGATGACAAGCTGATGGACATCATGAAGAACTTCTTCGGCGGCGCCACGCTGAAAGTCGTCGAAAAGTGCGGCTGCAAGGATGTGAAGGATCTTGCCATCCATTTCCTGATCTACGGTGCGTACGCTGAAATCTTCGCCCGTACGACTGGTTTCAACAAAGGCTGGGGCGGTTCCATGCACTGCTTCTTCACGCCGTTCGGCATCTACCCGAACAACGCCATCGTCGGCGGTTCCGGTTCCGTCGCTCCTGGCGCGGCTCTGTTCAAACTCGTCAACGGCAAGCCCGGCATCGTCGTCTGCAACATCGGTGACGCCTCCTTCGCCTGCGGTCCTGTCTGGGAAGGCTTGATGTTCTCCGCCATGGCGCAGTATCGCAAACTGTGGGATGACGGCAAGGGCAAAGGCATGCCGATCCTGTTCAACTGCTTCAATAACCAGTACGGCATGGGCGGCCAGACCAACGGCGAAACCATGGGCTATGAATTCATGGCCCGTATCGGCGCGGGCGTCAATCCCGAACAGATGCACACGGAACGCGTCAACGGCTACAACCCGTTAGCCGTCATTGACGCTGTGGCCCGCAAGAAGAAAGTCCTGTTGGAAGGCAAGGGCCCCGCGATGCTGGATGTCGTGACCTACCGTCTGGGCGGCCACTCCCCGTCCGACGCCTCCAGCTACCGTACGAAGGAAGAGCTGCAGCGCTTCTTCGACGCGGACGCCGTCGGCGGCGAATGCGCGGTCGGCGCTGAATGCAAGGGCACGTTCTACCAGTACTTGGTGAAGAACAAGATGGCGGATGCCGCTGAACTCGACAAGACCCGCCAGAGCGTGCAGGATCTCGTTTTCGATATGTTCAAGCTGGCCATTGACAAGGACGTCTCCCCCTACGAAACCGCTGATTCCAAGTATATCGAAACCGTCACCTTCTCCAACCAGAAGGTTGAGAAGTTCGATGACCGCAAGCCCGAAATGCTCCAGAAACTGGAGGACAACGAGCAGGTCAAGCGTATCGCCGGAAAGAAGCGTTTCGGCATCGACGAAAACGGCAAGCCCTACAGCAAGATGGTCGCCTACACCTACACGGACGCCGTGTTCGAAGCGATGGCCCACCGCTTCTCCATCGACCCGACGATGGTCGCCTTCGGTGAAGAGAACCGAGACTGGGGCGGCGCGTTCGCGTGCTATCGTGGCTTGACGGAACTCATCCCGTACAAGCGCCTCTTCAACAGCCCGATCGCCGAAGCCGGTATCGTCGGCGCGGCTGTCGGCTACGCCCTCTGCGGCGGCCGTGCGGTGGCCGAACTGATGTATTGCGACTTCCTCGGCCGTTCCGGCGACGAAGTCTTCAACCAGTTGTCCAAGTGGCAGGCCATGTCCGGCGGCGTTTTGAAGATGCCGGTTGTTCTGCGTATCTCCGTCGGTTTCAAATATGGCGCGCAGCATTCGCAGGATTGGTCCGCGCTGTGCAACCACATCCCCGGCCTGAAGATCGCGTATCCTGTCACGCCTTACGACGCGAAAGGTATGCTGAATGCCGCTTTGGCGGGCACCGATCCTGTCATCTTCCTGGAAAGCCAGAAGCTGTACGGCAAGGGCGAAATGTTCCACAAGGAAGGCGTTCCGGAAGGCTACTATGAAATCGAATTGGGCGAGCCCGATCTGAAGAAAGAAGGCAAGGATATCACGCTGATCACGTTCGGTCCTGCGCTGTACGTCGCTCTCGACGCCGCGAAGGAACTGGAAGAGAAGTACGGCATGAGCGCGGAAGTCATCGACCTCCGCTGCATCAACCCGCTGAACTACGACAAGCTGATCGCCTCCGTGAAGAAGACGGGCAAGTGCGTGCTGGTCAACGAAGCCGTCGAACGCGGCAACGCGATGCACAACATCGCTGCCAACCTGACGCAGTTCTGCTTCGACTATCTGGACGCCCCGATGGCCATCGTCGGCTCCCACAATTGGGTCAGCCCCGCCGCCGAGCACGAGAAGGAATACTTCCCGCAGCCCAGCTGGATTCTGGACACGATCCACGAGCGCGTCATGCCGCTGAAGGGCTATGTTCCCGCGACGAACCGCACGCTCGGCGAACTGCAGCGCGGCGCCAAGCTCGGTCTGTAATTCACTGAAAAACGACAGCCGTGCATGACACATCATGCACGGCATGAAAGACATCAACGCCCCATGGAGTTTTTTGCTTCGTGGGGCGTTTGCTGTTTTTATGCAGATGTTTTTAGCGCAGAGTCGTAAAGTCGTGAAGATGTTGTGAAAGCAAACTGTTAGTGGGTGTCGAGTCGTATGATTTGTTCTGTTGGAAATGTGGAAACAAGTTTTGCCAAATGACCGTTGGGATCAAGTGACCCGATGACAAGCGAACTGCTGTTGGCAAGTATCCAATGGTTGCGTATGGCGGCGGACGCGATGGACGCACGATTGCAGGAAACAGGCGAGACAATCAACAGCTGGCCTGCATCCATGGCGTCATGGAGTTCGTTTGGCACTGTCTCCCATAATTTTCTTGCCAGAACGAGAATGATTGGAGCTTTGCTGCGCAGAAGAAATTTGAGGACGTCCTTTTCAAGCGGACTCTGAAAGCCGCTGATGATGCATTGGTCCGTTTCACGTATTGCCGTCTCCCAATCATAGCATTTCAGGACGACAGACGCCGATATTGTTCGCGACGACAAAAACGCCACTTTGTTCGGAAGGTCAAGGAGCTTTTTGTTGCCTGACATTTGAAATGACGTTGTCATCTTCTGTTTTTTATTGTCCTGTTTTCTGGCTTGGGGTCATACATCGTCTTTCTCTGAATTTTCTCTGGAATTTTCATATTCCTCTTCCGCCTTTCGGACTTCAGCAAGCAACTGCTCCTCGCTGGGCAGGCGAAGCTTGTATTCAGCGGCGAGAATCGTCTTGTTGTCTTCTGGAAGCGACATTTTTACCACCGAATCGTTTTTCTGTGAACAAAGCAGAATGCCGATAGTCTTGTTCTCCTCCGCTGTCTTTTCGTAACGGTCATAGTAGTTCACATACATCTGCAACTGCCCAATGTCCTGATGCGTGAGTTTGCTGGTCTTGAGTTCTATGATGACGAAACATTTGAGCAGTCGGTTGAAGAGTACAAGATCTATGAAAAATTCGTCATCCTCCAGGAGGATTCTTTTCTGCCTTGCAACGAAGCAGAAGCCATTGCCAAGTTCCATGATGAAAACATGCAGATGGTCTATGATGGCTTGTTCGATATCGTATTCATAGTCAAGCGGCTTCTATTAAACG
>JAFZAB010000229.1 GCA_017548425.1 Victivallales bacterium
AGGGCCGATGCTCGTGACACTTTTTGGGATGGCGATGCTCGTCAAACCAGTGCAGCCTTGGAAGGCACTAGGGCCGATGCTCGTGACACTTCTTGGGATGGCGATGCTCGTCAACTTCGTACAGCCATGGAAGGCGTCCTTCTTAATTTTCTTAACACTTTTCGGTATGATAATCTTTGTTATTTCCGTATTTCTCCCAAAGCCACCAATTACCGTAACTTTCCATCCATCAATACGTGAAGGAATTTTAACCTCTATGGAAGTTCCCAAATACTTTACTATTTCAACTTCATTGCCAACTGGGTTAATCTTAAAGTTCTTCTCTGGCTCATATCTGCCACATCTATTAAATAATATAACAATAATAAAAATTATTGATGAAAATAAAAATAATCGTTGATAACTTTTTATTGATTTAAAAAACTGTTTTTGATTTAAATTTTGCTTTGCTTCATTAATTCTTTCCTTACTTGTAAAACAGGATGAAATCCTTTGTATGATATTCCCATACAAACTCGCTAACCATACACCTCCCCCTTTCACTTTATTAATAAAATCATACTTGTGTATCAAATGTTTATCTTGTACATCATTCTCAGTTAATTTAATATTTAAAAAAGAGCTAGTAGAAGTTGTCGTTTTCAATTTATTAATCTGTGTTCCACAATACGGACAATAATTAAGTTCATCTGTACATTCTTTTTGACAATGTTGACATTTCATAATTATTTATTTAATAAATTTTGTTCTTTTTTATTCTTATTTCATTCATGCAATCCTGAAGAAGATATATTACTGAACTATATCCAATTGCAGCAACAATAATGCATTTAAAAATCAACTCATTTATTAAGAAACCAGAATTCCAAAACATATGAAGAGCAATAGCAAGAGCAATAAGCCGTAATGTCTTTCCTTTAATTATTTCAGTAAAAGTGCCATTTGCTCTTGCTTCCCATAATGCATAGCCCACTAATGATGAATAAAGCACATGACATACAGGAGCAAAAAAAGCCCTTATGAACATAACAAATTCAAAATTATTAGATCTTACAACATAACCAGCTGTTTCAATAATAGCAAACCCGACTCCAATACTTGCCCCCACAAGCATGCCATTTAGCTTGTAGCGATAGCGAGGATTCCAAATAAATAAAAGCATCACTCCACCTTTGATAAGTTCCTCAACAAGACCAGCTATTATTGCCGACTCGTATTTTATCACTCTACTAACTATAAGAGTAGCAAGAATTGAAATAAAACCGCCTACACAGACAAGTTTTCCCACTTGCATAACTGAAACATTTTTTAAGATATTAATTTCAAAGAAAAATGACAATGCTGCCAAAGGCATACCAATTATGCCCAGGATTAATTGAATCATAAAAGCAAATTCCCTGAAATCATTACTACGCCATAATACAATCAAATATGCAAATACTATAAACACAATAATTCTGAAGAAAAACCAAGGTGTAGGCCATTCTGTTGATACAGTAGACAAATCAGGAGTCGTACTTTTTGTACCGACTGCAACTATTTCCTCAATTTCATCCCAAGAATGATGCCTAAAGGTCTGGACAAAGAATCTTGATAAAGAAAAGCCTTCTAATTTTTCAACTCCTAAAGCTTTTGCAAAAAGTTGATTTCCCTTTTTTGATAAATTGTCATCTTCTTTTGATTCAGACTGCTGTTTGTCTGATCTATTTTGTATTGGTTCACCACAAAAACCGCAGAATTGAGCATCGGGCAGTAATGGCTTGCCACATTTGGGACAATTGACGTCTTCATGTTCTTCGCTTGTTTTTGGGTCAATTACACTTTTGGCTTGCATATCAGTAATGGCATTACCATTTTCAAATTGCACGTTAAACTGAAAATGACATTGATCACATTCTACTTTTTGATCTGGTTCAATGCCTTCAATGTCAATGAATTTACGTCCACATTTAGGACATGTGAAGGATAATTTGTTCATAGATATTTGGCGAAGACTATTGATTTATGAAAAGAATTTCTGCTACCCACTACCATTTTTCAAATCTTTCTTACAGCACACAAAAAAAGCGCGCCCTGCGTTCGAGGTCTGATAGGCACTTGCAAGCCCGCCACCATTCGAAAACAGAACGCGCAAGACTAAAGCAGCGCGTGCAACGAGCACACGTCACTTTAGGCGCGGATGTCTCCGAACTCACGGTGGTAAAAGGTTGCAAGTTTTATCAGTACCGAGTTCGACTGTCCGGTCGTACTTATTTTTTATTGTTATCGCTTGAAAACCACTTGCTTGAAATGGATTTCAACCGACATGGAATTACATTAACCTTTGTTTTCAAGAATGCAAGCCATTCATTGACGCTCGCCTCTCTTTTACCTTATATAATAATGCTATTGACATCCTCCCCCACCAACTCCATCTGTAGCAGAAACCGTAAAAACAGCGGCGGTATCTAAAAATTGGCTGCCTATCGTAGTGAGTTGTATGAGCACGACAGGGATATGATGCGGCCTGATGAAACTTGCAGATGTCATCCGCCACCTCCATCCCCCTGCCGTGCTCTTTCTTCCATGAATCCATCATAAAAATCGATGGTGGGACGCCGCCGCTACATCCTTTCACGCCACCCTGTTGCTTAAAATCACTCTCCTTCCGTTGGAGTATATTCTCCAGCAGATACTTAGCCTGTTGTATCAGAGTTTTCGTCTTTTATTTCTATTTTTTCTGTTTAGACGCTCCTTAAGTAATTTGACAAAGTTCGATGGCGAATTATCCAGTTCTGGTATTTCAAAGAAGAACCATTTCTTGCGCGCTTTTTTTTCAGCATCATTGGAAGGTGGTTTTTTGCTGAAATCCAAATATGTTTTGAACGTCCTAAAACATAGAAGACGTTTATCGCCTTTTGAGGGCGGCTCTTTATTCAGAGATTTATAAAACTTCTCCCGGACTTTTTCTTCCTCCTCATCCAGTTCTTTGCTTTTTCGTCCATAGTTCGTGGATATGCTCACAAGTACCTCGTTGGTGGTGTCAGCAAGGTATTCTGCAAAGTCCATTTCACCGTTTAAAACAGCCTGTGCAAGACGCCATGCCATGCTTTGAGTGAGTTCCCCCTGATGGTCAGATTCTAGTTCACGCTTCACATTATAAATTGCAAAAAGAATTCCATCTTTGTTTTTTTTCAAATATTCGATTGTTTTATCAGCATCAGCTTTGTCCTCACGGAGCTTCTTTATGATTTCCATAACCTTATCAGTATATGCATTAATTGCCTGCTCATAAACGAATATGATATTCGCAAACATTTGGCCAGGAATTGGGATTTTACCAATATCCTCTTCGGGTTTATGTTTTGCTAACTCATCACGGAAAGAGAAAAGAATGTAAAACAAGTCTCCAACAAGCTGCGGTTTTTGTTCTATGGCATAAGAAGTGTTTTTTGCCAATTTTATAACGGATTCATAGGCTGTTATGTCTACAAATTCATCAACCTCTGCGTGTCTATCAATGAGTTCTGATAGATTATTGCAGAAACCATTTATTGCGTCTTCAACACATTTTTCAGGTGGGTAATATACCACATAATTCCGCTGATTGTACTCTAGTTCCAATTCAGGTGTAAGTTGCTTATGGATATCTCGTTTCTTGCGTCTCTTATTTTCAAAAAGAATGTCTTTATAATCCATTTTATGGCCAATTTGGGAAAGCTCGTCAAATGTCAATCTGACACCATCAACAAAAAAACGCATGGTACGCTCATTGTCATCCTCGTATCGGTCCCATTCCTCGACCCGCCCAAGTTTTTCAAAGTCATCTCTTGTCAATATAAAGTTTGGCATGACCGTCTCCAACACTCTCGACAGTTATTGTTGATCTGAATCCATCATCTGGCTGCTGTTGGCCTGATTCCCATACTGCTTCACGATGCTCTTCAGTTCATCGACGGATAGGTTTTCAAGGATTTTCTCAACCTTCCGTCTCCAGAACAACTTGTCGGCCTCGTCTGGCGACAAGCTGGAAACATCCACTTGTTCAGTTTTAGCTGATTCAATTAGTAGAGGCTGCCTTTCAGGAGGCAATGATTGGCCGCCCATCAATGAAGGAAGCATCTTCATGAAGGACAACATGTCCGCGCGGGTTGCATGTTCCTGGTAGTGTCTGGTCATCTCTGGCGACAAGTGGCCCAATACTCCCTGAACAATTGACAATGGTATACGGTGGACACCTGCGATGTAGGCAAAAGTGTGTCTCAGCGAATGAAAATCCTTGATGGATGCACGACGCGCACCTATGGTCTCGCGTGTCGTGACAATGCCATGTTTCATCAAATACTTGTGGATTCTGTAGGAGACGCCTGTTCGATTTTTCGAGTTATACATTGCCGCATGTTCAGGCAGAACATATGGGCTTTGTTCAGAGGGATCAAGTTCCGCCCTGTCAGCAGCAAGCTCTCCAAGCAGTTCCATCACAACTGGAAGCACCGGGATTTCAAGCATCACTTCTGTCTTGTTGCGCTTCCTGCAAATAAAGCATCCATGATCATCGGTGCGGATGTCATCCCAACGCAATGTGCAGACATCTCCAAGCGACAACCCCGTATTGGCCCCTATGATGAACAACGGACGGCAGAAAGAATCGGTGGCGAGATTCTGGTCCAACTTGGTAAGCTCTTCTGGAACAAAGATGTCTCGGCTTTCGGTTGTGGCATTCATTGGATCAAAGTTGAAAGGGTTTACGACAATCCCTGCATCGTATTCAAGACGGCTGAACACGGATTTAATGATCGTGTGGTATTCGTTGATTGTCTTGTAGGATAGGGAAGTCCGCTTGGGAGTATACCGCTTGTCAGTATCTTTTTTTCCGCACGGGACATCCTGGATGAAGCGCCCCTCTCTACGGAGATAGTCGATGTACGCTTCTCCCTGTGCAACAGTGACCTGATCCAAGCGAACAGTTTCTGGATAGGTCGCTTTCATGAATGCAACAAAGTCCTCCCACCGACGTCGATTGACACCTTGCCGCATCGCTCCTGGATGTCGGCGAGCCGGCTTGGTCATGTACACGTCAAAAGCCGACTCCAGCAAAATATCCGTGCCGCCAGTCAGCTCCCGCTTGAAATTATCAATCAGTCCTTTTGCCGACTTTTGAGGCGCAAGTTCTGTTGCGGTTTTCCACATCTTCCGCTCGAAGGCTTCGGCTTGTGCCCTTGTCGTGCATCCCTTGCATGCCCCGTGGTATCTTTTCTTATCGATCATGAAGGCATAGTAGAACTTGCCATTCTTTTGATTTTGGGTGATAGACATGTGGTCAAGACAACTTAATTAAGGTAGCTTATTGAAATTGATTCTGTGGGATACTATATGATTCCAATGAGCATTTACAAATAAAAAAGTACACAAGAATTACACAATTTTGATGTTTTTAGCCATTTTTATACCTAATACCTCTGCGTTCGGGACGCAGAGGCCGGAGGTTCAAATCCTCTCGCCCCGACCAATATCCCAAAAATCCCATGGTGAAAACCATGGGATTTTTTTTTGTCTTTCGACAATAGATAAAATACGGCAAAATTACGGCAAAAACCATTTCATCCACCTAGGCGTTAGGCGATGGCTTCCGCTTGGTGGATGAATGTATCCTGCGCTTCTGGAGCAAGATCCGTAAAGCGGACATTCCAGCCGCAGACACGAACTTGAAGATTCGCATATTGTTCGGGATGAACCTGCGCATCGCGAAGAATGGCGGCGTCGAAGATATTGAACTGGATTCCACTGCCGCCATGAGCGATGAATGTTCGAATCAGAGAGACCAGTATTTTCGGTCCATCATCGCCGCTTACGGAAGTCGGATGGAGCATGATGTCCAGACATGTTCCATTCGGAAATTGCCGCATATCAACTTTTAGCACGGAATCCATCAGGGCGGTGATTCCATTTCGGTCCATGCCGATAGCCGCGCACATGTTTTTGGACATGGGTTCCCCTGCCAGACGTCCCGATGGAAGCGCGCCAACATTCTTCCCCCTTTCGACAACTAACTGTCCGAAAATCGCAGGGAAGAAGAAGCCGCCGCGACCGTTTGGCAGAGAGAAAAGGCATTTGGAGATGAATGTGCTTATTTCAACCGCTAGTTCGTCAACGCGTGGATCATTGTTGCCCCATTTGGCAGCTCTATGCAAAACGATGCCGCGGAGTTTTTCATGGCCTTGCCAATTATCGTTCAGGATCTTAGACAATTCAGACAGCGTGCAGAGTTTCTGTTCATAGACCAGATAGCGGATTGCCGCAAGCGAATCGACGGCATCCGCCAGATAGGAGACGACGCATCCCGTCGTGTTGTAAAACGCTCCCGCATCGGAAATGTCTCGTCCCTTTTCAAGACACGAATCGAATGTGCCAGAAAGCAATGGCACGGGATTGACATATTTCCATGCCAAATCGCAAAGTGTCTGACGTTCACCCATAACCACGCAGATTTTGCGAAGTTGTTCCAAATAAGCATCTTTGAAATCTTCAAACGTACTATATTCTATGCCTGAACGGAGAACGCTGAGCACAGGAATCGGCAGAATGATGTGGGATGTGCCCGAACAGGACACTTCCTTTCCTGCAACGGCTGGCTCGTAACAGCCAATTGGAATGAAGTTGGCGGCGTCTTCCGGCGTGCGTCCATGTCGAATCAATCCTTCCACAATCACGTCGTAGTTCAGCGAAACAATGCCCGTCCGTCCGTCGCGGATACAACGTGCATAAAGTTCCGCAAAATCCTGCGGCATATTGTTTTGAACCAAAACGGAGAGTTTCGGATCAACAACATTCATCTCATAATAGGCTTCCATTCCGATATAGGAGAGCTCATTGAAATTCGGTCCGAAGCAGAAATTCTTGCCGAACCGCTTTCCCTGATATCGGGCATAGAAGGCAATCCAGAAGAATTTGATCAATTCCTTTGCTGAATCGCGCGTCAGACGGCCCGCTGCCAGATCGTTACGGTAGAAATCAATGTAAATCTCGTCGAAACGTCCCATGCTACGGACTTCTTCACTCGCGAATTCAATGGCGTCATGAAGAACATACGCCAACGCAAACGCCTCGTGGAGGGTTTGCGGCGCATGGTTCGCAATTTCATCATATACGGGATTGTTGTTCAGCCGTGCGACACGACGGCAAAATTCCGCAAGTGCCTTATACACCATGACTACCGACTGATGGAAAGGCGACGTGCCTTTTTCCGCCCGGGCAATCAGGCCGGGCAGCCCAAGCCGCATCAGATTTTTCCAGTCTGGCGCCACATGGCTTCGATCGACTTGCCAATTAATTCCCAAATCATAATCCGTTCCATTGCAGATGACTCCAGGCACTTTTTCGCCCGCGAGCCGATAGCCGTCTTTCAAATCCTCCGCCAGCAGATTGAAATGCTGGAATTTTCCAGGGAAGGGATTGAACGGCTCAATGGCGATCGGTGCGTGTTCCAAAATCAAGCTGGTAAGAAAGGCTCGCGACAGAATTCGTTCCTCGTTGGTATGCTTGCACTTATGAGCATTCCACGCCTCACGGATCTGTTCTTCGCTCCAGCAGTCTTCTGAAGAAAAAACAGCATTCTCATACTGCTTTTCCAGTTTTGGACGCAGTTTGTCAAAACCTGCGATATTCATCACATCAGTTTCTCCAGTTTCAGACAATGGATGACTTCAAATAAGAGGTATTTTTTAATATAGTGTGAAAAATCATTTTTTGAATGGCAGACAATCTAACTGTATGGCATTAAGTAACAAAAGTAAGAAAAAACTTTTTTAACCACCAATTTTATTCAAAATAATCCGCCAAAATCACGGTTTTTGCCGATTTTGGCGGATTATAAGGCCTGACATATCCCGCCAAAATCATGATTTTTTGCCGATTTTGGCGGATTATCAGTCTTGCTTACTTATCTTTTTTGATGGTCAAGATACGGTAGCCGCTTTCCGTCCATGTCTTCCGACCATTCATTTCCAACGGCGTAAGCGTAATGTGAAGCTTTTGCTTTCCAACAGTATAGGCACTTGGAACACTGAAGGAATCATCGCGCCATCTATAGAATGGATTGTTATCAGTTGCATACCAGATTCGTTCTTGAACAGGGATGCCATCTATTTTGACACTGACCGCCTGGCGCTTTTCGTCCTGCAGTCCAGTCCGTATCAGAACAATTCCATCATTTTCAGGCAAGATATTGACTGTGAATGAGATAGCTCCAGTAAAATCCATTAAGGCCTTGCCAGTGAAGACGTTCTCCATATTGATTCCATTGGCGTAGGCGCTCGTCACATCCAATTCCTTATATGTCCCATCTACTTGATAATCATGTTGTTGACGCGATGATTCATTTGCAATATCCAATAAATCCGTCTCCAATGTTCGTGGTTCGCCTAAATAGCAGAAAATCTGACCGGAATGGTCGCCTAGGCCATCATTGCTGCCTCCATGCTCCAATTCAAACGTCAACGACTGCTTGAAGAAATAAGAATCACCCAACGTCAGACGAACTTCAGACCAATCCGAATTGGAATTCCACGCGCCATTATAGCCTGAAAATGGATTAAACTGCGGCGGAGTTACGAAGCCCCACCCATAGGATGCCCAACTTTCCGAACCATCGCTTTCCATTTCAGGCGACTGCCGTCCATCGAAAAACACACGAACATCCCCCTCACAGCCTGAGCGGATGCCATATCCAGTAAGGACACTATAGACCATGTGGCCACAACCGCTGACGGAGGCAATCTTCGAATTGCGCCCTGAGGCATTCGCATGACGTCCATAGTAGTTCGACGACGTGAAATATCCACAGTCTTTTTTCACATATTTAACGACGCTTTCAGGCGTTGTTTCCACATCAATTCCACGAATTGTCACAGGCCGCTCACCTACCGTGTACAGCTCCATCCGCGCCGATTTCCAATAGGGCATGGGGAAGTAGTTGTATCCTTTGAAATAGACTCCCGGCATGAAGTCCATCCCCAACATCAGCAAGGTGTTATGGCATGGACGATTTCCATATTCGCCACCGAAGAACGTCCCGATTGGAGCATCGACAGACGGCTTTATTTCGTCATCCCAATACAGCCTCACCCGAAGCTCCTGCAGAATCTCGCCTATCGCGTTTTCATTTTCCAAATTCAATTTGACAGCCGCAATGGATCCCACCTCCTGTTGTTGAAAGACAACCACGGCACGGCGTGGTGGCACGACCACATTTTCCAAATGTGTCTTCAAATTTTCATGACTATATTTTGGATCAAAGCCAAGATTGTTCACCTTGCCCATGAGAACCAACTGATCCTGACCAGCCGTAAAATTCGGACTGCCGTCTGATTTATCAAAAAGTTCGTAAGTAACGTGACCCCAACCACCTTCACCGTTCTCCTTTCGATATCCCTCCAGTTTGACACTGCTTGTCACTTTGCAATAATGGCTGAACATCATCGGTACAAAACTGCGGATGACCCATATCGGACCACGTCCATTGTCCACCGGCCCTTCATAAATATCCGACAATGGTGACAGGAAAGGTGCCTTTTTGCCGAATTCGGATTGGCGGATGGAAAAAGCAGGGCTGTTTTCATTGTCAATGTAAAAACGGAACGTCGGTTCTTCGCTGGTTGGATAGCGATGCTGTGTGAAATTATAAATGCAACCTGGCCCAAATGCCTCAAAAAGAACCCATTCGCCATTGCCGTCTTGATAGATGGCCCAATCCCAGTCGGCATTGCCGCCGCGTTTGTCGATGCTGCCTGAATAGCCTGTCGTTGCAGCAACATCCAATATCGGCAACGCTGCGGGTTCCGCCAGACGTTCCAAACCACGCAAGGGACGTGTCGGCTGATATTTACGAGGCGTATAATTTGACTGACGGCTTGGTGGAAGGAGAATGCTTTTATCCATTTCAGCCTTGACGGTCGCTATGGCGCGAACCTCCTCTTGGCTCAATGCGGCCATGTCAATACGCACGGTTGACAGTTCCCCGACAAAAGGAAACGTCCCATCGACCAGACTGCCCAGAGAGAAGGAATCCGTCTTGTCAGAAATTTTGCCCTGTGTCCGCCCTGCGGCGGCCGGAACGCCATCCAAAAAGGCAACCCAATGGCCATTTTTATATGTAAACGCCACATGATGCAAATGATTGTCCGCCACGAATACATTCGTGTAGATGGACACATTTTGATTGATTTCTGGTGCGTAGAACGCTAGTTCGCCTCTGTTCAGCCACAGCTCGTAATGGCCGGTGGCCTTCGGACCTTTCGCGAAAAGGACTTGAATGTCATCTTTCTTAGCCGTCTGCAACGTGGCGGACAGCGTGAACATATCACCAATGTTCACAGCAAAATCCTCCTGCCTGTCACAGGCGTGGTCAGATTCATAGACGTGTTTCTGCTCAAGGACGAAAAAGGCGGGAGCGTCCGCCAACGCCATCGCCGTCAACGCCAGCAACCCCATGGCAACTCCTTTTTTTACTATCTGAATAGACATATTTTTCATTGAATGGCAGTGGATTAAAAAAATAGGAGGATTGCCTTGCGAGCAACCCTCCTGATGATGTTAACGAATGACGCCTTTGCCATCTTTGCCCAAGATGAAGCATTGGGCTACTTGGCCGATGGCGGAGCTTTGGCATTCCCAGACGATGCGTCCGTCTGGCGTAGCCTCGAAGATGTGGCTCGCCTTCTTGCCATTGCGGCCTTTCGTGTTCCAGTTGCAGACGACCGTGTTGCCGTTCGGAAGTCGTTGCACGCCAGCCAGTATCGAGATGTCGATGTCGTACAGGTCCATGTTCGGGCGGAGCTCCCAGACAATCCGTGTCCCCTCCGGATTGAATTCAACGACCTTTCCTCCGCCGGTCACAAGCGTGTTGCCGCTCGGCAGACGGACGGCGCAGACGGGCGAACTGAGCCGCGGGAACGTCCGGACGACGTTTCCAGCCGCATCATATTCGCGCAGAGCACCTTCCGCCGTAAATGGCACAAGATACGTGCCTTGAGGCGTTTGGCGGCACATGCGGAATTGCGCATGCGGCTCCTTCACGGTCGTCGATAACTGGATGGAACGGACTTCACGGCCCTGCCGGTCAACCTCCACCAGACGGCATTGGCCAACGACTCCGACCAACGTGTTTCCGTTCGGAAGTGGCTGGACGCTAGGCACTTCATTCGGTGCTTCAACGTTGTATTCCCATACGGTTTTCTTGTCCTGCGTGACTTCGCGAGCGCCATGCTGCCAAGCGATCAGCACGTTACCGTTGTCGAGCATCCATACGTCCTGCGGATGCGCAATCGGATAGTTCCAAACGATTTCGCCCTTTGCGTTCATGATGAACACGTCGTCCCGCTGATGGCTGGAGCCGAGAAATTCGTACGGCCCGTAGTGGTTTTCATGCCAGAAATTGTGTTTCAGTCCACCGAGCCGTTCCAGGCCTTGCGGATTGTCTGGATCGACATCCAGATCTGGCCAAATCAATTCGCCTTTCTCCTGTCTGGTCGTCTCATAGAAAGCACCTAGTCGCAATGAGTTGCAATCTAGCCACAAGTTGATGAGATGGCGCTCGTACGGCGTGAATTTGCCCACATGGGCGGCGTTGTCCAATTCCACCGCCAACGGTGCGACGCGGGCACCGAAACGGCCTGGAATCGAACGACTTCCGCCATGGACGCCGCAATAGTCGCCTGTCATCGTTCCAAGCATGCCGCCGGAGAACCAGAACGTCTTCTCGCGCAACGCATTATAGTCCAATTTTCCATTTTGGAACCAGTCATGGCCGCAATCTCTGCACGACCGCTCCAAAAGCGGACGGATATGGCGTTCGAAGCTAATTGGTTCAATTGGAGTCATTTCCGGCTTGAGTTTCGATGGGGCGCGACGCATCGCCATCGGCACTTTCATCGTTTTCGGTGCCGATTGGCGCGGTTCGTGGCAACCCAGACACGTTACCTGCTCGCCCGGAAACGCGAACGCCACGGAACGCATCGACTGGACGGCGTTTCGATTTTCGTCCAAGACCTGAAATATCAATTCTTTAGCGACAGGAGCCTCGAAATACACGCTACCGTCCTCCTCCACGGGAACGATGCCCAGCGGGACGCGTGGCGTGTTTTCGCGTTCGAAACCAATCATCGGCACGCCCATGGCATGGTTCGTCTTCAGGATGTTCTGCACAACACGCAACCATTTGATTTTCACGCCTTTGGGCATCGGCTGGTCCGAATCATAGACATTCATGACGCTGATGGTCGCCTTCGGCGCATCGGACGTGGCCCGTTCGCCTTGCCGTGTACGCGTCGGCAACGCAGCGGGGCATGGACGCGGCCGCAACGGAATGGGATCGACGAGACGGAAGCGTTCGTCCGGATCCGCCTGCCAGTCGCGCAAGTCACACAACAGCTCTTGGTTGCCGAATCGATCAACCGTCACGATATTCTCCCAGCAGTTGGCCAGATAGTAGCTTTCGCTCAACGGCCACGGCATACCATATTTATAATGGAGGCGGTTGGAAATTTCCATCTCCGGATACGGTTCATACGGCGTGATGCGTTTGACTTGGCTATGATGGCCGTCGTCATCGATGTTCAAGTCCAGCATGCAGAGCGAGCCATAGCACTGTCCATGGTGCGGGGCGGCTGTGAAAATGTATTTGCTTGAATTTGGAATCGCGCGGATGCCCATGTGGACAAGCGGTGTGCCCGGACGGCTTCCCAAGCCGCCATAACCCATGTTTGGAAAACGCTTTACGAAATCCTGTCGGGCGGAATCGTCGAGCGTGTGCCATGGATACGGGTAGTTCCCGTGCGGTGCGCGCGGGTTCGTTCCGTCCGGATTCGCGATCCAGAAACGGCCGCCGATGCAGTTCTCACGGTCTGTGTAGTCCCATCGCGCATAGACGAGCATGCCGTCGTTGTTGACGGACGGATTCCATTCGGAAGTTTCGAAATAGCTCATCGGCACGATGTCCGAGCCGTCATCCTTAATGGAGAAGAGCGTGTGGTTGCGCACTTTGATGTAGGCGTCAAAGCAACGGATGTAGCCGCCGCGCCGTTCGGAGACGAAGGCCAGGCGGCCATTCGGCAGCCAGCAGGGGTCGAAATCGTCGTAGGCTTCGTCCGTCAGCATGCGCAGGTTGGTGCCATCGACATTGACGGTGAAGATATGCCAGCAAGTGTCGCGGGAGAAGACGTTGAACTGGTGGTAGCGGTTGGCCGTCCACGCAAACGCGATCCGTTTGCCGTCATAGGACAGATCCGGTGTGCAGAACGCGCCGAAATTCAATTTGCGGCCTCTGAATCGGCCGTTTTCCACAACGGAATTCTCCAGAATATTCTCAAATATGGGCGCTTCGTCCCGCCATGCATGGACGCGGTAAAGGCCGCCGCCCGGAATCGTATTGTAGCCGAAATACTGCGTCGCGAAATGGCCGCCGATGCCGTCATTCGTTACGGGAACGGAGCGGACGGAGCCTTCGAACACACCGCGGGAGACGCACAGAAAGTCACCGATATCAACCAGTTGCGGATTTTCGAACACGGCTTCGCGGCGCAATGCACAGGCTGCGTAATACATGGCGGGGGTGAAATCCGCCTCCGCCTTCCAGATGTCCAGCAGTTTCTGACGACGGTTCTCCAGACTTGCCCAGACGGATTCTTTATCCGGATGCTTTGTTTTCATATCCGCAAGGAACGCGCCCAGACGGCGGAGAACCGTTCCCGCCGGATTGCGGTCGTCAGACGATACAAGCGACTCCTTGTCAAAGACTTGCTGTTCTGCCGGGCGGAAGTTCGGATTGAAACGGCGTTCCTTTGCGTAATCGACTTTGCCATGGTTCTGCAAATTGAACCGCCACTGGTCCCACACGGTGTCGCGAGCGGAAAGTTTCGGGAAAAGCTCCTTCGACAACTGGTGGGCGGCGAGCCATTCATCCGTCTCTCGACGGATCGACGTCGTATCCTCCAGCGGCAGAGAGGCTTGCTTCCGTGATTCCGCCATTTTGACGTCATCGGAATTGGTCACTTTGGCATCATGCCCATGGCCTGAAAGGTCTTTGAAAACGCCTTTTTCCGGATTCTTTTCGCAATTCCACAGGCCGACTGTCGCATCGTCAACCGTCCAATCGACGGCGCCGTCGTCGCTGACATGATGTTCCAGTTTCGCGCGTTTCAACGTGCCTTGGCATGAGAGGTTGTCGATTTTGCCGAAGTAGAACGGCTCCGTGACTTTCGCGGGAGCGGACGGTATCGACTGAATGGCATGTTCACGAACGAACGCGCCATCGACGAACACCCGTATCCGCTTCTCTTCGAACATCAACACGACGGTATGATATTTTGCGTCCGCGATGGACCGCCCGAAACCGACCTGTGCGGGTTTGAAGCCTGGCATATAGACGGTCAGTTCATTCGAACGAGGCATGGTGAACAGTTCCCAATGCCACGGATTCCGCTTCGACTGGCTGGCGGCGTAGATCTGGAACGTATCGGATTCTTCCTGCAATATTTCCATGCAGAGGCGCAACGGCAGCGCCGCGAACGTATCATGCGCCTTGATTTCCAATGGGTTGTCCATCAAATCATGGTCTGCCTGTGCAGATAGGACGCACAGGAGAAGTGAAAGCAATATCAGGAGGTGTTTTTGCATGATGATATGGTTGTTGCAAGAGTGGCTGAGACTGAAGAAATTCCGAATCACGTGAGATGAATCAATTTAGATAATATACCATGTCGGTTTTGATTGGATATTCGAAAGCATCATTTTCTGAAAGCGTCGTTCATGAAGCCTTGTAGAAAAATCGATGATGCCCATGATTGTGCGGCCGTTATGAAAAATGCTGTCGTGACTTGCAAAAGTGGAATGATGCTTTATAGTTAAAAGATGATTTGTTTTTCCAATATCATGTATAGTATCAAGTGAAGTCTTTAAAAAGGACGGGCAACCATGGGATCAGTCAAGAAGAAACGCCGTAAGAAGATTGCGAAGCACAAGAGAAGGAAGCAGCTGAAGGCTTTGCGTCACAAGAAGAAGTGACGAGAGCATCTTGTGGTTCCCAGATAGGGCGCAGCAGAGGTACAGACACGTGAAAAGAATAGGTTATGACATTCGAGTTGCCTGTATGTCTGCGGTGTTGCTGGTTTCGGCCGTTTGCGCTGAAGCCGTCAAAGACGTGGGCGCGAGTCTAGAGATAGATTCGCGCCTTTCGTTGTCTGAGGAACAGGAATACAAGTCGTGGGCGAGCTATGTAAAGGCGCAGTTGTGTCGCAATGACCAGTCGTTCGGTCTGAAGCAATACAACCAATATATGAGCGAAGCGTTGAAGCTTTCGCCAGATTCGGAGCATCTGCTTGAGCAGTGGTGCCTTGGGCGTGATCTCGCCCGCCATCCGGAGCGTCATGCCGCCGATTTGAAACCGATTTGGGAGGAGCATCCGGAAAATGTCCGTCTGACGATGCTCTATTTGGATTTGCTGATTCAGTCTGGGCAGGACAAGCAGGCATTGGAAACGGTGCTGTTTTCGTTGGAGAGATGCGGTTGGCGTTCGGGTATGCTGACGCTGCGATATGTGGAATTGGCGCAGGTTGGAGGACGTTCATCGCTTATCGAGAAGAATTTGCGTCATGCGTTGCATGTCTGTGAGACGGCGGATTTGACAAATGCGCATGTGGCGGCGGCCTGTTATTGGCGGGACTGCCATAATAGTGAAAAAGAGTCCGGTCAAGCGGAAGGCATCAGCCGTTTCAAACGGTTTACATCCAATTTGGCCAGTTCGCGATACCGTCGTAAAAGCCTTTGGCATGCTCGTAAAGCGGCGAATTGGCCGGGGGATTTGGAAGCGATGTCTGCCTTCGCGTTGTCAAATATTTTTAGTAGTTTTGGCTGCTGGGAGGAACAAGTTGAGTTTTTGGATGATTTGAGCGACGACGACGGGAGTTCCATGGACAAAATGGTCTGGTGGTGCATGGATTATGTGCGTGCGTTGCGTGAACTTAAACGTGACGAAGAGCTGAAGGAGGCCTTGGAGGGGATTCAATTCGGACGAGACTGGAATCATCGTCTGCTTGAAACCGCGGCGGAGGCGTATCTACAGCTAAAGGATTATGGTCGGGCATGCGAAATGTTCGAGATGCTATCCCAGAAGGAGCCTGGCAATCTACGTTACCGCTTGATGGTCGCGCAGATAAGTCTGATTGAAGGGCAGAGCATGAAGGGGCTTGCAGCATTGGCTCCGTTGCGTGGGCTTCCGCCGGCGGGCTGCGAACTGAAGGCGCGCTTGCTGGATCAGCATGGAGATCACGAAAAAGCATATCAGGAGTATATGTCACTGCTGAAATTGACCGAAGACGGTAAGTTGCGCGACCAATGGACGCCTCGGGCTTCCTTCTATGACGGTTTGGTCATGACCTGCATTGCTCTGAAAAAGCAGGACGAGGCGCTCAAGTATGTAAAGGCGTTGTACGAGCAGGATCCGGAAGATGCGCATGGCTGCAACTTCTACGGATATTTGCTGGCGGATTTCAATCGCGAACTGGATTTGGCGGAAAAACTTGTCGGCAAGGCGTTGACGCAGGAGCCGGACAATCCGGCGTATCTGGACAGCATGGCGTGGATTCGTTATCGTCAAGGTCGTTACGGCGAAGCGTTGGACGAAATGTGCAAAGTGTTGGAGAACGATGGGATGTCACAGGATCCGGAAGGCGAGATCAGCGAACATATGGCGGCGATTCTCAAGGCGTTGGGCTATGACGCGACAGCGGAATACTATCAGAAGATAACGGACAACTTGAAGAAATAAGACCGTCCGGCAGGGCGGTCGGCGGTGTTTCGCGAAATTTTATGGAAAAGCCGTCGATAAAGCAGGTCTGGAAAGTTGCAAGACCATGAAAATGGATTACAATAATGAATTGTCTTTTTTATTATAATCTATGGTAAAGCATGAAGCGTCTTCATGCCGACGAAAACTCAAGTTTCAAACATGGAGGATTTTCAAATGAGAAAGAAGAGTGTTGTGGCTCCCGACTGGTGGGATTATACGACGATCAGCGACGAGCTGGTGGCGGATGTCGCCCGTCTGACGGTTGAAGACATGGCGCAATTGAGCCGCCCGGGCTTCAAAGTCGTGATGTATGACACGATTGAAGAGTTCTATCTGGCTGAAGCTCTGGAATATATCGAAGCTTGGAAGCAGTCCTCCCCCGCGCATCCGTGCGGTGTCTGCGGCCCGATTGGCCCGACGGAGCAGTTGCCTCTCGTGGCGCGCATCGTGAACGCGACGGACATGAATCTTGCCAAATTGGACGCCCATTTCTGGGGCATGGACGAATGGGTCGAAAACGGCAAAGCCGTTCCGACGGACCATCCGCTCTCCTTTGCGAAATGCGATAAAGAGCTCTGCTTCAACCGCATCCGTCCCGAATTGCGCATGCCGGAGAAGAATCTCCACTTCCCGACGGGCGATCTGGCGGCCTACAGCAAGACATTCGATGATTTCCACTGCGTGCTGATGCAGGGCGGACAGGGCGACACGAAGCACTGGGCCTTCAATGACCCGCTGCCGCGCAAAGGCGCCTATGTTGACAATCCGCCGACGCCCGAGCAGTACCGTCAACTGACGACGCGTATCGTCGATCTGCATCCGATGACGGTCATGCAGAACGCCCGTACGTCCGGCGGTGGCAACATCGCGCTGGTTCCGACGCAGGCGGCGACGGTCGGCCCGAAAGAGACATGGAAGGCCGACAAGATCTCCATCTGGCAGGCCGGCTGCCACGACAACGCGTTCGGCATGCGCCTTTCGACGTTCATGATTTCGAAGAAGATCGCGGACGCGGCGGTTCCGATGAGCCTGCTGGCGGATCACCCGAACGTCCAGTTCAACTTCTTCCGCCCCGGCATCGGCAAGTGCGAAGTTGAAATGCACTAAATAGCTAAAAGCTAAAAGCTTAAAGCTAAAAGCTTAAAGCAAAGGCGATAGAAAGATAAGAGCTAAAACAACGGCTAAAGTTTTTCGGGAGGGGCGCGCATCAGCATGTCCTGTTGGTCACGCGGAAGCGTGACCCTCCCAAGCCAAAGAAAAGTAAAACACAATTAAGGATAGAGACCAATGAGCGATAAACCTGCAGTGATGGCGATCGTGGCGCATCCCGACGACATCGAGTTCATGTTCATGGGCACGCTTTTGATGTTGCAGCAGAAAGGCTGGGACATCCATTACATGACCGTTGCGAACGGAAACTGCGGAACGGCAGTTGACGACAGCGAGACGATCATCAATAAGCGCCGCAACGAATGTCTGGCCAGCTGCGCGATCAGCGGTGCGATCTACCATCCGTCGATCTGCAACGATCTGGAAGTGTTCCATACGTGGGACATCATCAGCAAGGTCCTGAGCGTCATTCGTGACGTGAAGCCGAAAATCATTCTGACGCAGTCGATGGACGACTACATGGAAGACCATGTGAACACATGCCGCGTGGCGGTGACGGCGGCTTTCTGCCGCGGGATGCTGAACGCGAAATGCAACCCGCCGCGAGAAGTCTTCCAAGACGATGTGACGTTGTACCATGCGATTCCGCATGGACTTATGGATCCATATGGCCGGAAGATCGAACCGGAGATGTACGTGAACGTGGCCCCTATGATGCGCAAGAAATGGGAGCTTCTCAGCTGCCACAAGTCGCAGAAGGAATGGCTGGACGTCAGCCAAGGCATGGACGCCTATCAGAAGACGATGGAAGAGTTCATGCACGAGCTCGGCGAGCGTTCGGGCAAGTTCGAGTATGCGGAAGGCTTCACACGCCGTTCGTATCTCGGCTATTCCGCGACGGATATCGACCCGCTGCGGGAAGCCTTGGGCGCGGATGTCGTGTCGAATCCGAAATACAAATAATCGGACGCACGTGGCATGGGGGAGGAT
This sequence comes from Victivallales bacterium, assembly GCA_017548425.1. Classification (GTDB taxonomy): domain Bacteria; phylum Verrucomicrobiota; class Lentisphaeria; order Oligosphaerales; family Oligosphaeraceae; genus UBA1407. The sequence goes on from JAFZAB010000229.1 coordinate 18,920, forward strand.
TGGAAGAATATTGGAAAACGTTTAATTGGAGCGAACTGAGATGAAGCGGACAGTAGTGCGGGACGCATTGTCCTGCCGTGATTTTGGAAGTGAGATGACAGTGGCTGGCTGGGTGCGGACCCGGCGTGATTCGAAGGCGGGCTTTTCGTTCATCGAATTGAACGACGGCAGTTGCCAGGGAAATCTGCAAGTGGTTGCGCCGACAAGCCTTCCGAATTACGATTCGGAAATTGTGAAGCTTCATCCGGGAGCCTCCGTGAAGGTAACTGGCACGTTGGTCGCTTCCGAAGGGAAGGGGCAGGCCGTTGATCTGAAGGCGACGGAAGTGAAAGTGCTCGGGTTCTGCGATCCGATGGAATATCCGCTCGGCAAGACGCGCATTTCCTTTGAGCGTCTGCGCGAAGTGGCTCATCTGCGGCCCCGCACGAACACGTTCGGCGCGGTGGCGCGTGTGCGCAACACGTTGGCGTTCGCGACGCATGAATTCTTCCAAGGCCGCGGCTTCTACTATTTCAACGCTCCGTTGATCACCGCCAGCGACTGCGAAGGCGCGGGCGAAATGTTCCAAGTGACGACGCTCGATATCGAAAATCCGCCGCGCGACAAAGAGTCGGGCCGCGTTGATTTCTCGCAGGACTTCTTTGGACGCCCCGCGAACTTGACGGTCAGCGGCCAGCTGGAGGCTGAAACGTACGCCTGCGCGTTGGGCAGTGTCTATACGTTCGGACCGACGTTCCGCGCGGAGAACTCGAACACGACGCGCCATCTGGCGGAATTCTGGATGATCGAGCCGGAAGTCGCCTTCGCGGATCTGCATGATGACGCGGATCTCGCGGAAGATTACCTCCGTTATCTGTTCCGCGCCGTCCTCAAGAAATGTCCGGAAGAGCTGCAATTTTTCAACGACCGCATTGAGAAGGGCTTACTGGACAATCTGACGCGTCTGGCAGACGCGGAGTTCACCCGCATCACCTACACGGAAGCCATCAAGATTCTTGAAAAGGCGGCGGACAAATTCGAATTCAAGCCGAGCTGGGGCGTTGACCTCCAGTCCGAGCATGAACGCTATCTGGCGGAAGAAACGTTCCACGGCCCCGTCATCGTCATGGATTACCCGCGTGATATCAAAGCCTTCTACATGCGTCTGAACGACGACCAGAAGACTGTCGCGGCGATGGACGTCCTCCTGCCGAACGTCGGCGAAATCATCGGCGGCAGCCAGCGTGAAGAGCGTCTCGACGTATTGGAGAGACGCATCCGCGAGACGGGCATGGATCCGAAGAACTACTGGTGGTATTGCGACCTGCGCCGTTTCGGCTCGGTCCCGCATGCGGGTTTCGGCCTTGGCTTCGAACGGATGGTCCGTTTCTGCACAGGCATGGGCAACATCCGCGACGTGATCCCCTATCCGCGTACTCCCCAGAGCGCGGAATTCTGACGGCGTCACCGCTGATGAATATGCGGGACGGCGCGGAAACCCGCCGTCCCGTCGATGAAAAGGTTTCCGGTACGAATCGGAATGATCAGGAGATGTCCTGAATCGCCAAAGATCGTAAAATCAAAAGGAAAGCATTGACATGGGTGGTTTTTTCGGTGTTGTGTCGTCGGGAAGATGCGTTGAGGACTTGTTCTATGGGACGGACTATCATTCGCATTTAGGTAACCAGCGCGGTGGCCTGCTGGTGCATGATGACGAGAAAGGCTTTACGCGTTATATCCACGATATTCGCAACTCTCCGTTCCGCAGCAAGTTCCAATATGATCTCGAACATTTGCCTGGTAATAAGGGCATCGGGTCGATCAGCGATACAGGCGACCAGCCGTTGATGGCGTTCAGCCATCTGGGGACGTTCGGCATCGTGATGGTCGGCGTCGTGACGAACATGGAACCGTTGGGCAAGAGCGCATTCCGCAGCCAGCGGACGCATTTTTCGGAAATGACCGGCGACAACGTGAATCCGACGGAGATGGTGGCTTCTTTGATCAGCATGTCTGGTTCGTATGAAGAAGGGTTCCGTTGCGTGCAGGACAAAGTGCAGGGATCGTGCTCCATGCTGATTCTGACGAAGGACGGCATTTATGCCGCACGTGACCGCTATGGTCGCACGCCTGTGGCGATTGGTTCCAAAATCGAGAAAGTAAAGGAAACGGAAGTTTGGACGACAGACGACGGCGTTCGTTGCGAACGCGAAGTAGAGAAGGAGAAGAAATCGTATGCCGTGACATTCGAGACCTGCGCGTTCGCCAATCTTGAGTATAAGATTGACCGTTGGCTGGGGCCGGGCGAAGTCGTGCTGATTACGCCGGACGGCGTCAAGGAAGTACTGCCGCCGACAGGGCCGATGCATTTCTGCACGTTCATGTGGGTCTATTACGGTTTTCCAGCGTCGTCTTATGAAGGCGTGAACGTGGAAGCCGTCCGTTACGAATGCGGAGCGAATTTGGCGCGGCAGGATGGCGATGATCGTCATTTCGACGCCGTGGCCGGCGTGCCTGATTCCGGTACGGCGCATGCGTTGGGCTATGCGCAGGAAGCCGCCTTGCCGTATAAGCGTTCGTTTGTGAAATACACGCCGACGTGGCCGCGTAGTTTCATTCCACCAGACCAGTCGGATCGCGCGATGGTCGCGAAGATGAAACTGATCTCGATTCCGCATTTCATCAAAGACAAGAAGCTTTTGTTCTGTGAGGATTCGATTGTTCGCGGCACGCAGCTTGGCAATACGTTCATGCGTCTGCGGCAGGAAGATATCAGCGTGAAGGAAGTGCATGTGCGTTCCGCCTGCCCGCCGATTCTGTTCAACTGTCCCTATCTGAATTTCTCCCGCGCGAAGAGCTTGATGGAATTGGCGGCGCGTAAAGCGATTTATGCGTTGGAAGGCGGTGACTGCAACGCCCATCTGGATGAATACATGGACGAGACGTCGGAACGCTACAAAAAGATGGTGGAGTGGATTTGTAAGGATTTGAAATTGGATTCGCTGAAGTATCAGAAGCTGGATGATCTGCTGGACGCGGTCATGACCGTTGCGAAGGAATCCGGCAATACGGAGCTGACGCGTGATTGCCTTTGTACATACTGCTGGATTGGAAGGGACAGCATTGGAGAGCAAAAGAAATAATTGAATATAAGCGTGTGGTCGTGAAAGGAAGCAAGAACTGGAGGAACGTGATGACGCATTGGAAACTGATGATGATGGTGCTTGCCATGCTGGGCGTTTTCGCCATCGGCGTGCATGGACAGAACAGCGTGGGGATGTTGCGCAAAGGGCGTGTGAGTGCGCACGCCGTCGTGATTCGTGCACGTCCGGGCACGCACTATGAAAGCTTGGGCAAGTTCCAGGAAGGCGATGTCGTGAAGATTGTCGGCGAAAGCGAAGGATGGTATCGCGTGGAGGTTCCGGAAGATGTGACGGGCTGGGTTCCCGCTGATGGCGTTGATGCCGACGGCATCGTCCACAAGGAAGTTTTGATCTATGCTGGCCCGGGCGTCGTTTTCACGGCGTTGGGGAAGGCCCAGATTGGCGACCATCTGAAGATTCGCAACAAGATGGTGGATAATTTCTGGCCGGTCAAGGCGCCTCTTGGCTTGACGGCGTGGGTCAGCAAAGTCTATATCCAGATGCTGGAAGGCGAAGTCGTGGTTCAGACTGACAAGCCGGAAGTCGCGGTCATGCGTTTGGCGACGCTTGAGAAGGAGGCCACGGGGCTTCGTGAAAATCAGGCGAAAGTGACTGATACGCTGAAAGAGCTTCGCGATGAATCGGCCCGTCTTGAGAAGGAGGCTCAGACTGCCTCCAAGAAAGCAGAGCAGCTCCGTTCGGAGCGTGAACAGGCGGAAGCGCGTGCGGCCACGGAACTTGCGCGTCTTGAAAAAGAACGCGACGACGCTGTTCGTACAGCGAAGGAGATGAAAAACGAAAAAGCGCAATGGCAGAAGGCCATTGATGAACGCAATGAAGAAATCAAGAAGGCTCGCGAAGAACTGACGAAACTGAAGATGGAAGCCGCCGTGTCGTCCAAGAAATTGGAGGACGAGAAGGCCGAATTGGTGAAAAAGGCCGAAAACGCCCGCGAACAGGTCGCCAAGGCCGAAGAGAACATGAAAATCAATGAAAAGCGTCTTGCGCAGCTTGAGTCGAGCATCAAGGAAATGATGATGGCGCGTTCGGATGCGGAGCGTGAATTGACGAATCTGAAGCAGGAAAGCGCGGCGTTGGAGGACGCGAAGAAGAGCGCGGAGGAAAAAGTTTCCGGTCTGCAGGCGGCTGTGGCGTCATTGGATGCGCAGCGGGCCAAATTGCAGGAGAAGGCGACTGCTGCCGAACGCGAGAAAAAAGAGCTTGAAGTCGCAAGCGAACGCGAACTGAAGGAATTGGAAGCCGCGACGAAGAAGAGTCGTGAAGAATTGGAAAAACTGCGTAAGCAGCGCGACGCCTTGGCGGCGGAGCGTGCGGAGGCCGAAGCGGCCATGAAGAAGGCGCGTGAAGATGCGAAGGCCGCTAAGGAATTGGCGGAAAAAGCTGCGGCGGAGAAACTTGAGGCTGAAACGAAAGCCAAGCAGGAGCAGGCCGCCGTCAAGAAATTGACGGAAGAGAAGACCGCCGCGGAACGTGCGCGTGCGGCTGCCGAAGCGGCGCGTCAAGCGGCGGAGAAGGCTGCGAATGAGGCGGAGGCCGCGCATGCCACGGCCGCCGCGCGTGAGAAGAAGGAGATGGAGAAATTGCAGAAGCAACGCGAGGCGTTGGCCACCACGACGGCCGCGAAAGAGGCCGCAGAGGCTGATTTGAAGAAGGCTCGCGAAGATGCGAAAGCGGCGAAGGAATTGGCCGAGAAGGCCGCCGCCGAAAATGCGAAAGCCGCGGCGTCTGTGAAGGAAGAGCAGGCGGCGGCGAAGAAGCTGGCCGCTGAAAAGGCCGCGGCTGAAAAGGCGCGGCTGAATGCGGAAAATGCGAAGAAAGAGGCTGTGAAGGCCCAGACAGAGGCCGAGGCGAAGACGAAGGCCGAGAGAGAGAAACTTGAGGAAGAGAAGGCGAAGGCCGCCGAGGCGCGTCGTTTGGCGGCGGAGGAAAAGGCCGCCGAAGAGAAACGCAAAGCCGCTGAAAAAGCGAAAGCTGAGGAAAAACGTCTCGCGGAAGAACGGGAGCTTGCTGAAATGGCGAAGCTACCGCAACCGTATCTTCCGCAGCCGACGACGGTATCCGGCCGTCTGGTCTCCCTGCGTCAGAATGCGACCAGAACCGCGACGCATGCGTTGTGCAAGATAGAAGGCGGACAAATGGTTCCAGTTTGCTTCCTGCAGAGTCCGCGCATGAATCTGCAGCCGTGGGAGAACCGTGACGTGACGATCATGGGCAAGGCCCGTCAGATTGAAGGCTGGACGGCTCCGCTTGTCATCGTCGAAAACGTCCTTCGTCAGCAGTAAGATTGACGGTAAACCATCATTAACAATGGAGTTGAGATGAAATACAGCGTGACATCCGTATGCTTGCCGGCCATGGACATGGCGACGCAGTGCAGTTTTCTGAAGCGTCTCGGTTATGACGGCATTGAATTGCGCGCACGCCGCATATCGGACGAAGTGCGTGCCAAAGCCGAACCCAGTTGCTGGGGGTATCATGTCAACGACGTGACGCCGGAAAATCTCGCGGAGAAGGCTCCTGAATTGCGTCGCGTTTTGGACGATACGGGCATCGGCATCGCAGGCTTGGCGACGAATATGTCCTGCTTGGACATTGAGCAGTTCAAGCATGCGTTGGAAGGCGCGGTGGCTGTCGGAGCGCCGTTGATCCGCCTTGGCGCGGCCGCTGGCTTTACGGGAAAGGACGGCGAAAGCTACAAGGCCATCTATGGCGAGACGGTTGCAGGTTTCGCGCGTTGCATCGATCTTTGCCGTGGAACAGGCGTGAAGGTGATCATCGAAATGCACGGCGGGACGATCCATCCGAGTGCCTCTTTGGCGTATCGCATTGCGAGCAACTTCTCTCCAAGCCAAGTCGGCATCATCTACGATCCGCAAAATATGGTTCGCGACGGCTTCGAAACGGTCGCGATCGCGATTCCGTTCTTGGGCGATTATCTGGCCCACTGCCATTTTGGCGCGCATCGTCCGTTTGCGGGCGAGCCGGACGAAAACGGCACGGTCCAGTGGAAGTGGGAAGGCTGCCGCATGTGCGAAGGCCTGTTCCATTTCCCAACGGCCATGAAATGGCTGAAAAAGATTGATTACAAAGGGTATATCACGATAGAGGACTTCCGCGCGAATGTTCCGGTGGAGGAGAAATTCTCTGACGGTATCCAGTATCTGAAGAAGATCGAAGCGTCGTTGCCGTAACGACGGCGTCCCGCCGTTGGCGTAACGACGGCGTCCCGCCGTTGCCGAAACGACGGCGTCCCGCCGTTGGCGAATGAATACAAACAAGTAAGAAGTTGTAGTTTTTAAGATGTTGTCGTTGAAGCGGATATTGCTGATTGTTGACGGGCCGGGCGTGATGACGCACACGGCGTCGCTCGTCACGTCTTTGCTCAGGCAGGGCGTGGCGATGCGCGTGGCGTTGACGGAATCGGCCCGCCTGCTCGTCGGCGACTACTTCACGACGATGTTGAGCGGCACGCCGCTGATACGTTTTCCGGAGATTTCGGAGAAGATTTTGGGTGACAGCGACGCCGTTCTCGCGGCGCCTGTTTCCGAAAAAATGGCATGGCTTCTTTGCGAAGACGATTGGCTTGCGAAGTGGAAGCATGTGAAAGGCCCCGTGATGATTGCACCAGCCTTCCTGCCGCAAGAGGATAACGCTGAAGTGCGCATGATGCTGTCTTCGCGTGGCGGCGGCGCCGTGCAATGGCTCATGGCCGAAGACGAGACGACGGACATGGGGTCGTTGGGCAGTTTGGATGTCGCGTCTCCTGAACGTTGTCTGGAGGCCGCGATGACGGCGATGACGAAGCAGGATTTGGCAGGTAAGCGTATATTGATCACGGCGGGACCGACAGTGGAAGACTTTGATCCCGTAAGGTTTGTGACAAACCGTTCGACTGGCCGCATGGGCGTGGCGTTGGCCCGCATGGCGGCATGGCGCGGCGCGGATGTGACAATTGTGCATGGGCCGATGACATGGCCGATTCCGCCGCATGGCGGCATCCACGCCTGTCCTGTGCGGAGCGCGCAGTCGATGTACGATGCCGTCATGGCGCGCGTCGCTTACATGGATCTAGCCATCCTGTGCGCCGCCGTGGCGGATTTCACGCCGATTAATTATTCGAACGTGAAGATCAAAAAGCAGAAAAGCGCGGACGGCGTGTTCAGTCTGGAAATGAAGCGGACGCCGGACATTTTGGATTCGATTGGACATGCGTCCGGCCGCCGTCCGTTTTTGGTCGGATTCGCGGCGGAAAGCGATCATGTCCAGGCATATGCGCAGGCGAAGCTGGAATCAAAAAACTGCGACATGCTGTGCGCGAACGATGTGACGAAGCCCGGCAGCGGATTCGCCGTCGGAACGAATCAAGTGACGGTTTTCAAGCGGGATGGAAGTGTCGTCGAACTGCCGCAGATGTCGAAGGAGGATGTGGCGCGGCGTGTTTTGGATATCGCGTTGGAGGGGATGAGCCATCGGGCGGCCAATTAAAATGACGCATAACATAACCATAGAAAATTAAGATAAACAGGAGGGAATGATGCCATTGACGCAATTTGAAAGTTCGATATATCCGACGTTGGTTCGGAATGCAAGCGATCTGCTGGAGGCGAAGCCGTGGATGTCGTTGGAAAGCACGGATGTGTTCGCCGTCCAGAATCCGGACAGCGACGAAATGGTTTTCGTGCAGGTGAGCGGCGGTGTCGATCAGGAGCCGTTCATGCTGACGGCGTATCGCGGTTCGCGCGGTCTGGAGATTCTGTGGGATTTGAACAACAGCCCGGAAGAGGCGTTTGTGAGCGATCTGAACTACGAAGTGCCGGCGTTGTTCTTCACGTATGTCTCTGAAGACGAACTGGATGATAAGGATCGTGAAGTCTTGGAGGACATCAGTCTGGAAGGTGTCGAAGGCTATCCTGTGTTCCGTGAATGCCGTCCGGGCTTCCAGCCAAACCATCCGAGTGTGGAGGATCTGCGTTTTCTGTCGCATGTCATTCGCCAGACATATGAAGTCGTGCAGAAGATCAAGGAAGGCACGCTGAGTCTGGAAGTCGCTGAGGGGCAGGAGGATGACTATTATCTGCGGAAACCTGTCGAATCCGATGGCGGCCTCGTTTGGGAGGATGCGCGAATCAATATGGATTTGGATGAAAAGCTTCCGAAGAAGTATCCGAAACTGAAACGCGCGGAGATTGCGACACTGAAGGAACTGCCGTTGGGAACACGCCAGTTGCGCATGGATCTTCTCGTCTCGCCGTTCACGACGGACGATTCCGACGAGATTCCAGCCACGTTTTTGTTCACGATAAGTGATTATGAATCAGGCGATTTGCTGGCGGCGCGAATTGACGAGCCCGGAACGAAATTGCAGAAATTCCGCGATTCGTTGCTGACGACGTTCAACGAAGTGATTGTCCGCATGGGCGAACGCCCGAGTGCCGTGCATGTGGAAGCGTATTCGCTGTGCGACATGCTCGGCGACGTGGTCGGCAAGGCTGAAATCGAGTTGGCCCATCATCTGCTGCCGCCGTTGCGCGACGCGGAGATGGACGCGATTTACCGCCGTCTGGAAGAGCGTGGCGGTCGCATGTCGGTGGCTCCCGGAAAGATCATGTTCTGATGCCCTGATGGGCAGACGGAAACGATTTGAATAGATAACCCAAACAGCCCAAGGTGGTTCCATGTCAATTTCACACGGTCGTGTTATCGGTTTGATGATGTCGTTGGCGATTTTCGGCGCGGTTGCGTCGAACGGACAGGAGGGGCCGCTTGAGTTGCGGAAGAACGCCGTCAAAACGGTGACGCCCGCGAAATACAACCGTCCGACCATTTCGTTGGAGAACGGAAAGTATGTTCAGCGTTTTGCGCCGTGGGATATAAAGGGTTGCCGTAGCTCCATTCAAGTGGCGAACGGTTATTCCGACCAGATCGCGTTCAATTGCGATTCCGTGATGATTTACAGCCTGCACGAACCCGTCGTCAAGACTTGGACGGACAAAGACGATGTCTATAACATTGACATGATGCTGGCCATCAACCGCGCGGGGCTACGCTGGGCGGACGCACATCCGGAATGCATCCAGACGAAATCGGACGGCACACGGATGCTGCATGGCGCGAAAGGATCGTACTACATGGTTCCTACGAAGGAATTCATTGAATACACGTGGGATATCGTGAAAAGGGCGATTGTCATGTTCCGCCCTGTGACCATCGCTTTTGAGGAGCCTGAAATGTGGAATCAGTCAGGCTATTCGGACGGCTTCAAGGCGGAATGGAAGGAGTATTTCAAGGAGGAATGGCAGGATCCGCTGTCGAGCCCGGAGGCGATGCTGAAAAGCATGGAATTGAAGACATGGCTTTTCGAACGCATCATCGGCGTGATGTACGAACGGATCGAAAAACTGGCGCCCGGCACGAAGATGTATATCGCGACGCATTCGAACGTGAACTACAATGCGTGGGGCATCACGGCGGGGCTGAACCACTATATGGCGACGGGCAAGGTCGATGGCATCATCGGCCAGACGTGGAGCGATACGATTCGTTCGCCGTTCCGCTTCAGAGGCGACAGCGTGCGGGATGAATATCTTAATGCGTACGTTGACTTTACGTCATATGTCGATTCGACGGAAGGGACGAATTTCTTCGCGTTGGCCGATCCGATGTGCGACTCGCAGGGGTCAACGGAAATGAAAAACCGCTACGCCTATTTGCAAACGATTGTCGCATCGTTGATGCGGCCGGAAATCCACCGTTTCGAACTCTGCCCGTGGGTGTATCGCGCGTTCGGTAACGTGTCACAACAATACAGGACGATCTTGCAGCAATGCTTCAATGCGTTGAACATGGTCAGCGGGAAGGAGATACAGCTGGAAGCAGGCACGCCTGGCATCGCGTATGCGTTGTCGGACACAGTTTCATGGCTGAAAAAGAACGCATGGTCTCCCGCGACATCCGTCGGATTCTACGGTATCATGATGCCGTTGGCGACGGCTGGCATTCCCGTCAGCGTCAAGTCGATGGAACAGCTCTATACGGCAGACGATTTGTCGGACGTTAAGGTGTTGATTCTCAGTTACGACAACATGCTGCCGATGAGCGGAAAGGTGAACGACGCAATTGCGCAATGGACGAAGAACGGCGGGATGCTGATGCTGCTTTCCGGCCAGAACGATTATTGGCTCATGCCCGACCGTTTCTGGGCGAAGCAAGGCTCTCCTGTGGCGGATTTGCTTGCCAAGTTTGGCGTGGAGGCGACGGTCGAATTGGAGGCCTTCGCGGAAGATACCGTCGTGTCTGGATGTGGCGATTTTGGAAAGGATTACGCGGAATTGATTCCTGCGAAGAAGGAACGTCGTTTCATGTTGTCGTACGGTGGCGTTGACGAACAGAAAGCGTTGTTCAAGAGCGGAAAACGGATGATTGGCTTTGAAACAGCCGTGGGGAAGGGCCGTCTGATGGCCGTTGGCTTGCCGAGTACATATTACAGTACGGAGGATGGTTGCGATTTGTTGCGCGATTTGACGGCGCGCGCCGCGAAAGCGGCGGG
>JAFZAB010000230.1 GCA_017548425.1 Victivallales bacterium
TCTGCACGCCGAACTATCTGCATTCGGAAATTGCCGTCGCGGCGTTTGAACATGGTAAGAACGTCTTCAGCGAGAAGCCTGACGCCGTCAGCCCTGAAAAGGCCATCGCCATGAAAGAAGCCGCTGAAAAGGCCGGCAAACGTTTGATGGTCATGCGCAACAACCGTTTCGCGGATGCGTCCGCCTATATGAAAAAGTACATCTCATCAGGCCGCATGGGCGAAATCTATGCCGGCCGTTGCGCATGGCAGCGCCGTCGCGGCATACCTGGCAAAGGCGGTTGGTTCACGACGAAAGCGCAGTCCGGCGGCGGTCCGTTGATTGATTTGGGCGTCCATATGATCGATTTGGCCGTCTGGTTGATGGGCAATCCGACGCCTGTCGCCGTCTCCGGCAACACGTTCTGCAAGTTTGCGAATACCGATGTTTCGGATTCCGTAAACAGCAACTTCGGCGACAAAAAGGCCGGCGGCACGTTTGACGTGGAAGATCTCGCCATGGGCATGATCCGCTTCGACAACGGCGCCGTTTTGCAGATTGAATTCAGTTGGGCGTCCAACGTGAAGGAAGAGCATCGTTTCGTCGAATTGCGTGGCACGAAGGCCGGCATGCTGTGGCTGGACGGTCATATTCTGGAAATCTATTCCGAAGAAGACGGTCAGTTGACCAATACGACGTTGGGCGGCAATCTTCGCGACGACGGCCATGTCCGCAATCTCCGCCATTTCTACGATGTGTTAGACGGCAAATGCGAGCCGTGCTTCAAGCCGCAGCAGGGCGTGGATATGATTAAGATTCTGTCCGCGGTCTATGAATCTGCTAGAACGGGACAGGAAGTGAAGCTCTGAAATACCGGGAGGGCCGCACTCCTGTGCGGCCGGTCACGCAGGAGCGTGACCCTCCCTGGAAATTCTGGATTCGCTGGATTTGCTGGATAAAGTTTTCAGAACTTCCAGAAAAAACAGAATATCCAAACAGCGTGATACTTATGCATCCAGAATTTCCAGAAAATCCAGAATATCCAGTATTATACCTACCATGAAACACTATCGCTTTTTGCTGTTTGTTTTGCTTTTCGCCACTGCTATGATGGCTCAGGATGTCCTGCCGCTTGCGCAGACCGTCACGCTGGACTACAGCAAAAGCGATAATGTGTTTCTGCGCGACCTTCCGCAGGATTGGTCTCAATATCAAGCCATTGCGTTCATCGTCAAGGCTAACAAGGCGTCGGAAATCACGCCATCGATCATCTTTTCATCGGAAGATCCGCAGCAACCGGGCATGGATTATTTCATCGTCGGTATTCCGCTTCGTGGAACGACGGAATACCATGTCGTCTGGCCGCTTGCGGAACTAGCCAAGACACGCCATCCTGTTGGTTGGCACAAAATCGACTGGCTTGAAATCCATGCGGATTGGACTGGAAAGAAACGGCATGACAAATCCATCGTCTTGACGCTCAGCAATCTACGCTTGCTGAAAGGCGAATTCACGGACAAGACGAAAGGCCCGCGAATCGACGACGAAGAATTCTTCTCCCTGCTGGATTACAGTCGAAAAGAATTGGAAAATATCCGAAAGGCCGTTGACGCAAAGGACTATCCAGCGGCGAAACACGCGTTGGCGGAGCATATCCGTTCACGTAAAACGCCAATCTGGACTACAAACGCCAATGAGCGGCCGACGAACGGCCAGCCGCCTGTCACGGTGCGTCATGTCCGCGGCGAAGACGGCCGCTATGTGCTGCCGTCCATTCCGTTGAAGCCGTCCGACTGGATTGGTGTGGAATTACAACTATCGGATGCCAAGCCACTTGGAAAGCCGCAAGGGCTTTCCATGATATCAGGCTTGCAGATGAGATGGATGGCGCCGACAACCATGACGCCGTCCGCCGTCATTCGTCTGGACGATATCTGCATTATCAACAAGGATGGTTCCAAGCGGATGTTGGGCGATTTTGAATCGAACGCCACAGGCTGGACCGTCCTGCAACGGGACGAAAACGTCGGCAAATGGCAGTTTCCGTCGTTGTTTCCGACGGCGGTCTGCCGCCGTTGCCCCGTCGATTGGTCACAGGCGGAAAAGATTGCGTTCAGGCTGTTTGCAACAGAAGGTGTCATGGGCAACCTGACCGTTCAGTTGCTTTCCGCCGCTCCGGAAACGGTGGAGGCGGATTCGATTCTTGCCCATAAGTTTTCATTGCAAGGATTTCGGAAAGCCGTCCATGATTTCGGGCCGCGTATCGACTGGTCCTGCAATCCCATGGACAAGGGCGAGACGAAAACGGTCGAATGGAACGCGAAACTGAACCGCTGTTTCCATTTTTCGCCGCTGATCAACGCCTATTGGCAGACGGGCGACGACAAATACGCACGCGAACTGGCGGAGCAGATGAACGCTTGGATCGAAGACAATCCCGTGTTGCTGTTCCGTTCCGGCAACGGGCCGTACCACTACGCATGGGAGACGCTCAACACGGGCATCCGGCTGCACAACACATGGCCGGAGGCGTTGTTCCGCTGTCTCGATTCGCCGTCGTTCACCGATGAGATCATCGTCAACATTATGAAATCCAACGTGGAGCATGTCCGCCACTTGCAGCGGTGGCCGTCACAAGGCAATTGGCTGACGGCGGAATCGTACGGTGTGTATGTGGCGGGGCTGATGTTCCCCGAATTCAAAGACGCGAAATCATGGCGGCTGTATGCCATAGAAAAGCTCCATCGGCAGCTTTCGGAGGAAGTCTATCCGGATGGCGTACAATACGAATTGGCATTGGGTTACAACACATGGACGTTGAACGAATTCCTTGGCGCATACGAAAAGGCGCTGCTCAACGGAATAGACGGCGAATTTCCGGACGATTACAAGAATCTTCTGGAGAAAATGTATGCCTATCTCATGAAAGTCTCCATGCCGGACGGCATGGCCTTCGCGATGAACGATGCAGGCAACCAGAATGTGCGCGCGTTGCTCGTAAAAGGTTATCAGCTGTTTCCGCATCGCGGCGATTTCATCCATGCCGCGCTCGGCGGCGCAAAAGATTTCCAAAAGCCTGAACGCGATTCGTTTGGCATGCATTGGGCGGGCCATTACGTCATGCGATCCGGCTGGACGAAGAACGATAACGTCATGCTCATGGACGCAGGGCCGTGGGGCAAAGGCCATCAGCATGAGGACAAGCTGACACTGTCGCTGTACGCAAACGGCAGGCTGTTGCTGCCTGACGGCGGTTGCACGATGTACGACCATTCCCGCTGGCGGGCCTATCAGTTGTTGACTCGCGCCCACAATTCTGTTCTCATCGACGGCATGGATCAGTTCAACGGACGCCGAAACTACTACTGGCCCCTGCCATGGAAGGGCGACAAACCGGCCGAAACGGATTCCAAATGGTTCTCAACGCTCCGCATGGATTTCGTGGAAGGCACGTATTCGGGCGACTATCGTGAATATACGGATTATGATTTGCAGGCCCAAGGCCATCAGCCGAAGATTCAGCATGGCCTGAGCCATCGCCGTCGCGTCCTGTATATCAAACCAGACTTGTGGATTGTCCATGACACGGTGACAGCGGAAGACAATCTGCCGCATACGATGGAGGCGTTGTTTCATGTTAATGCGGAAAAGGCGGAGGCGACGGACGGTGCCGCCGTTGTCGTCACGACGCCCAAGAAGGGGGGATTAAGCCTGTCCGCCGCGTCTTTCTGGCGGCCTGTCAAGACGGAAATCGTGAAAGGAAAGATGGAGCCGCCCGTGCAGGGATGGTCCGCCAACGTGCGTGAAAATCGTCCACCGGACATTCCAATGTCGCCGATTCCGACGGTTGTCTTTAGCCGTGAATGGCGTCGTCGCGGTGACATCGTGACCGTTCTGTATCCCTTCAAGGATGGTGACAATGTTCAGCCTCCAAAGCTTCAAGTCCATCCAATGCAACTACCTGGAGTCCTCCATGGAATATTCGACATGGACGGCAAGACGGTTTACCATTGGCTTTTTAATGACACGGAACAGTGGGCAATCGTCGATGGCGCATCCGAGATGACAACAGACGGTCGTTGCGCCATTTACGCAGGAACGCCATCGGTTCCGACGGTTTTCATGGGGCTTGTTGACGGCACAAAACTTGAAAGTCCTGTCGGCACTGTGCAACTTTCAGGAAAGACATCGTTTTCACTGAATTCGCTATCATCTTCTGTTGCAATCATATCGGCTGCCGATGACGTAAAAGCGACATTGACACTCAAGAATACCTACGAGATAGTCGCATATGAACTGGATTGCGATGGCAAACGGCAACAAAAAGCCGCCGTTATGAAAAGAGGAGATGAATCATTAATTCTTGATATGCAACGAGAAGTCGAATACGAACTGATCATGGGGCAGGGGCCGTCCGCCTATGAAATTCGTCAAAAGACTGCAAAAGCCGACAAGCCGAATCTAGATTTCAACGTGAAACCACTGCCTCCTTGCGGAACGGCCCCCAAAGATACGGAAGTCGTTGTCCAGGCGGAAAAACCGATGCGTGAGGACGGCGGCAAAATCGTTGTGGCGGACAAAGTCGGAGCCGACGGCAAGGCGTTCCTTCATTGGGACTGGCCCGGCCATTGGCTGGAATATACGTTCGATGTTCCAGCTGACGGCGCATATGAACTGCAAATCAAATATTGCATAAGCGATACGCCTGCCTACAGGGCATTGCTCATCGATGGTAATCTTCCTTCGGAAGCCCTTCGCTCTCTGGTATTTACAGAAACAGGCGGCTGGAGTTCCGACCGCGACGACTGGCGTTGGCAATCCATCAGCGCCGACGGCAAAACGCCTTTCCGCTTCAATCTGACGAAAGGCCGCCATGTCTTTCGTTTCGTCAATTTGGAAAACTCCATGAACATGGACGTCTTGAAGCTTAAGGCGTTGCCTTAAGCTTTCCTAGCTAAAAGCTGAAAGCTGAAAGCTGAAAGCTGAAAGCTGAAAGCTGAATTTACTGGAAGTTCTGGAAGTTCTGGATGTTCTGGATGTTCTGGAGATAGTATGAATCCAGTTAATCCAGATAATTCAGAAAAAACATCTATATGTCATGCGAAGTGTGAAGCCCCGTCGTAGCCGCCGGAGTCAACAGACCATGGATTTCAAGCTTTCGCATGACGTTGTTAGCACTTTCCGCGAAGCGGATTCAGACCGCCGAGCCGCAGGCAGCCGTTGGTATTCTTATGCAACAGAGTTTCGTAATCTACAAAAAA
>JAFZAB010000231.1 GCA_017548425.1 Victivallales bacterium
ACCCTCGCAAAGGAAGCGGGAGCGGACGGCTTCTTCTGGGATGAACCGCACTACGCCTTCCCAAAAGGCATCGCCTCCATCACAGGCGGCGTCGCCGACGACTGGACATGCCGCTGCCCTGTCTGCCAGAAGAAATTCATGGATTACTACGGCTACGAAATGCCCAAATACATGAATGACGACGTCAAGCAGTTCCGCTGGCGGGAGGCCATGGAAATCCTTTCCAATACGTCAAAAGCCATCAAGGAAATCAACGCCAAGCAGGAAATCACCTGCTGCGTCCACGCCACGCAGAACACCTACTACGTGACGGAATACCGCGGCTACGACAATTGGGACACGGTCGCCACCTGCCCGTATTTCGATGTCTTCTCCACGACGATTCTCAACTGGGCATTGCCCGAATCCTTCTTCAAGGAAATCACGGAACGGACCGTCGCCGCCGCCCGCAAGTACGGCAAGAAATCGGAACGCTGGCTCATGGGCTACTACAAGCAGCCGGCCGATTTCGCGCAAATCGACAAAGTCGTCGATCTGTACGAATCACTTGGCGTCGATCGCCTGTCGTCATGGACGTATCGCGGCGGCTACGGCACGGTTCTCGCCGCTCCTGACGCGCTCAAATTGTGGGACCGTATCGGCGAAAACTACAAACGCGTGCTCAAGAAATAACAGAGTTTGGTTGCCGAAGGAAAAAGCGACATGTTAAAAATCCATATTCCAAAAGACGAAGGCATCTTCGGAATCGCCGCCCGCACATTCGCAGATCTATGGTTTCAAGTCACTTGTATCAAGCTAGACATCGTCACGGAAGCTCCTGCGGACGGCGATCTCGTCGTCATTGGCTCCGATGCGTCAAACCATTTCGTCCATGAGAAAATCATCGACGGAACGATTCGCGATTTCGCATTGCGCACAGGCTCGGACGACTATGTCATCAAATCCGCCTTTGAGAACGACCGCCATCTCCTGTTTCTCGCAGGTGGTCGCGGCCGCGCCCTGCTCTACGCCGTTTATGACTTTTTCGAACGCAGCGCCGGTTGTCATTACTTCTGGGACGGCGACGTCATTCCGTCGCTTCCAGACATCGATATCGCGAATCTTGATGTCGCCGAATCACCACGATTCGAATATCGTGGTTTGCGCTATTTCGCCCATCGCAGTCTCGACCGCTTCCAGGCGGAGCATTGGGATCTGGAGCAATGGCAGAAGGAAATCGACTGGATTCTCAAGAAACGGATGAACTTCTTCATGCTCCGAATCGGCCTCGACGACCTTTTCCAGAAAGCGTTTCCGGACATCGTCGATTATCCGAAATGGGACGTTCCTGAAGCCGTTCCGCGTTCGTATGACGACCGTAACCTGTTCTGGTCGCTGCAAACGCGCGGCGAACTGCGGAAGCAGTTGCTCCAATACGCCCGCGACCGTGATCTGCTCCATCCGGAAGACGTCGGCACGATGACGCATTGGTACAGCCGCACGCCTGTGCAATATCTGGACAAAGTCAAGCCTGATTTCGTCCCGCAATCGACCAGCGGCTACGCGGAAAAAACAGGCCTCGTGTGGGATATTCGTCAAGACAAGAATCTCGATGCGTATTTCAAGCTCACGCAGACGCATATCAAAGAATACGGATCGCCCGCACTCTTCCACACGATCGGCCTCGCGGAACGCCGTTGCTACAAAGACGACGCGGCCAACCACGAAATGAAACTCTACACGTATCGCCGCATCATCGGCAAATTGCGTGAAAAATACCCGCAGGCTCCGCTGCTGATCGCGTCGTGGGATTTCTGCATGCATTGGCGGCCTGAACAAGTTCGTGAACTTGTCTCGCAATTCGATCCCGCCAACACAATTATATTGGACTATACGTCCGATACAGATGATGAATTGAACAATTTCAAGAACTGGGGCCTTCTCGGCAAATTTCCATGGATTTTCGGCATCTTCCACGCCTACGAAGCACATTCGGAAATGCGCGGCAATTACAATGTCATCGAACGCAATCTTCCAATGGCGGTGGAAGATCCGATGTGCAAAGGACTTATCTACTGGCCGGAGATTTCCCATTCCGACACGCTGATGATCGAATATTTCGCCGCCAACACGTGGTCGCCGACACCGCAGAACATCAAAATCAACGATTTCGTCAAGACGTTCTGCTATAATCGCTATGACGAAGAAACCGCCGAAATCATGCTGCCGATCTGGCAGGCTGCCCTCCCGTTGGCAAAAGCCGATCATTGGTCTGGACCAAATTCCATATTCGGCCATGACTACGAACTTTATGCCATGCGCATCCCGCAATGGGCCGCCTGGACAAGACGCCATCTGTTGCAAATGGAGATGTTCGCCAACGGCGTCAGAGGTCCGCTCAAGAATTGCCAGCCGTTGCTTGAAAATCTTGCGACCGTTGATCTTGAGGATGACACGCCGTTCGTCAAACGCGATGTCATCGACATCGCGCGCATGGTCGCGGGACGCGCCGCCGAATATGCCTGCGCATCCTTCAAGCTCGCGGCGGAAGACTGGCGGAATGGCCTCGCTCCAAAGGAAAAGCCGCTCGCCTTCCTGACAAAAATGCGGGAGGTTCTCGCCGTCATGCTGGACATTCTCTCCGCCAGTGATGAATTCTCCCTATATGCGTCATTGCAGGCACTTCAGGAGAAGCATGAGACGAATCCGAACTTCGAAACCACGCTGAAAGGCAACGCCGAAAACAACTATTGCCGTACGCAGATCACGGAATTGGTCTCCGATATCTACATTCCTGTCATTGATGTCTACACGGACTATTTCGCCAAACGCTTTGATTCCGGCAACCACGCTCCGTTCAACGACTTGCAGCAGCCATTGAAGGAACTGGCCCAGCCCATTGTCGATGCGTTCCATGAAAAGCCGTTGGAAGACATGCAGGTTGACACAGAAGAGGCCTTCGATAAACTGCCGCAGACAATTTCGAAGATGGCGACCATCATCGCAGAACTTTCAAACTTATAAACATAAAAGGAAACGATTATGGGAAAACTCAATGATTTCGGCTACGTTGACAACGCCTTCGCCAACATTCGGAAAGTCGTCGATGAGCAAGCCGACAACATCCAGAAAGCCGCCAGCCTGATGGCGGACGCCATCGCCAACGACCGCCTCATCAGCGTCTATGGCGGCGGCGGCCATACGACGCTCCCCATGGGCGAAATGTTCTTCCGCGCAGGCGGTCTCGCCAACATCAATCCGCTCATGGAAACGGCGCTGTCCGTTTTCAATCAGTCGCTTAAGTATTTGGAGCTTGAACGCACCGTCAATTTCGGCGCGTCCATCATCAAATACTACGACATCAAGCAGGACGACGTCGTCATCATCTTCCACAACATCGGTATCAATCCCGCCACGATTGATGCCGCCATGCAAATCAAGAAGCAAGGCGGCAAAATCATCGCCGTCGCGAGCTCCCACTGGCAGAACGAAATGCCGAAAGACCATTTCATCCGCCATCCGTCCGGCAAGAATCTCTTCGATTTCGCAGACGTCTGCATCGATGACTACAATCCCGTCGGCGACGCCATCGTGAACATCCCCGGGCTGGACACGCCGATCGCTCCAGTCTCCAACATCGTCGATTTCACGATCGCCCATCTGCTTGAAATCGAGACGGTTCGCCAATGCGTCGAACGCGGCATCGTCCCGCCCGTGTGGAACAGCGCCAACGCGCCCGGCGGCGACGAAAAGAACGCCGCCTATCTTGCCAAATACAAGCCGCGCATCAAGATGCTGTAAGTCCCAGTTGTCCCAGTAGTCCCATTTGTCCCATAAAACCATAGGAATCCATCATGAAACTAAAAGAAATGAATGCGGCGCTACAACGGCTCCGCGACAAATACGCCGTCAAGGCGGACGGCGAAATCGTCGCCGCCAAGGAAGGCTCCATCGGCAATTGCGCAGAGCTCAAGCTTGGCGACGGCACCATCTGCAAGTTGCTCCCGTGGAGAAAGGAACGCCGTTTCATCGAATTGAAGAATCTCATTGACAACAAGATTCTGGAAGGCGTCTCCACCTTGCGCTTCATGAATCTGAAAGCGGCGGATTGCATCCGCCCGTTGCTCTATCGCGAACTGGATCTGGCGGCGTTTCTAGGCGAATCAGACGTCACGTCGCTGTTCGCGACCGTCAACGGCAAAACCGCCAATCTGATCGTCCGTCTGGCAGACGGAAAGAGCTGCTCCATCGAATGTTCCGCCGCCCTGCCCGCCAATGCGGAGCCGATCGACAAGCATGAAATCATCGCCCGCCGCGGCGTCGCCTGCGACCGCACGGTCGATACGCAGGTTCCGCAAGCCTCCATCTACGAATTCACGGCCGACGGCGAAAAACGCTATACCGACACGGATACGGAACTGTTCGGCTTCGAACTGGATGAAATTCTGACCATCCGCGCCGCCTACGCCGTCCTTTCCGATCCGTCGCTCGTTTCACAATGGAACGCCATCGACGCGAAAGTCACAGCGCAAGTCCAGAACGCGCTGGAATCGGACAAGTTACGTAAACCCGTCTGCTGCTGAGGAGGAACATCCATGAAACCTGTGAAAATCGCCATGATGGCCCTCACCCACGGCCATACCCGCAAATACTACCAGACGCTTCGCGAAAACAGCAAACTGGATTGGGTCGCCTCATGCGCCGCCGACCAGCGCGCGAAAGACGTCTATGAACTCTACAACAACGGCGTGCCCTGCTATCTCTCTGCCGAAGAGATGTTTGCGAAGCATCCCGATATAGAGGCCGTCGTCATCGCATCCGCCAACGACCAGCATCTGAAAGAGATGAAGCTCTGTGCGGAGCGCGGCGTCCACATCCTCTCCATGAAGATTCCGACCTTCGATCCGAAGGAATACGACGAGATGATCGAACTAGTCGATAAGGCGGGCATTGTCTGCCAGATCGAATTGGAAATGCACTATAATCCTGTCGTCAAACGACTTCAGGAGATCATCGCGTCCGGCAAGCTCGGCAAGTTGCTGTCCGTCCAGATGACGAACATCACGTTGTCGCCCGTCTGGGCCTTCCCGTGGCAGGGCGTGCCCGAAGCTTCCTACGGTTCGCGCGTTCCGCTCAAGAAAGGCGACAGCCGTTTCCGCGGCGGCGCTCTCTGCGACCATCCGCATATCTTCGATCTGATCCGCTGGCTGACAGGCTCCGATTTTGACTATGTCTATTCTCAAGTCGCCCCCAATCTCCGGCCGGACATCGAAGTGGAGGACATGATTCTCGCCAGCGGCAAGATGAAAGACGGCACGGCCTTCCTGTTCGATCCGTCATGGTCGCGCATGGAGGAACGCCTCGCCGTGCCCGCGCCTGGTTGGGAGGTCTTCCCGAAACGCATGGAAGTCAACGTGACCATCACAGGCGAGAAAGGCACTGTCATGTGCGACTGTTTCGGCCCGAATGTCTATCACAACGGTGCGCCACACGACCGCTATACCGTTCAATACACGTACTTCGACGAATGGATCGGCCTCATCGACGAATTCGTCGATTGCATCCGCAATCACAAGCAGCCGAAGATCAATCTCCGTTGGCACCGCCAGACGATTGACTTCATGAACGCCTGCTACAAGAGCGTGGAAACCGGTCTGCCAGCCAACGTCTAAGACGTTGGCGCCTATAGGCTTATGGCTTATGGCTTATGGCCTATGGTTTTATGGCTTTCGTCCCTTTCGTCCCTTTTGTCCCTTTCGTCCCTTTTTATCATTACAAGGAAACCACCATGTACCAGTATGCAACATCCGTTCCTGACAGTATCGCCTTGCAGCCAGAATGGCTTGAAGGCCTGAAACGCGCCAAATTGAAACGCATCGAATACTCCTGCGGCGGAGGCTGTATGGCGGAAACCATCGGCGAAAAAGTCCGCATCATGGCCGAATTGCAGGACGCCGGCGGAGTCATCATCGGCAGCATCCATATTCCGTTCGGCAGAGGCTGGGAGTTCGCCGATCCCGATGAAAGCAAACGCAAGCCCGCCTCCGACAAAACGGCGGCATTCATCCGCGCATGCGCTCCGCTGAAATGCAAGAATTTCACGTTGCATGGCTGTCTGGAACCCGTGCCATGGGACAATCCGGAACGCGCGGAATGGATCAAGGCGTTCCGCAAGACATTGTCGGAACTCGTTCCCGTCGCGAAGGAACAAGGCATCTCCATCAACGTGGAAGACCTGCCGCGTTCATGCCTCGGCAACACGGCGGAGGAACTTGCCGCGATGGTCGATGGCTTCCCGCTGGAGCAGGTCGGCGTCTGCTTCGACGTCAACCATTTCTGCGGCCATCCCGAAAAACTGGTCGATGGCATCAAGCTGTTGGCGCCGCGCATTCGCACGTTCCACATCTCCGACTACGACGGCATTGACGAATGCCATTGGTATCCGGGCCTGGGCGTCATCGACTGGGCAGGCATCATGGAAGCCGTCAAGCAGCTGCCGAACGACGTTCTCCTGATGTTCGAAGTGTTCGGCTTCCTGAACGCACCGAAATGGCAGAACAGAAGCATCGCTCCGGACGTGATCATGAAGTCGTTCGAACGCAACGTGTTCTTCATGGAAAACGCCGCTGAAATCCAGAAGCGGATTGGGGAACTAAAAATAGACTAAAAAGCTAGTATTCTAGTATTCTAGGCGGCTAGTTTTCTAGTATTCTAGATTTCTAGCCGCCTAGCCTTCTAGAGGCCTAGTAGGCTCTGATTTCATACACTGTCACATCGGCCGCGCCGTTGGTGGCGGTGAAGCGGAATTCAATGGCGTCGCATTCCGTCGGCGGAATCGCCACGACGTTGTGACGCTGATGATTGTCTTTTATCTCTTTGGTATAGACGGCCTTCCCGTTGCGGAAGGCCGTAATCGTATAATCCTTAACGAGTTCCGGCGGGACGCCAATACGCTGCTGCGCCTGGCGGTTGGCGGACATCGTGACGCGGATCGGATAGGCGAAATTGGAATCGAACGTCAGCCGCAATTCAGAGATGATATGCGGCGCATCCAATTTCATGCAAAGCGTTTCGCCGTCGGTGGACAAGCCGTTGGAAATCCATGCGTTCGTTTCGTCGCCTAGTTTGCGGGAGACGCCGTTGACGACGTTTTGAGGCGTGCCGTTTGGCTTCGCGGAACTCGCCGTAAACGTCGCCTTTCGTGCAAAATCCTTTTCGTCTTGATTGAGAATATTCGGCAGGAAGCCGTCGTCTTTCAAGATAAGCTGCTGGACTTCAGGAATATGCGGTGCCAATTCGCGCGGTAGGACGTTGTATTTCACACACAAGGCGGCGGCAGTGCCGACCGCCTGGCCGCCGACGGCGCAGCAACCGAGAATACGCGTACTGGCAAGACCAAGCTTGGACGTACTGATGTCGCGTCCCGCAAGGAAGAGGTTGCGGATGTTGCGTGAATAGTACGAACGGTATGGAATCGTATAAACGCCTGTGAAGTGATGGCAGTCGCTCGGCAGAACATCAAAATCCAGAAGTCCGTGCGGCGCATGGAGATCCACACACCAGCCGCCGTAGGCGACGGCGTCGTCGAACTGACGATGTTCCAAAATGTCGCATTCGTTCAACACGTAGTCACCGAGAAGACGGCGGCTTTCGCGCATGCCGGGCAATGCGCCAACCCATTCGAGTGCAAAGTTTTCCGCGCCATGCTGTCCACCATTTTTGATGTGATCCCACAGACCGTAGGCGTAGGCCATCAAGTCATCGCGGATTTTTTCATAGTCGGGAATGATATCGTCGCCATCGCCCATGAGCTCCAACCACCAGTAGCCGTAATCGACTGCGGCGCAACTGCATGCGGAAAGGCGGAGCCATTCTTCCGGATCGGGCGCCATACTCGCATCGACTTTCATTGTTTTGGAATGGACGCGATAGCGGAGCTGATGTTCCGTCAATTTCTTCGCGAAGGCGGGCGGTTCGTATTTGACGGGATGGCCTGTATCGACGGCTTTCATGAGAATCGTGTTGCCCATGCGTTCGTTATTGGGCTGATCGGGAGCGTGCGGTTCGCCATATTCTTTATTGGATTCGCTGCCCTGCGTATAGTCCGCTCCTGCGAAATAGCCAAGCGTGCCATTGCCTGTCGCATCGACGAATAGCGGCGCAGAGATTTTCAACGTCAATTCTGTCGTCTCCTGGAAGCAGGAGATGGAGGTGATGATGTCGCCATCGACGGAGCAGTCGAACATGGGGCAATTCAGATAGACCGTTAGATTCTTTTCATTTTTGGCGGCTTCGAAGAGAACCATGTCCCAAATGGAATAATTGAACGTGTCGTTGCGGCTTTTGTTTTCGAGCATCAGTTCATAGAGCAGGCCGGATTCCGCGTAATCCGTCTGGCGGAGGCTTTGGTCTGCTCCGCTGATATGGATGCGAATTTCACTGGAAGCGTTGCCGCCGAGCACGGGGCGGGCATGGACGAGAGCGACGTTGGCGCCGTGACGCGCGGCGGAAATGGCGGCGCAGAGGCCGGCCATGCCGCCTCCGACCACGACGATGTCATAACTGGCTTCTTGATAACGTTTTCTCATATTGATTCCGTTTGTTTTTATATTTTAAATTGTTTTTGAGGGAGGGGCCCGCTCCTGCGGGACCGCAAATCCGTATCTGATCCCGCAGGAGCGGGACCCTCCCATTGAATCACGCAAGCATGGATGGCTTGATGTGGCCTGTCGTTTCGATGGCGTTGGCTTTGAAGACGTTGACGGTGTCGTCAAGCTCCGCTTCCTGCGAGAGAATCCAGATGCCGATTTCGCCGAACTGATGCACCATGTCGCAAAGTTCTTGTGTGGCTTTCGCGCCTTTGAACCAGCCTGTCAGCTTGTTGTCGTAGCAAACCCAAATGGTCAGGCGATGGCCGGCGGCGACTTTCACGACATCTTCCAACGTCGCCTTGTCGTTCGCGCCATCCCAATGAAGCTCCGCCTGCGGAAAACGTTTGGCGACAAGCGCGAAGCATTCAGGCTTACGGCACGTAAAGCCGATCTTGCTTCCCAGATTGGCCTTTTCCAATTGCGACAGGAAGATTTCCTGTTGTTCCGGCGGGAAGGTCTCCCACACATTGTCGAACTTGAAGGGAATATTGTGCGCTTTGATGAAATCAATCAGTTCTTCCAACGACGGCAGTTTTTCGCCTTTGAATTTCGGATCCTTCCATGAGCCATATTCAAGTTCGCGGGCCTGCGCAAACGTCAAATCTTTAATCGCGGTATCCGGCGGGAGGGTGGATCCATCCTGACGGCGGCCCGTGCGATTGACCGTACGGTCATGAAGGATGACGATATGGTTGTCCGCTGTGTATTTGGGATCAAGTTCAATGATATCGTAGCCTTCGTCAATGGCAGCTTGGAAAGCGGCGAAGGTGTTTTCGGGAAACTCTGAACTGACGCCGCGGTGGGCTTGCAAACGGATTTTTGACATGGCGTGCCTCTGTGTTTTTGACAGTTGGATTTGATTCTGAATAATATTGTAATATAATGTCTTGATGATAAAAAGACATTAATTTTCCAACAATATGGAGGCCGTATGAAACGAATGATGAATCTTCTGTTGATGACACTCGTGGGGGCCACTGCCTTGAATGGTCAAGAATGGAGGTTTAATGGTTGGAAATATAACGGGAAGAATCCTTATGCCATGACATTCCAATGGCACACCGGCCGGTATTTTGTGATGGACAATTTGTGGACATTGGAGTTTGCAGATGTCCTCCCCGAAACGAAAAAGAAGACCATTTCGGCGAAGGAATTTTTGACGGAGCCATGGAACGGGACGGTGAAACATGAACACTTGGAACATGGCTGGCAAATGACATATGAAAGCGATTTGCTGAGCATGACCGTGATGTTGGTGTTTGATGGTGGTGGTTGCGATATGAGTGCGCGCATCAACAGGACAAACCGTCCGATTCTGAAGCTGACGTTGCCGGACGGATTTGATTTCGGGCTGGATGGCCTGTACGGTGAGGATGGACTGGAGCGTGTCGTGTTTCCGATGCGTGGTGCGGAAGGGCTCGGCGTCGCCTACAAGCCGTCATTCTTCAAAGAGCATAAGTATCCGCATTGCAAATACAAAACAGCACCTTCTGGGCCACGTGGATATGAGCACGTCTATGGTGGGCCGTTGAAATCATTGGCGGACCGCGAGCCCGTCCATCCGCTGAAGGTGACGGACGAAGGCCGCAAATGGTTCACTGGTGAAGTGATCCGTTCTGTTGAATCGCAGGTGATGCGCGTCAATCGTCCGCCTGCGGAAGGTCAGTTCGATGTGTCGTTAATTGAAAACGAATGCGGTTCCGCCCTGTCGGGAAGCCAGTTCGGCGGCGACGGATGGCTGTTCCGTATGGGCGGCAACGGCAACGACAGCGCGACAGGCGACTTCGGTGCGGCGTTGTTCCGCACAATGGTGAACGGAACGATGAACGCGTTGATTTATCGTGACAAGGCGCGTTTTCAAGAGAAGAAAATCGGCCTTGTTTTGCTGAAAAACGGGCCTGCGCATGGTTCATGGACGCCTGGCTCGCCGTTGGATTGGCAGTCGTTTCTGGAACGTGCGCCATTCATGGCGGCCTGCAAAGGAAAATTCATTGTATTGGAATCGGCGGACGCCATGCGGGAAGCGTTGCGCGGCAATGATTTCGCAATGATTCTAAATCCATATGGAGAGCTGTTCCCGAGCATGAAGCCTGAAAACCTGCTGGCAGATCTCGATTTGGTGAAAAATTATGTGAAAAAAGGTGGCGTCTGGTGGGAAGTCGGCGGTTATTCGTTCTACACGGTCATCGTTCCGGAGCCGTATATGTCTGTATCCGAGACTTATACGAGCGCGGTGGCCGATTTCACTTTTTTGGATTATGGGAAGAATGGCGGTTTTGCGCTTATGGGTATCCAGCCGATGATGCGGCAGCCGTGGGACAAAGAACGACTGCTGAAACCATGCCAGTTGGATTTGTCCGGCCGTGAAAACGACTGCGCACGCTATCGCCACAGTTGGATGATGGCCTGCGAGCCTGGCCAGACATGGTCGTCGCCCGTGCTGCGGCTGGCGGCATATCGTGATGTTCACAAAGCCATGGCGAAATATGCGGAACTGAACGAAATCCATGGCAGTCTGACGGCGAAAGTCCCAAAGGCGGATGTGTTGGATAAATTGAAGAATTCGTTGTTGATACGACTCAGCGGACTGACGGCGGCGGAGCAGACGGAAGCGATGAAGGCACTTCCCGTTCCAAGCCTTGTCCATTACTCGGAATACATGCACGGCGGTTTCGACAAGCAGTATCCCGACCATCTGCCCGCACGCGAATCGTGGGGGACAAATGACGATTTGAAGCAATTCATCATGGCTGGCAAGGCGATGGGCCATTTGATGATGCCCTACACGAACACGTCGTGGTGGTGTATCGAACCAAAGGGGGAAACATTTGAGCGCGAAGGCGATGCACCTCTGCTGCGGTTGCGCAATGGTTCGACAAATCTTGAGAACTATGGAGGCAACAAAGGCTACAGCCTGTGCTTCTGGCATCCCGCCGTACAGGCCGCCCATCGAAAAGTCCGCCGCCAGATGACAGAGGAATTTCCAAGTGACGTACTGTTCCAAGACCAGATTGGTGCACGCCGTTGGTCATGGAACTACAACGAATTGGAGCCGTTGAAGGCCTCCGGCTTGGACGGTATGCATTCGCTGACGATGGAAGATTCAGCGGTCGTTCCGATGGCTACGGAAGACGGCCACGACCGCGTGCTGAATTTCGAGACCATCATCTGCGGCTGTGCATGGGCCAGCGTTGAGGCGGGCGGCAAACGCCACGGTCAGCATCTGCGCTACCGCTATCCCGACGGCGAATGGGAGTTCTTCCCGCTGTTGAGTTTCCTTGGCCATGACCAATGCCTTTTCACGACGCATGACCTCGGACATTTTACGGAGACGGAAGAACGTCTTGCCGAGACACTTGCGTTTGGTTATGGATTGAGCTACCGCTGGAATCTTGGTGCGGAACGAAGCGAGTCACGCCGCAGTTGGCTGAACTGGCTGGATGCCATCCAGAAAGCGCTTTGTTCGCAGTACGCGGGCAGAAAGCTCCAGCGGTTCCGCTATCTGAAAGGACAAGCTCCCGACGGAGTCGTTTACGCGAACTATGAAGGCGACGAAGTAGAACTCATTGTGAATCTCGGCCCCGAAACGGTCGCCTTGACGGAAAAGGATTTTGAAGGGACGATTGTATTCAAGAACAATGACTGGATTGTGCAATGGCTGATTCGGCATCCTCTCTGTGGTCACGGTTTCATTGGTGTAGCGCCTAGGACAGAGTTGCTGGTCGGCTATGTGGAAACATCCGCCGAAACGGGCGGTAAAGGCGGTTTCGCCCTGTATGAACGCGACGGCAAGTTGCATGGCGCCGTTTATGGCGTTGCGGGAACAGATATTCCCATTTGCGCAAGTGAAAATTGGACGAAGGCGCCGTTGAAGCTACTTGGACATGATGGCAAGGCCGTAGAAGCAACATGGAAAACACGGATGAGTGAAACGGATTTGCTGTCGTTGCCGCGGACGGCGGGCGAACAGGCCGCAATGCCTGCAGAGCTGGAAAAGCAGTCTCCGAAGGCGTTGGGATGGAACAATAAAATCGCCGTGCTGTGTGTCGATGGCGTATCCGAAGAGGAAGAGCAAGGCGGCTTGGCGTTGATAGCTGCTCTTGAAAAGCAATTGGCGGGAACTGGTTTGGAAGTCATACGTGTCAAAAAGCCGCAGGAACTGCTGTCGATGATTTCAGAAACAGACCGAAGCAAACGTCCATTCGCCGTCGTGAACTGCGGCGGCGAAAGCATTTTCGTGCCGCATGGCGTCAGCATGAGCGAGACGATCGGTGCCATCAAACGATACATTGAGAAGGGCGGAATTGTCTGGGCGACAGGTGGTTATCCGTTCTTCATCCAACGTCAGCAACAGGCGGACGGGACATATAAAAGCCAGTCGGTCGGCAGCGGCAACGCCGCCGTATTGGGCTTCTCCTGTGCGACGACGCCCGTGGAAGATCCGTCCCGTCCATTGACGTTGACGGCTGATGGACGAAAATGGTTTGGCGAAGAACGCAGCAAACGATTGGAAATTTCACGGGCCGGCGTCCAGCGGTCGTTCGTGACAACCGCTTATCAGGAAAAACTCGTCATGGGCGGTGCCGACTGCTTCGTAGGCGGCATCCGCTGTGACGGATGGGGCTATTTCTTAAGCGCAGGCGGCTTCAATCCGCCGTTAGACGTGCTGTCGGACGTCATCGCAGGAACGGTCATCCATCTGTATGATTCACCATGGAATCTTCCACGTGAAAGCTCCAGCCGCCGTTGCTGGAAACTGGCTGAATAAGTTCATGGAAGCTGAAGAATCTTCTTGCGTTCAGGCGTGAGGAAGTCACGCTCAAAACTGTCAAAATAGTCCGAACCGCAATAGTCGCAATCGACGTGCGACAGATAATGCCGTGCGTCGATGATCTGTGGTGACAGATTGGCAGGAAGTTCTGGAACTGTCTCCTTTGCAATCATTTCCGACCATTCAATTGGTTCGGATATTTTTCGTTTGATCCAAATAAGAAGCGGATAATTGGAGAGGATAAGCTTCAGACGTTGCGGGAAGGACATGTGCAACGACGGCGAAGCATTGAAAAACAAAAAACGCAGTTTGGACATGATCGGAGCTTCGAGAATGCGAATCGTTTCTTCCCGCGCAGTTATGTCCTCTCGAATAGCTTTGGCAACCCATTTCTGGCGTTCTTCCAGCAAGTCAAGCCATTTATTTTGAGCAGGAAACGTACGCGCCGTCGCGATATCCACAAATC
Source organism: Victivallales bacterium (assembly GCA_017548425.1). Classification (GTDB taxonomy): domain Bacteria; phylum Verrucomicrobiota; class Lentisphaeria; order Oligosphaerales; family Oligosphaeraceae; genus UBA1407. Next base: position 13,868 of record JAFZAB010000231.1, read on the forward strand.
GATGATCCATGACTTTGTCCAAAACTTTACGGACCTTCAGAAAATATTTCTGGACATTGAGCGCGTTGTCACGATCCTGCCCAGTGAAGCTATGTCCATCCATTCTGTATTGAAGCGTGACTTGCGGCAATTTGACATACGTTCCGCCAAGCAGGAAGACGCGTGGATAAAGCGGTGCATCCTCCACTTTCAGCTCCTTCCCCAATGGCCTAAAAGACGTGAAGACAGAGCGATGCCATGCAATAACCGCCCCTGGTCCAAGCAATTGCTCAGGCCGTGAGAAACCGATGCGTTTTGAATCACCGTCGATGACTTCGTAATTCGAACCGAATGCAAATGCGTCGGGATATTGTCGAATTCCGTTGGCGATAGTTTGACAGCGATCCGGCGTGGAGACATCGTCGCCTGCGGCCATGAAAAGCCATTCGCCAGAAGCAAGCGTGAACGCCTTATGGAAATTCGCTCCGATACCGAGATTCGGATCGTTCCGATGGAGGATGATTTTGAACGGGCCATGATAGTCCGCCGCGATTTTCGTGGCGATTTCAAACGTCCGGTCTTTGGAACAATCGTCGCAGACGATGATTTCAAGATTCGGATAATCCTGCGCCAAAGCGGATTTTAGCGACTGTTCAATCGTCTTTTCCTGATTGTAGGTGATCATCAGAAAAGACATGGATGGCACAATATCTGTATGTGAACTGGATGGCATGTTCATGATGGAAGACTGTAAGTCACAGGAGAAGCGTATATTAGATAGTATTTGTGAAATCCACCATTTACTCACACAATTCCAAATACCCGCCATTCCATGCACCGATTTCCGGAATGACCACGCGAACGCAACCGTCGTCAAAAAGGACAGGCAGTTCTCGTGGTTCACGTCGCAATTCATGCCAGACGGCTTTTGTCACATTAGCGGAAATGCCGCGAAGACGTAACTTTATCGGCCCTTGCGAATCAATGCGCACATTAAGCAATGCGACATTCCTAAGTTGCCATTCATCTGTCACATGCGGAATCATGAGACCGACAAATGGTGATTCCACAACAGCCACCATGCCGCCGCAACGTGCATCCAAATCATCGCGTAGTTTCTGCACTTCTGTGGAAAGCGCTGTGCAACGGTTGATTTTGAGATCCGATTCCGTCAAGCTGCCATAGGATTTACCAATTCCAAACAGAACGGGAACGCCTGTGTGAGCAAAAGGATAAAGTTTATCGACAGGTAAATCGTTGGAGAAACCTGCGGGAAACGTTCCCTCGCAGGAGTTTGCATAACCTATCAAGACTGGCGACGCGTCGGCGATTGGTTTGAGCATCGTGCGCGAATACAGCTCTTCCGATTCGTGTCCCGTCTGCGTGACAAACAGACTGGCGGCGTTCATGCCATACATAAATGCGGAAAATGCCTCTACGATAACGCTTTGGGCGGAACGGGAACCGTAGTTGCGCGGAAACGTTTCGATTTCTGGCGTCCAGACGGAAATCCATTCCGGATCCCCCATGTCTTTGCGGAAACGACAGGACATCAGACTCTTATAAATCTGGTCGTTTGGATTGACATCGTAATATTGGCCACCGCCTGGGCGGGAGCCGACGGGACGGCCGCTGGCCTCATGCAACGTCTTGAGCATGGCGGTAAAGCTGTCGTCCATCCTGTTGCCATGTTGCAGGGCGAGCATTGTGTTCGGTGAAATCCGCAAGAAAACATCCGCGATCAACTGCGCGATGGCAGTGACGGAACCTTCCGAAAACGCCTTCCATTGCTTGAAAAGATCGCTTTCCATCGTCATTGCCTTGTCCAAAGTTTCGCGCGTCCAATTGCCGCCTGTTTCGGCGTTGAAAGCGGCGATGCATGTATCGCACCAACAGCCGATCCAACCGTCTTTCGCCTTGTTCCAAGGGGCGGCGGGACTGTGATTTGTAATGCGCAAATCATCGTCGATCCAGACGCTCAACGGCTGGAAGGCGGCGTAATATTCCGTCATTTTCGCGATATAATCAAGAAATGCGGGCTGACGCGGACAATTGCAATAGAGGCATTTTGTGCCATCGCGGCCAACCCAGCCTGGCCATGTCTTGCCGTCTGTCCGTTCCGAAGCCGACAGTTCATCTGAATGTCCGATAGTGGCCTGTATCTGAATGCTGGAAACTATGCCGATGCGGCGAAGCTCCTCTGCCCCACGCGCGATTCGTGCGGCGTTTTCCGCGTGCCATTCAAGCGGCGGGACGCCAATTCCCGTGGAAAACCATACTTCGTCACAACAGCCTGGATTTTCGGCGATCATCTGGTAGGTTTTGCGCCATGCCTCGTCGCTGCCCGTCGTGGGGGAGCGGAAACGCAATTGGAGATTCGTATGCAAGTTGTTTTCCACCAGTGTATTATCGTTATTTGGAATGGCTTTGTCGCCTGCTTCGCTACACATTGTTTCACCTATCGTTTTACATGAGAAATTATGAATTATGCATTATGAATTATGCATTGAAAAAGATAATCTGATTTGCAATCTTTACAAGAAGATGCACAGTATTCTACCGATAGACTGATTTAAAATGTATAGATATTCATGGAAAGGATTAATATGGACAAATATCGTGACTGCCAGTTGAAGGATGTCCGTCTGGAAGGCGTTCCGGGCGAGAAAATGGATCGTTTTCTTCAATTCCGCGTTCTTTCGGATTTTGCGAAGAAAGACATTTTCGGCGAAGCACGCTCCCCTATCGAACGACGCGATGACGACGAAGGCATGCCTGCCGGCGGCATGTGGCGCGGCGAATTCTGGGGCAAACTGATGCTCAGTGCCGCCCGCGTGGCGGATTATACGCAGGATGCTGAATTACTGACGTTTATAAAAGACGAATGCCATCGACTGATGGCATTGCAAGACGACGACGGCTATCTTGGCTCCTATACGGATAAAGAGCGCGTCGCCTTCACGGAGGAGACAGGCCGCATGATGGATCAGAATCCCGCCTTCGGATGGCACTGCCTTTGGAATCTGTGGAATCGCAAGTATCTGATATGGGCCATGTTAATGGTCGCCAAAGTCACGAAAGACCAATCAATCATGGACAGCGTCATCCGCCAGATGGATCAATGGATCGACATGATGCATCGTCTTGGCATTCCGTTGTATGTGACAGGCAATGACCAAATCATGGGCGTCGCTTCCATGTCCGTTTTGAAGCCATTGGTCATGCTCTACGAAGAGACGGGAAACAAGAAGTATTTGGACTACGCGGCGGAAATGCTTCCCGACTGGGACCGTGAAGACGGAAAAGGTCCGAACTTCTTCCGCAACGCCTTCAACGGGAAGGAACTGTGGCAATGGTACCCCAACGCCTCCGGCTGGGCGAAAAGCTATGAAATGATGAGCTGTCTTGATGGTTTGCTGGAATATTACCGCGTGACGGGCGAAAAGCGTTGTCTGGACGCCGTCGCCGCCATCCATGAAAATCTCGCAAAAAGCGAACTGAATCCGATTGGCGACGTTGGTTTCGTCGATAAATTCATCGGTGCCGCCCATTATCCGAATGCCGCCACAGAGCTTTGCGACACGATCCATTGGATTCGCCTCTCATATGATCTATTCTTGATCACGGGCGATGATAAATATCTGGATTACATGGAGTTCGCGTATTTCAATGCGTTTTTGGCTGGCGTTTACCGTGACGGCTCATGGGCGGCCTTCTCCATTCGCGCCGCCACCCGCCACGAGCCGAATTTCCAATGCAATTGCGCCTACAACCATTGTTGCGTCAACAACGTGCCGCGCACATTCATGGACATGGCATCCGCCACCGTCGTGCGTGATCAAGATGGAGTGTTCCAAGTCAATTTCTATCAAGATGCGACGGCCACGCTAGATGGTGTGACGTTCAAAATCCGTGGCAACTATCCAGTCGGAAATATCGTGACTGTAACGGTTAGCGACACGTCTGCGAAAATCCGCTTCCGCAAGCCGGGCTGGTGTCCAAAACTCACCGTTTCGCAACAGGGAAATGTCTATATGCTGACATTCGACATGGCGCCGCGCATCGTCAGCCGTCCGACGGACAACATCGCGGCGGATGCCAACGATCCGAAAGGTTGGCCATACAAACGCTACCAATGCGTCGCCATGTATTCGGGGGACGCCGTCGTCCGCAACTACCGCTCTACAATGGCGGCGACGATGATGGTCGGCCCGTTGGTGTTGGCTCGTGCACGCCGCGCAGGAGCCACGGCGGATCAGATTTACAGTGCGGACACCGTGAACGGATTGGATTGCACATTGAAGCTGACACCGCGCAAAAACGACCTCTGCTGGGGCGCGTGGAATGCAGAAATCATCCACGATGGAAAAGTCGTCAAGTCGTTCCCTGTGTGCGACTTCCAGTCGGCCGCCGATTCACATTACGGCGGCCCGACTGGCAATACATTCTCCGTGTGGGTGTAATTTTAGTGATTAGTGGTTAGTGGTTAGTGATTAGTGATTAGTGGTTAGTGGTTAGTGGTTAGTGGTTAGTGGTGGGAGGGACGCGCTCCTGCGCGTCCGGTCACGCGGGAACGTGACCCTCCCATATCGTTGGCTTAAGCCAACGTTCCCATGGGATCCCATGGCTTCAAAACGACGGGTTTGCGCTTCAGCAAATCCGCCTTCTTGCCAAGATACTTTTTGTGGACAACCGCCTGGAAGACGTACGAATCAAACCACTTGTCGGACATGAAATAATAGCCTTTGTTCGGGCCGTCGGTGCCCCAGCTGTTTTCAATCTTCCAGCGGTTCGGCTTGCCATTGACGACATTCACGCCCGTGATGACCATTGCGTGGTTCATCGCGCTGAAGCCGTAATCCAGCATCTCTGCTTTCGTCATCGACAGATCAAGGCCTGTAACCGATTCGAAATCATACACATCCGGATCATAGAGGTTCTTTTCGCCGCGTTCGGAATATTTGCCACAGTCCGAACCGAACCAAACGATTTCGCCGTCCTGCAACTGCTTGAGGACGAGGGCCTTGAAGTCATCAATCGACAGATTCAGATAACGGAGCGGAGCGGCCTCTGCGACGTTGCCGAGGAAATCGACCGTGAACACTTCGTTGAACGGCTTGTCATCCGTCGGGGCGTTGATGATGGAGACGTAATCGTCCAGCATGTTACCGAAGTACTTCTTTTTGAACGACAACGGCGTGTAGCCTTTCTCGCAGTGGTACTTTCCGTCCTTATCCTTGTATTCGAAATCGAACTTCTCCACGGGCTTGCCGTAGCAGGTTGTGAGGAATGTATAGATTTTGGACATCATCTCCGTCTTGGCGGCCGCGATCTTCGCGGCGGAAGCGCGTTTAGCGACCATTTTGCGCAATACGACGGCATCGACCTTCAAGGCACGGTTCAGCAGCGAATTCATGTTGCCTGTGCCGCTGGACTGAGCCGTTTCGCCATAGACGCTCTTCGGGCAGATACCATATTTATTGATGATGTTCACGAACATGTCCCACTGGCCGCCATCGCCAACGCCCGTGTTCAGAATATAAGCCACGACGCGATCGTCAGTCGGCAGATTAGCCGTCGCCAAGATGCTCTCCAGGAAGTAGTTGGCGCGTTCAAACTTATCCCAGAAGGCCAGCCAGCTCTGCGAGAGTTCGAAATCGTCGAGCTTGTTCTTCTTCGCGACGATTTCACGCAGGCAGTTTGTCGCCGCGAACAGCCAGCAACGGCCGGACGACTTCTGATTCGTGGAGGACATCGTCTTGATATCCGTTGAGAACACGAAATTCTGAGCGGCCAGGCCTTCGGAGGAGATGGCCATGTCATTGATCTTCAGCTTGTGGAACGCGTTCGTCAGAAGCCGCGCATTCGGTGATTTGTCATACGCTTTTGCGAAATCAGCCAGTTGCTTCGTGGAAATGCCGCCTTTCGGGAATTCGTTCATGTTTGTTTCCTTGTCAAATATGGTTCTTGTTTTTCGAAAAAGTCATCATGATTAATAATATATGGCAAAAAAAATCTGCGCAACTTTCGCTGCGCAGATTTTTTCGTTTTTATCGATTCATGATGTCGTGGGCTTTATTTTGCCTCGACGGTTTCAAGCTCACCAGCGGCTGCCTCAGCACGGCGCGAAGCGCTACGCTGGGACTTCTTGTGCCACGTGTTGATGAACGAACTGGCGATGAAGATGGAGGAGTACGTACCGACGAACACGCCGAAGAACATGACCATCGCGAAATCCCACACATCGCCACCGGCGATGACCAGAATGGCGATGACGGCCAGCAACGTCGTCAAAGACGTCAGGAACGTACGGGAAACCGTGTCGCACAGACTCATGTTGATCAACTGGGAGTACTTCACATCCGGATTCAGTTTCTGCGTCTCGCGGATGCGGTCGAAGATAACGATCGTATCGTTCAAAGAGTAACCCAAAATCGTCATGATAGCGGCGATGACACTCGGCGTGAGACGGCCACCCATCAGCATGAACAAGCCCGTGCAGATCAGCATATCGTGCGCGACGGCGACAACAGCCGCGACACCGTACATGAATTCGAAACGGAAGGCCAGATAGACGACGACACCGATGATCGCCCAGAAGGCGGACCAGAACGACGCGCTACGGAACTGCGCTCCGACGTGACCACCGACAACACGCGTTTCGCCTTCGCCAAAGTCCGCGCCCGCGAACTTCGCGTTCAGTTTCTGACGGAGCTCTTCAGGATCGACATTGCCGAGGGCGTCGCCCTTGTCGGCCATCGGGAGGACGATTTCCAACATCTTGTCGCCGCCCTGTCCTTTCATCGTACCGATGCGGAGGTTGTCTTTGAAGCCCTGCTCGGCCATGAACGAACGGATGTCCGCCACGTCAGGCATGGTCTG
>JAFZAB010000232.1 GCA_017548425.1 Victivallales bacterium
AATGATTAATGATTAATGATTAATGTTATAAGGTTGTAGATAAAGATGACGCGGGAAAAAAATATATCATCCTTGTTGGTGAGGATGGCGGTTGCAGAAGACCACGATGCAATCAATGGATTGTATATGTCTGTGAAAGGACGTGGCTTCTGCATTTGGAACGATGAATATCCGGAAGAAGAGGATATCGATGTGGATATTGCGAAGGGCAATCTGCTTGTGCTGACGAATGGCGCGGAGATTGTCGGCGCGCTGTCCATCATCGACGAGACGGAATGGGACGAGCTTGGCGTCTGGAGTGTTGCGGATCATGTCGCTTTGATTGCACGTGTCTGCATCGCTCCGGCGTGGCAGGGCCATGGATTGAGCGCCATGTTGCTTCAAGAGTCGGAGCGGATTCTGATATCGAGAGGATGCAAGGCCATTCGCCTGCTAGTGGCGCGGACGCATCTTCCCGCCATCAAGACGTATCTCAACGCGGGGTATGAAATCATGGGGCGATGCAGCATGTATGGCCATGAATACTACGCCTGTGAAAAAGTCTTGAACGCAAGCCTTTCTTGAGATGACGAGATGAATTTTGTTTTTTTTGAAGACGAAATGTGTTGAAATATTCATAATATATTTATAAAAATATAGTTACATAAATAAATCGTTGAAAGAATCTTTTAAAAAATGGGCGTAAATCCACGATTCAATTTGAAATTTACGCCCTAAATGCTATAATAGAACAAAAGATTGTAGCTTGTGTTTCAGAAACAATCACGCTATTATGGTGGATTGGAAAAAAGATGATAGCCAGAAAACTTGAAAAGACATTCTACGAAGCGTTGAAAGAATATCCGGTCGTTACGGTTTTCGGGCCAAGACAGTCGGGAAAAACGACGTTGGCAAAAGCATATTGCCCAAATTTCACATACGTGAATTTGGAGGATAGGGAAACGCGTGAATTGGCGAAGGAAGACTACAAGGCGTTTTTTCACCGTTATCCACCGCCTGTCATCATTGATGAAATCCAACGTGTTCCTGAATTGACATCGGCAGTGCAGATATTGGTGGATTCGAATCGTGAACTTGCAGGGCAGTTTGTCCTGACGGGAAGCCATCAAACAGAATTGGCAGAGGCGGTTGACCAGTCATTGGCGGGCAGAACTAGTGTCTTGGAATTGTATCCTCTTTCATTGGAAGAACTTGGAGATGTAAAAAAATATGATTCTACAGACACCTTGTTGCTTCAGGGCTTCATGCCGGAACTTCATGCTTCTCACAAAAATCCAACACGATACTATCGCAATTATTTGCGGACATATGTGGAACGTGATGTACGGAAGCTTGTAAATGTTCGTGATTTGATTTTGTTTGAGCGTTTTGTAACGCTTTTGGCAGGGAGAATTGGCCAAGTTGTCAATTTTTCCTCCTTGGCGGGAGAAACAGGTGTATCGTCTTCTACCATAATGTCATGGATGTCAATCTTGGAGGCATCTTTTTTGATTTACCGTTTACCGCCATACTTTTCCAATATTTCAAAACGGATGGTGAAATCTCCGAAGGTTTATTTCACCGAGCCTGGGCTAGCCGCATTTCTTCTTGGCATTGAAACGGAACGTCAAATGTCAACTCATCCATTGCGTGGAGAGCTTTTTGAGAATATGGTTGTAATGGAGGCACTCAAGGCGTTTGCCAATGATGGACGGGAGTCTCGTATGGCTCTTCTACGGACGGAAAAAGGATTTGAAATTGACCTGATGCTTTCACATGGCGTTAACGTCCAACCGGTTGAAATCAAATCCGCCATGACGTTCAATCGCAAATTAATCCATAATCTGGAAACCTATATGAAAGAAGATGAATCTGCTGTTCAGCCGACACTTGTCTTCGACGGAGATGATATTCCTTTCTTTGGGGAGCAGAGAGTACGGATAAGAAATATTCGAAATTGGCATCCTGATGAATTGTGGAAGTAGAGTCAGAGATAAAATTGCATTTGCTTCCATCATAATTTGCTTCATGAAGATCGATGAGTGTGAATAAATACTTGTTTTTCTGACGCAAATTATTGAAATCTATTGAGAAAGTGTTAAACTATACATTTTCTTAATAAATAAAAAATCATTAGGTAAAGTAAAAAAAACTAATGTTTTAGCAGTTTTCTGAACATTTTTATGTCAAAAGCCGCTTTTGCATGAAATGTCATTAGCTGAACATGCTGAAACCATGATTATATAGCTTTGTGAAAAGCTAAACATAATGGATAATAAGAGCCTAAAACCATATCTTTCACCCTTGGGAGCTTTGGCGTTGTCCTTTGGTTGTGCCGTGGGGGGGGGGGCCTTCATCATGCCGGGGACGACTTTCCTGCCGATCGCCGGTCCATGGGGCACCGCGCTTGGAATGGCTCTGGGGGCCTTCGTCATGCTGGTGATCGGTGTGAACTACCACTTCATGATGAATCGGCATCCTGACGCGGGCGGCACCTATTCATACGCCAAGCATGAGCTTGGATATGACCACGGTGTCCTCAGCGCGTGGTTCCTGATATTGGTCTATATCGCCATCATCTGGGCGAACGCATCGGCCATCCCCTTGCTGTGCAGACACTTGCTTGGCGATACATTCAAGGTGGGAGGTCATTACCACATAGCGGATTTTGACATCTACGGGGCCGAAGTGCTTCTTGTGCTCGGCGCGATATGGCTGTTCGGTTGGGTATGCATCCGCGGCGGACGTCTGGTGGCGAGTGTGCAGATTTTCATGGCCCTGCTTCTTTTCTTTGGACTGGCGGCCGTCTTCTGCGTCGCGTTGTCGAAGCAGGGAGGCAAGGTGCTGATGCCGCAGCCGTTGTTCGTCCCATGGGCGAGCAAGTTTTCCGTGGTCGTCAACATCATGGTTCTTGCGCCATGGGCCTTTGCGGGATTTGAATCCATCTCGCAATCGACGGAGGAGTTCACGTTTTCGCCGCGCAAGGCTTTCATGATTATGCTGATAGGCGTTTTGGCAGGAGGCGCGGCGTATATCATGCTCACATTGCTGGCAGCGTCCGCTTATCCGTCGGAATACAAGGATTGGATTGCGTATATCCGTGACATCAAGAAATTTACAGGTTACCATGCGTTGCCAACGTTTCACGCCACCCATGAATATTTGGGGAAGACGGGGCTGGTTGTGCTTGGCGTAGCGGTGCTGGCGGGTATCATTACGGGGCTTGTCGGCAATTACATTGCGGCCAGCAGATTGATCTACTCCATGGCGCATGACGAGTTGCTTCCGTCGTGGTTCTGCCGGCTCAATCGTTGGGGAATTCCGCAGAATGCGATTCTTTTCATTATGATTCTTTCTTTCCCGATTCCGTTTTTGGGACGGACGGCCATCGGCTGGATTGTCGATGTCAATACGATTGGCGCGACCATCGCGTATATCTACACATCCACCGTCGCCTTCAAGGCGGCGAAGGATGCGGGAAACATTCCCGTGCAGATAACCGGTCTGGTCGGAATGGTCATATCATTGGGCTTCTTCCTGTATTTCATGGTTCCGAATTTCTGGACGGTCAGCGGCATGTCCACGGAATCCTATTTGATACTCATCGCATGGAGCATTCTCGGTTTTGTGTTTTTCCGCTATATCTTCCAGCGGGACAAGGAGAAACGCATCGGCAAATCGACTGTTCTGTGGGTCACGATGCTGTTTTTGATCTTCTTCACGTCCATGCTGTGGCTTCGTGAATCGATGCATGATACGACGCGTGTCGTGATGGACAAGATCAACCGCTACAATGTGGCGAGGTTTTCAGAATATCATGTCCAACTGACCAAGACGGAGAATTCTGACGCCGAGTATTACCTTCAGAAGCAGTTGGGATGGTTGAACAGCACGATGACGCAGGACAGCCTGATACAAATGGCGCTTTTGATGCTGTCGTTGTTCATCATGTTCAATATCTACAAGTCCATGATTCAGCGTGAAAACAAGATGGAGAAGGAAAAGGACAGCGCGGAGCGGAGCAGTCAGGCGAAGAGCACGTTCCTTTCGAACATGAGCCATGACATCCGGACGCCGATGAACGCCATCGTGGGCTATGTCGGGCTGGTGAAGAAGGAACCCGGCCTCTCGCCGAAAGCGACGGAATATCTGCAGAAAATCGAATTGTCCAGCCAACATCTGCTGACGCTCATCAACGACGTTCTGGACATGAGCCGCATTGAGAGCGGCAAGATGGAATTGGATCCCGTACCCACGAATATTGTGAAACTGTTGGATGAAGTGCGCGATCTTTTCGCGATGCAGATGGAGATGAAGCAGATCAACTATGTCGTTGCCGCTGAGAAGATTGAAAATAAAATGGTGCTTTGTGACGCAAATCGACTGAACCGCGTCCTGCTGAATCTGGTCAGCAACGCCTACAAATTCACGCCGGAAGGCGGCAACGTCAGCGTGAGATTGACGCAAATCGGAACGTCGGACGGGAAAGGCTCATACGAATTTTCCGTGAAGGACACCGGCATGGGCATGAGCCCGGAGTTCGCCGCGAAGATATTCGAAGCCTATGAACGTGAACGCACCGTCAGCAATATCCAGGGGACTGGTCTGGGCATGGCGATCACGAAGAGCATCGTCGATTTGATGGGCGGCACGATCAACGTCGAGACCGAGCAGGGCAAGGGGACTGAATTCATCATCCATTTGGATTTCGCTCTTTCCGACGAACCGGAAGCAACGGAAGAATCGCAGGATGGCGCCGAGAAACAATCCATCGATTTCTCGAAGATCCGTTTGCTGTTGGTGGAGGATAACGAAATCAACCGTGAAATTGCGTCGCTCATGCTGGAAGAGGCGGGCTTCATGCTGGAAGAGGCTGAAAACGGGAAGATCGCGGTTGACAAAGTGTCGGCTTCCCAGCCAGGCTACTACCAATTGGTGTTGATGGACGTCCAGATGCCGGTCATGAACGGCTATGAGGCCACCAAGGCCATTCGTGCCTTGCCGGATCCGAAACTGGCGTCCATTCCGATTATTGCGATGACGGCGAACGCCTTTGCGGAGGATGTCCAGGCGGCGAAGAATGCGGGGATGGACGGCCATCTCGCGAAGCCGATCCGGATGGACAAGATGATGCAGACGTTGACAGAAGTGCTTGCGTTGAAGAAGTAAATGAAACAAGGTGGAACGTTTATGAAACATACAACTGGAAACTTTTGGGGGCTTGTTCTTTCCATGGCGCTCGTCGTCATGCTGTGCAGTTGCAAGGATAGTGAGAAATTCAAAAATATCACTCCTGATGAGGCCGCCGAGATGATGGCGACCGGGAGCGGCTTTTTCTTCATTTTCCGGATCATTTTGACCGCCGCGTCCACGATCAGGATGCTGACGGCGATCTTGATCCCCCGGAACGCGCTGGCGACCCATCGGATCTGCAAAAAACGATCCAGAAAAAAGGAGATCAAGAGGATAATGAGAAACGACGGCAGGATCACGCCGAGCGTCGCCGCGACCGCGCC
>JAFZAB010000233.1 GCA_017548425.1 Victivallales bacterium
CAGGCGGGATGCGTCGATGATTATCCGAAAAAGACGCCGAAGAAGAAGCCGCCGCATTACGATGTGGCGGTCGGACTGGTTTATGACGGTGACAAGTTGTTGATTCTGAAGCGTTCAGACGATCAAATGCTCGGTGGACTATGGGAGTTCCCGGGGGGCAAATTAGAGGAGGGCGAAACGCCGCAACAGGCCGTCAAACGCGAAATCATGGAAGAGACAGGACTGCCTGTGAAGGTTGGAAAGAAACTGGCAGTTGTGAGGCATGCATATAGCCATTTTTCGATTACGATGCATGCGTTTCGTTGTGAGTTGCAAGGAGATGTGAAAACGCCGAACTGCGACCGCCCATGGCATTGGATCACGGAAAGCCAGTTGAAGGATTATGCGTTTCCAAAGGCGAACCACAAGATTTTTTCAGCCATGAAACTTGGCTGAGTGGTTAGTTTAGGAACCACGAATGGACACGAATCAACACGAATTTTTTGTAGTCCACTGAATACACGGAAGAAACAAATGCCTCGCCGCCGGGCCGACAATATCCTTAAGGATTTCATGGTGAAACAAAACGTTGATCATGAATGATGCAAACGGCTCCGGCGACTCGGCGGTTTGTCACGCTTCGCGCAAGTGAAAATAACGTCATGCGGAAGCTTGAAATCCATGGTCCGTTGGCTTCGGCTGGCCTCCAACGGCTACGGTGGTTTGTCACGCTTCGTGCGAAAAACATGGTGGTTAGTGAGTAGTATTGGATTCATACTATCTCCAGAATGTCCAGAGCATCCAGAACATCCAGAATAAAAACACTTTGTTAGTGGATGTGGCGAAATTCATGAAAAATCATAGTTTCGTTTGATTGGCTTGCGGAGGCTTTGGCGGGGCGTTTCGCAGAGCAGTTTGAAAACGCCTTCTGCTCCGTCGAGTTTCAATTGATAGACGAATGACATGATTTCGCCTAAACGTCCTTTCGGGAAGCCTTTGCGAATAAAGCAACGGAGATATTCGTAGGGCAGATCACAAAGTAGCAGTCCTGCTGGCGGATAGCCTTCCGGACCGAATTTCCCAAACGGCATGCGCATCGTGACGGCATCTTTCAAGGCCTGCTCAAATGCCTGTTGCTCAGGAGTTTTGGATGGATTGTGATTGTTTTCCATCAGTTGAGCCATTCATCGCGGAGGATGCCGTAGAGGATCATGTCGGAATACGTACCGTCGAGCCGTTGGGCATCCAGTTTCATATAGCCTTCCTGTCGCATGCCAAGCTTTTGCATGATGCGGCCGGAAGCGGGATTTTCGACATCGTGCTTTGCGCAAATCTTGTGGAGACCGACCGTCTCGAAAGCGTATGTCAAAACGGCACAAGCGGCTTCCGTGACGATGCCGCGGCCTTTGTAACGGTCTGAAAGGCAATAACCTAGCTCAGCACGAAGCGACTTTACACTGCGCATGATCAAATCAATGCCGCCGATTGGAAGCCCTTCAAATTCGATGCACCAATTGTAGAACATCGTGTCTTCATAGCGCTGTTGCCATGACTTCAGAAGTCGTTTCGTGTTGTCGATGGTGCCATGTGGCCCCCATGAGAGGAAACGTGTGACTTGTGGATCGTTGCACCATAGATCGAACATGGCTTGCGCATCGGCCATGGTGAAACGCCGCAGGAGAAGACGTGGCGTCTGAAGTGGTTGGGTTCCAAGATGATTGGCAGTTTCCATTTTTACAATTAACAATGAATAATTAACAATTAATAATTTTTACTGGATGTTCTGGATGTTCTAGATGTTCTGGATAACCACAAACTATCGGTCCCGCAGGAGCGGGCCCCTCTCAATTGTTAATTGTTAATTGTTAATTCCAGAAGATAAATGCCGCGGTTGTAGTCGTGGATGGAATCGACGGTGACGAACTTGCCGTCCGGCGACCATCTCGGATGGAGGTCGTTGCGGACATCGACAGGATATCCGGCGGGCTTGTGATGGCGGAATGTGCCCAGTTTGGTCAGTTCGCCTGTAGCGACGTTGACAAGTCCAAGATGTTGATTTTGTTCAGCATCCGGATATGTGTCGGCAAGGAGCCATTTGCCGTCGGGCGAGAAGACGGTGTGCCCCATGGGGCCGAAGCCTTTGGAGATGAGATGGGCCTGCAGAGGGAGTTTTGTTTCATCGAAAACAACGTAGTCGGCGTTGTTGCCGCGCCATTTGGCGTCAATGAGAATCTCGCGCGGTGTGCGGCCCCAAATCTGATGGGAGATGGCACCGTTCCAATAGACCTGCGGGAGAGGGCATTGGAGTTCCGAACCATCGAGACCAACGGTGTACATGTAGGTCTGCCATTGCGGCGCGAGCGGGTTGCGGCAGTGGCGGAAAAGCCAGAGGAGACGGGTGGAATCGCAGTTGAAGATGGCGTGATTGAGCCAGATATAGACATCATCAAGACCATATGGGACGGGATGGATGTCGAACATCTGGCGGTAGGTGACGAGCAATTTGGATTCGCCAGTATAGAGGTCGATTAGGAAGAGGCCATCTTCATCAAGGTCTGGTATTGGCTGAGTTAGGGGAATTGGCGCATCCGCATAGCTGTAGCCGCGGCGTGGAATGCGGCCGAAATTGAGCGAGACGCCCCAATGGCCGTCCGGCGACATGGCATAGATGGGCCGTTCATAGCGGCCGACAATGCCTTTGCTGATTTCGAAGATGTTGGCTACGAGCTTCTTATCTTTGAGATCGAAATCGTTGTAGATGAATGTGTCGCTTTTCGTGTGCTTCAGGAAAAGCTCCATGCAGCCTTGCTGATGGCACCACGCACGAGTGGTGGTCAATGGCACGTAACCGCCGTCAGCCGTGACAGTTCCGATTTCGGCGAGTTCGCCTGGTTGTGGAAGACGGTTCATCTGCGGGATTTTCATGGCCAGATGGAGCGTCTGCGACGGATTCCATGGGTTGCGGTCGTAGTAGCCGAAGAAATAGTGGCCGTTGTCGGGCGTGAGGCGTTTCCAGTTGAACGTTTCGGAGATTTTCATGGTCGTTTTTTCGTTTGAAAAGTCGTAAAAGAGACGTTATGACATAAAAAATAATGTCCAAATCGTGATTATCCACTTGTGATGGTGTATATTTGGGAAAATGCACAGTTCACAATTCATAATTCATAATTTGTAAAGGAGGCAACGATGTCAGAGAAACAGACGAAAAGCGGCATTACGCGTCGTAATTTCCTGCGTGGAAGCGCGGCAGTCGGAACAGGCATGCTGATTGTGCCGAGCAGCTATGTGTTCGGTGGGCCGACGGCTCCGAGCAACATAATCACCCGCGCAGTTATTGGTACGGGCGGCATGGGCATGGGCCATGTGACGAAATACCCCCAGACATTGGCCGTCTGCGACGTTGATAAGAATCATCTGGAGAACGCGAAACGGAAGGCCGGCGGACAGGTGACGGCGTATTCCGATTGGCGTGAAGTCTTGGAACGGAAGGACATCGATACCATCCATATTCCGACGCCGCCACACTGGCATGCGCAGATTGCTATCGCGGCCGCGAAGGCGGGATTCGACGTTTATTCAGAAAAGCCTGCGACGCATACGCTTGCGGAAAGCAAGGCGTTGGTCGAAGCTGTTGAACGGAGCGGTGTCGTCTATCAGGCGAACACATGGGGCCGTAGCTATTTGGGCATCGGTTGGTTCATGCGCAAGTTGGTCATGAGCGGCCTCTTAGGTGGTCCGCTGACCGTCTGTCTGAATCCGCGTTACTGCCCGACTGGTTTCAAAATCAAAATGTGGAGTGGCCGTCCGAATCTCGAGCCGCATCCCATTCCGAAAGTGTTGGATTACGACATGTGGCTCGGCCCCGCGCCCGTCAAACCGTACCATCCGCATCGTGTCCATGGTAGTTTCCGCGGCTATTGGGACTATGACGAAGGCGGTTTCGGCGACATGGGACAGCACCACATCGATCCGTTCCAATATGCTCTTGGCAAAGATGATACGGGGCCGACGGAAATCGAAGCCGTCGCGCCGTGGCCGCAACATCCGGATGCGTGCGGATTGTGGGGCACCATCAATCTGAAATACGCCGACGGGACAAAAATCATCATCGAAAGTTGGGAGTGGGGCGAACACACGACGGAAGGCCGTCCGCTCATCGAAGGCCCGAACGGCAAGTATTGGGGCGGCATGAATCTCGAGCCCGCGAACTTGCTTGAGAAACTGAAACAGTTCCCGGATCCGCCGAAACTGGAAAGTTGGGAGCATGCGGTTCGTACGCGCGAAAACGTGAACGGCGTCCATCCGAATGTCCGTCAGGCGACACGTTCCGCCGACTTGCTGCATCTTGCATCGTTGGCCGTCCGCCTTGGCCGCAAGATCAACTACGATCCTGTCAAGCAGGAAATCGTCGGCGATCCGGAAGCGACGCGCATGGCGAATCCGCCGCGCAGAGCGCCATGGACGTTATAGGCAATGCTTAATGCTTAATGCTTAATGCTTAATGCAAGAAAAATTGTGGTGACGTAGGACAAAGAACAGAAAACTGAGTAAAGTCCTAGATGTCCCAGATATCCCAGATATCCCAGTATGATTACAGAGTGGAAATATAACGGAGAAATTGGATGAAAATATATAAATTTACATGCGGATTGCTGGTGGCGGCGCTGTGGTTGACGGCGCAGGGCCAGACGGCGGACGAACTGGCCAAAGGCGGCGCGGCCGCCGTGAAGGCCTGCGCGTTGAAGTTGATCAACGTGACGGAACGCAATGAAAAGGATGACACGAATGAACGCGTGGCGTTGCATGGCGTCTGCGTCCATGCCCGCTACAACAACATCGCCGAGGCGGTGGAGCAGGGCATTCTGGAAGCGTTCGCCGAAACGAAAAAGACGGAAGTGAAGCTATATCTTCTTGAACAGCTGTACTATACGGCTGGTGAGAAGTCGGTCGCGGCGTTGTCGCCGTTGCTGACCGATCCGCAATATTGCCATGAAGTATATAAGGTATTGGTGGCGATTCCGGATGCGGCAAAAGTCGCGGGACCGGCCTTCTTGAAGGCTTTGCCTGATGCAAAAGGCATGTGCCGTTATGAAATCGTGCAGGCGTTGGGCGAATTGGGCATCGCCGATGCGGCCGCTGAAGCCGTGAAAGACGCAAAAAGCGACGACCGCCGTGCGCGGCTGATCGCCTATGAGGCGTTGGCACGGATGGATTCGCCAGTCGCGAAGGCGGCGTTCGCCGCCTGGTTGCCGGACAGCGCAAAGCTTTCGCGCTATGAACGTTCCGTCGTCGATGGCGCGTTGGGCGAATATCTGAAGAATCTGCTGGCGTGGGGCAAGGCGGACGACGCCATCCAGCTGGCGGAGACATGGACGAACGCGCGTCCGGGCGATATTGCAATCGCATGCGCGGCGTTGGAAGCGTATGCAGGTGCGCCCCAGGGAGATGCGTTGCTTGTCAACGGACTTGTGAATGACGAACTGCGCGTCCGTCTTTCCGCAAAACGGCTGTTGCTGAAGAATCTGACGGCCAATCGTTTGGCGTTGATTGCAAAAGCGTTGGACGCGAAGAAGGCCGACAAGGCGCCGTTGGCGTTGGAACTTCTGGCGAACAGTGGCGACAAAGCTCAACTGCCTGCCGTCGAGGCGGTTATCGGTTGGGATGACGAAGCTGCGCGGGCGGCGGCCATCAAGGCGGCTGTTGCATTGAACGGAAAAGACTCTTTGATTTCACTGCCAGCATGGTTGGCGGATGAGCGGGCTGGCGTTGCGGCTGCGGCCAAAGCGGCTGTCGCCTCCGTGAAGGCACCATTGGCGGATGGTCTTGCTGCATTGGCGTTGCAGAGCAAAGACGCTGTCCAGCAAGGCGTTCTGGAAATTATTGAAAAACGGAATGATACGGCGGCTTTGCCGAAAATCTCCGCATTGGCGGACACTGGCGATTTGGAGATGAAACAGACGTTGTGCCGCATCCATGGAAACATCGGTGATGAGACATCCATGCCGTTTATTCTGAATCAGTTGCAGAAAGCTGAAGACAAAAAGTCGATTCTCGCGGCGGAGAAAGGATTGCTGACGTTGTGCCGTCGTTTGGGCGACGCGAAGCTCTATTTGCCAGCGTTGAAGAATGCGTTCGCTGCGAGTAAGGCGGAAGCGAAGCCGAGCCTGCTGAAAGCTGTTGCGTTGGCGGGGTCGCAGGAAGCGTTGGATATGGAAGTCGCCGCGTGGAAGAACGAAGGTGATGCCGTGAAGGAAGCGGCGTTGCGCACGTTGGCCGAATGGCCGAATGTTGCCGCGTTGCCGACGTTACGCGACATTGCGGCGACGACGGAAAAGCCCTTGCTGCAAGTGCTAGCGTTCCGTGGTTGCGTCCGTTTGATTCCAATGCAGAACAAGAAGAACGCCGAAAAGGCGGATGACATGGCGGCGATGGTCGGTTTGGCGAAACGCGTTGATGAACGCAAACTGGCGGTTGGTGCCATTGGTAATCTTACGGATACCAAGTCGCTGACGTATCTGCTTGATTATCTGAAGGATGACGACCTGAAAGGCGAAGCCGCTTCGGCCATTGTGAACTTGAGCGAAAAGCTGCGCGGCGGCGAATGCGTCGCACCGTTGCGTCAGATCATGCCGTTGTTGAACGACAAGCAGAAAGAGCGTGCGCAGGCCTGTTTGGCGCTCATCAGCGAAAACATCGG
>JAFZAB010000234.1 GCA_017548425.1 Victivallales bacterium
TCAAAGACGAACGCAGCGTAGCGGTCCATTGGATCGACAAAGAAGTCCCGCAGTTGCACGGCCAATTCCGCTATGTGAAATTCGCCTACTTCTGCCTGCGCGAAATCCTGCCGTTGCATCATGAAGAATGCGCGGAGGAAGGCCGCCTGATGCTGAAGTATTTTGGCGGCGACGAATCGGCCGCAAAGATGATCGCCCTCTGCAAGAACCGCGTCGCGGATCTCTACAAGAAACTCTGGGCGTAAGGAGGTGGCGCGGTGCGTCCCGCCTGCGCCTCCCAACGGCATCTCGCCGTCGTTACTTTCTTATCAATAATTAGGAAAAAACGGATTCAGGCATTACATTATAAGTTTTGCCTGAATCCGTTTTTACACCATATATTATTAGGAAACTGAACCATGTCCGAAAACCAAGAGCAACCGATGGAAAATCTGGACGATCTGCGTGCACAGCGTGTCCAGAAATTGAACAAAATCGTCGAAGCCGGCGGCAACGCCTACGGTCATCGCGTCGATGACATCACGCCGAGCACGGTCGTGAAGGAAATCGCGCCGAAATTGGCGGAAGGCGAAGTGAAAAAAGTCCGCGTGGCGGGACGCATGATTGCGCGCCGTATCATGGGCAAGTCGTTGTTCGCCAGCCTGCGCGACCGCAACGATTCCATCCAGTTGTACGTTCAGAAGAACATCGTCGGCGACGACGAATATGCGAAATTCAAAGAGTTGGATCTTGGCGACATCATTTCGGCGGAAGGTGAAATCTTCGTGACGCGCACGGGCGAGCCGTCCATCCGCACGGAGAAGTTCGAACTGTTGTCGAAATGCCTCCGTCCGTTGCCCGAAAAATGGCACGGCCTGACGGACATGGAGCAACGCTACCGTCAGCGCTATCTGGATTTGATCTGCAACATGGATGTCCGCAAGACGTTCGAACTGCGTAGCAAGATCATTTCCGAAATCCGCAAGTATTTGGACAGCCGTGGTTTCATGGAAGTCGAAACGCCGATGATGCAACCGCTGGCCGGTGGCGCGGCAGCGCGCCCGTTCGTGACGCACTACAATGCGTTGAACTGCACGATGTACATGCGTATCGCCACGGAGCTGTATCTGAAGCGACTGATTGTCGGCGGCTTCGAACGCGTCTATGAAATCGGCCGCAACTTCCGCAACGAAGGCATGGACCGAAAGCACAATCCTGAATTCACGTCCATTGAAGTTTATCAGGCGTATTCGGACTGCCGCGGCATGATGGAACTGATCGAAGACATGGTCTGCACCGTCGCCGAAAAGCTGTTCGGCTCGCTGAAGTTTAAACGGCAGGACGGCGTCGAAGTTGATTTGACGCGTCCATGGCGTGTCGCTCCATATAAAGATTTGATCAAGGCGAAGATGGGCGATGACTGGTTCGAACTTCCGTTGGCCACGAAGCGCGAAAAGGCGAAAGCCCTTGGGCTGGACATCACGGATGACATGGACGACAAAGCCATCACCCATGAAATCTACGACAAGACCATTGAAGCGACATTGATTCAACCGACGTTTGTGACGCGTCTCCCCGCCTATCTCGTCCCGCTCGCGAAACGCTGCGAAGACGACCATGATTTGGTTGACGTCTATGAACTGGAAATCAACGGTCAGGAGATCAGCCCCGGATATTCGGAACTGAACGATCCAATCGAACAGCGCTCACGTTTCGACCAGCAGCTCATCGGCCGCGCGGATACCGACGGCGAAGTTGATCGTATCGACGAAGACTTCCTCAACGCATTGGACTACGGCATGCCGCCGACAGGCGGTCTTGGCATGGGCATCGACCGCCTCGTCATGCTGTTGACAGGCGAGCCGTCCATCCGCGACGTCATCCTCTTCCCGCAGATGAAGCTGACGAAGGATTGACACAAAACAATTTAGCATGGCGGAAACATGCAAGAAGCGGCGAACGTTCCCAGACGTCCGCCGCTTTTTTTCTCCTGCCTCAGATTCAGCGAAGCAGCTTTTTCATGCCATGGCTCAGTCCGTCCCAGAAATCACCCGTGGATTGTTTGATACGGCGCAACGTCGTGTATTCGCGTCTATGTCCAACGGATGGCTTTGGCGAAAAACCGGAGTCATCCACGACAAAGCCTGGAACAGACTTAATATCAATATCTTCCGCATCTGACTGAACGGATGCCAGATGAAGCTGCGCATCAATCTGCTGGGCCAGTTGGAACATCTTTTCGTCGTTGTTCCAGAAAAAAAACGACACCATGACATTGTTGCGGGAGAAAGACAGATAGTGGCCTCTGGAATAGATGCAGTGGTCACCGATCATGTATTTGAATGGATCGTCAAAAATCATGTACCGATAGCCGTCGTCGATATATTTCGAATGCTTGCGGCGTTTGCGTTTGCTGAAATTGTCAATGTCGCTTAACGAAAATGAATCATCCATGATCTTGTAGTCAAATGCGTTATCGGCATCCAGCCTGACACCCCTGTCCATGGCCATGGAGCAATTGGCTGTCAGAGCACCCCAATATGAAAGCATTCTCTTTTGTGCGTTGATAGGTGTTGAGCAAAGGAAAATCTTGATTTCAGCGAAATTCAATGTGTCCTTCTTACCCTGCATTCGGACGCTGAAATAATGATTCGATTGATTTCCGTCAATGTAAACAATGCCCCTTTTCCAAAGTGGAGGGAACATATCCGCCGATATGGGAAGATGTTGGATGATCTTCCCTTGTTCGGCACAAGTGCCTTTCCATTTGTCAAAACGGAAATGTTTGAACATGATGGTTTTCTCAAGAGCCATTCGCCCTTCGACGGTTGAGAATGAAAAACGGTAGGGAGCGTAAAGGGAAGCAGGACGTATCTCGCCTTCTTGCGCAGCAAGAAAGACGGACAGGCATAAGAAAAAAGCAAAGCAGTATTTCAATTTGGCTTGAATCGTCATGATGAGCCTCCTTCTGTATGCACGAATTTGCAGGACAATCTCCAACTACCTTTTTTTACGCAACTTATGCTATTCTTCAAAAAGATAATGCAACTTAAGCTTTTGTCAAACAGTTTTTCAAAAAGCATGTTGATTTGAAAAAATATTCGGCATTTGTGTCCGTTAGTTGAAGAAGAGCGCACATGATTTATTTTATGTTTTAGTAAAAAGACTAAAAAGGAGCAATAAGTCATGAACATATCAATAAGACTTTTAGGAAAGGACGAGCTGAAACTCGTTCGCAAAGTGGCGGACATCGTCTGGCCTGTCACGTTCAAGGAAATACTTTCCCCAGAACAAATCGACTACATGATGGAGATGATGTACGCGGCAAAAGTCATGGATAAGGAATTTGACGAAGGCATCAAATTTTATGGCGTATTCGACGGCCAAAACGTCGTTGGCTATCTCATCTGGGGGCATTATGACGGCGCGCCGCAGACGGCGAAGCTGCACAAATGCTACCTGCTGCCCACCTACCAAGGAAAGGGCATCGGTTCCATGATGCTGAAGACAGCCCAGTCAATGGCCCGTGAAGCAGGCTACAAACATTTGCGGCTCAACGTGAACCGACAGAATGCGAAAGCCATCAAGGCCTATGACCGCAATGGCTTCAAGACGATTGAGACCGTTGACAATCCCATCGGCAACGGCTTCTTCATGAACGATTACGTGATGGAAGCAGATCTGTAGTTGTCGTTCATTTTACGGTCGCGCATAAGCGCGCCCCTCCCGGTTGATTTTCAGACAAGGATTTTCCAATGCCGAAATTGACGATACAGGAAGACTACAAGGCGACAGGCGAATATGTGATTCCAGAAGGAAAAAGCATCATTGGCCGCGGGCCAGACGCGGATCTGGTCTTGAGCAACCATGTCGGCGTCTCCCGCGAACATTGCCAGTTGACCTACCAACAAGGCTCCGTCCTGCTGGAGGATCTCGGTTCGCGGAACGGGACGTTTCTGAACGGCAAGCCGCTCATGAAACCGACGGAACTGAAGCATCAAGACTACATTCAGATTGATGATGTCCTTCTCATCTATTCTTCACGCTCGCAAGACGCTGACGTGGATGCCATTGCGGAATCTCGTGAGCGGTCGGCGGACATGGGCGACAGCCGCAGCCTCTCTTTCGTGAAAGAAGTGACGGACAGGCTGCATGCGAATATCGCGAAAGTCATACAAGGGAAAGACGACGTCATCCGCCACGTGCTTATCGCCCTGCTTTCAGACGGTCATGTCCTTCTGGAAGATGTGCCTGGCGTCGG
Source organism: Victivallales bacterium (assembly GCA_017548425.1). Classification (GTDB taxonomy): domain Bacteria; phylum Verrucomicrobiota; class Lentisphaeria; order Oligosphaerales; family Oligosphaeraceae; genus UBA1407. The sequence goes on from JAFZAB010000234.1 coordinate 4,241, forward strand.
CAAGACGAAACTCGCGCAGGCGTTGGCGCGTTCCATCAACACGGATTTCAAGCGGATACAATTCACGCCGGACATGCTGCCGAATGATGTCACAGGCGTGAACATCTATGACGAGCCCAGCAAGAAATTCGTCTTCATGCCCGGTCCGATTTTTTCCAACGTCGTTCTGGCGGATGAAATCAATCGCGGAACGCCGCGTGTGCAGTCCTCCCTATTGGAATGCATGGCGGAGTCAAGTGTCACCATCGACGGCAGTTCCTACATTTTGCACAAGCCGTTTTTCGTCATCGCGACGCAGAATCCCGTCGAATATCAAGGCACGTATCCGCTTCCAGAAGCGCAATTGGACCGTTTTCTCATGCGGTTGACGATAGGCTATCCGGATCCAGAGACGGAAAAGCGCATTTTGGAAAGCCATGTGGAGGACAATCCGCTCACATCGCTCAAACCTGTATTAGAGGCGTCAGACCTTCTTCATTGCCAAGCACTTGTGCGAACGGTTTATGTTTCTGCGCAATTCCGCGACTATCTTGTCACGCTGATCAACAAAACGCGCAACCATCCCGCCTTCGCCTTCGGCTGCTCGCCGCGTGCGACGCTTGCCCTGCTCCGCGCAAGCCAGGCTCTGGCGGCCATGAAAGGCCGTGACCATGTGATGCCGCGAGACGCACGAGACTTGGCCGTCTGCGTGTTGGCCCACCGCATGCCGCTTCGCTTGCAGTCACGTTCGGAATGGGCGACTTCCGCAAAGGCGTTGGAAGACATTCTCTCCCAGATGCCTATGTCCAGATGGGAGAGCTGACACGGAGGCTGTCTGATGATGGTGAGACCGACATCTAGAGGCTGGTGCATCGCGATCAACGCGATTATCTGGCTGTGCGTCTCACAGGTGAACCACAACCTGATGGCATTGGTTCTGGCCTGTGCGTCGCTGTCTGTTCTCATCGTCAGTTTTATCGCTTCGTTGTTCACGCTGAGGGGGATAGAGATTGTGCGACGGCCATTTGACGAACTCTACGTCGGCAGTTTGGCGAACCTTCCGCTGGAATGCCGCAACCGCAAGCGGCATCGCCGCCAGACGATCATCATCATTGAAAAGCTGCGGTTCGCGCAGAACAGGACTCTCTCGTCCGCAGTCGCCGCCTTGGAGCCCAATGAAAGCCGTATCGTCAACCGCGCCGTCATGCCGTCCGCCCGCGGTGCCTACACGCTTGGCAAAATCGTGATCCGAAGCGCGGATCCAGCAGGCGTGTTCTGTCATGAAAGAATCGTCAGACTGCCTGAAGCATTAGTCGTCTATCCATCCATCGAACCACTTGAAAGTCTGGACCTTGGCGAAGGCGGATCGCTCGCCACATCGCTCACGACGAATCCGACGAACGCCGCCGGATATTCGCAGGACTTCTACGGCGTACGCGAATACCATCCAAGCGACGGCATGCGGTTCATCCACTGGAAAAGCACCGCACGCTACCACAAGCCGATGGTGCGCGAATTCGAACGGATGTCGCAAATCACGGTGGCGATTCTCATCGACGGCGTCGGCGGAAAAGCGACGCTAGACGCGCCCGCGCTTCATCTTGAAGCGACACTGATCGCGGCGGCCAGTATCTGCAACTATTTGTCCCGCAAGACTTGCAATCTGGCGTTTGGCATTGGCGGAGAGAAACTTATGGTATTGCCGCCCAGCCCTGTCGAAGAGAATTGGCGGGAAGCCATGCTGATGATGGCGACAATGGAGTCCGGAGAAATTGCATTGACGGACGTCATCGAAAGCATGGTCGCCATGCTGCCGGCCCGCTCCATCATCTACTGTTTTTCGCTGAATGAGACGGAAGCCCTTCATAATGAACTGGCTATGTTGGCGGGACGCGGGATGGACATCCGCTGGTATCATGCGTCGAAGGCGACATTCAAGTCGAAACTGCATCATCCGCACAACACGGAAAGCATGGACACGCCGCGTGGCCTTTCGCCACGGCGCATGTCGCCAGAGCTCAGCATGGCGCAAATGATTCAATGACGGAAGGGGAGACGGATGAAACTGATCAGTATAAAATCAAACGACGTACCGTTGCAAGTGCAATGTCTGTATGCACTTCTGTTCATCGGCTCCGTCTTTTGCGGACTATGGCTGCATGGGGAGCCTGACTTGATGTTCGGCGTCATGATCGCGACGCCGTTCATGTTCCTTCTGTCCCGTATCCCAATGAGCGTTTTTCCACCGTTCATGCGTCAGTTGGCACAGATAGCAGTCGGTGCAATGGCGTTTGTTTGGGTGAAAATCCGCATGATGGAAATTCCATGGGATATTCTGATTTTCGAAGGAATGTCGATTCTGGCCCTCGCCCTCTTCATCGGCCGCCGTCCGCGCGAATACGGCTTTCTGCTGTTCTGTTGTTGCTGCATGCTTGGCTACGGTGGACTTCTGCCCGGCCGCCGCGGCTTCATTCCAGTCTTTTTCCTGTCGTTGCTGTTCGTGGTGATCATCATGTATTTGACGCGAACGTCACTGCTCGTCAACATGAAATTGCGCGAACGTGGCGTGACATTGCCGTTGACACATGGCAGTTGGACGCTCCGCTTTCTGCATTTCGCGACAGCGTTCGTCTTGATGATCGTCTTGATCTACGTCTTGCCGTTCAAGAAAGGCTTGCGCGGAAGAGGCCTGATTCCAGTATCTTTTGACAATCAGCAGGAGCTTCTCATGGAACGCTACTGGGATCGTTGGGGAAATACGCGGACACGGCCAGACCAGAATGGGAAGAGCGAGACGGAACAGAATGAAACACCGAACGATGACGTGGATTTTTCCGAAAATTCAAACAACACCGCGAATATGGACAACGCCCCGTCATTTGATTCGCAAAACGGCGACGGAACGTCGCCGACAATCGGAACGGATCTAGTCTTCCGCGCCTACGCGCCCTCGAAATTGTATTGGGTCGTCCAGATGTACGATACTTACGACGGATCGAAATGGACGCAGTCCGAGATGATGAAGTCCGGCAACTGTCTGGCGGATCGCATCCGTGCTCAATATGGCACATTATTTCCACAACGTATCGTTCTGGAAAAGTCTATCGGACCGCTACTTCCGTATGCCTATCGTTTTGAGCACGGCCGTTTCAGGGATCCAGGCGGCAATACGCCGCAACCGTCGCTTCTGAATTTGCATGACAACGTGAAACTGGGCATACGGTCCATTGAAAAGCCCGAACTGCCATGGTCGTATTTCGTCATGTCCTATGTTCCCAATCCGAACGCGAAACAGACTATCGACAGATTCTTCATGAACACATGGAATTTCGGACAAAACTATCGCGCATTGCCACGAGGCGTCATTTCGAAACGGACATATGAACTCGCACGCAAAATCACGGAGGACGCCGCGACGCCGTACGAAATGGCCTGCCGCATCCGTGACCACTTGCGGACATCCTATACCTATGATTTGCAATGCCCTCCCGTCCCTCCCGACAGCGAAGTGGTCGATTTCTTCCTGTTTGAATCGAAAAAAGGCTACTGCCAGCATTTCGCGCAGGCGTTCGCCGTATTGGCCCGTGCCGTGGGCCTGCATTCGCGACTCGTGACCGGCTATTCGCCCGGTAATTTCAATCTGCTGTCCAATTGTTTCGAAGTCTATGAATATCATGCGCACGCATGGGTTCAAATTTTCATAAGTCCTTATGGATGGCTGACATTTGACGGTGTCGCACCAGGCAATCTGCATATCGAGAACACGCCGAAGGCTCTTAATTCTCTGTTGGATCCATTCGGTTCCGAATGGGAATCAAAGCCACCTGAATTCTCCATCATCCCCCCCAGAGGATGGAATTCGCCGCTGAATCAACATCGCCGCATGGGGCAAAATCGTTCGGGTGACGGCAATTCCCCAAAGAAACCATCTTTCCGTGACAGAATTTTCCGACGCGCCCGCAAAAACCGCGTAATGGAGCCGGATATTATCGAAATGGCGCAGGCAGCCGTCACAGAGACCTTAGCCACGGTACATGATTCGCTGACGAAAAGCACAAAGTCGTTCATGGACTGGCTGAAGGAGACTACCACTAGATTTTCCAATTGGTTCCGCAGCATAAGTTTAGCCGCGAAAGCAAGTTTCTTCGCCATTCTGGCGGCGATTATTATGATGTTCGCTTTCAGAAAGAAGATCATGAACGTGATTTCTTTCCATTGGACACTTCACCGACTGATCCGCCAATGGAAATGGCAGACACGACATGGTGCAAGTTCACGTCAGACGGTCATGGCCTGCCAGCGGCTGACGAGCGGCATGCTTGATTTGGCTCGTTTCTATCGTCCTCCATCCGAGGATCTTCTGGAACGTGCAGATCATCTAAAGGATTTGGCTCCAGGAGTCGCGGCGGAATACCATGTCGTGGCCGCGGCAGCCGCCGATGCGAATTTCGCGCAAGGCTTTCCGAATCGCGCAACCGCCTCAAAGACGCTCGCAGCAACACAACGTTTCCTCCGCATTATCAAGCCGTATCTGAAACGGAATAAACGAACTGTATAATCACTTTTCCAATCTGCCATTTGCTTCATAAATACTCATTTAGCTACATGTAAGAAATATATCCTTTAAATCATTCTTCCGTCAAGAAGAAGTCGAATATGGCAAACTCACAGGAAGATGTTAAATTAATATGGTGTCATGAGTAAAAGACTATTTTGTCAGAGGTGGGAGCTTCTGGATAGTGCCTCTATGAAAAAACAACAATCATAAGGTACAAATTATCGTCTTATGCACAAGTCCGAACAAGTTGAGCGATTTAATCCATGAAAAAGATATTTATTTTATTAAATATTCCAAGATTCATCATACATTATTTTGTAATTCGTCATGATATTTTCTGTCAAGAAGATTTTTATCGATGGATAACAATCCTTCGTAAAGGACAAAAAGCATGTCTAATGACTTTTGTGGACTTAATGATTTTTTTCCCTGAATTTCGCTCACTAATCTTGGCGCGTATTCGTGTACATCATCGATACCTTTCTCACATACTTGCATTTTTTGGCAAACCGATGCCATTGCTTAAAATTGATTGTAAAAATATTAAGGGAGGCATTTATGTTCAACATGGTTTTGCCACAATCATAGCGCCTAAATCAATTGGGAAAAACTGCTGGGTCAATCAAAACGTGACAGTTGGATATACAAATGAAACAGATTGTCCAATCATTGGAGATAATGTTTCAATAGGCGCCGGAGCTAAAGTGCTAGGCAATTGCACGATTGGCGATAATGTTAAAATTGGAGCTAATTGTGTTGTAGTAAAAAATGTTCCTAATAATGCTACCGTGGTTGGGAATCCAGCATTTATCGTTCGCCTGAACGGAGAACGTGTGTCAATAAAATTATAGTTTATCCATAACCTTCCCAAAGATTCTGTTGTGAGTCAGCAAGAGAGACACTCCTGTGTCACATCTCGTTATGCATGGCACCCGTGTTTTTTCCAAAAGCCAATGGATAAATGGCAAAGGCATATTATAGTAGGTTTTATTGAATCATTATGCCCATTATCCACAACTAAGCAACCTAAAAGGAAAACAACATGGCCGCCAAAAATTTCCTGCCGCTGTTCGCCCTGCTCTGCCTGCCGCTGTCCGCACAATACGACTGGACGGCGGACATCCAGAATGCCGGAAAAATCAAAAACACCGTCCAAGTCTATTATCAAAGCGGCAACCGAGACGCCATTCAAGTCGATACACCACACATCCGCGCCGTCGGCGGTTTGGATAATCGCGAAAACAATGCGTTGACACTACTTGCGCCAAATGGCGTCAGACTCGTGGACGGTTCATTTGACACGTATGTCATCGATGCGGAAGACAAGACCTACTGGTCTTCCCTGTCACCGCGAAAAGGCCGTTTCAACGCCTTCCGCCTCGGCTACTACTACTATGACGTCCATGTGCTGGATCAGTCGTTAAGCCGTGTCTTGGAAGATGTTCCGGAAACGGATGTCAATGCGAAAATCGATGCATTCAAAAACTTCAAGGATGGTAAATGGGCCATCAATGATTTGACTGAGCCCGAATTCGTCGATGGCGTAATGCGCGTGAAATGCACGAATGCCCATGACCCGTGGATCGGCCAGCTTGGCATCGAACAACCGACGGACACCTACCCCGCCATCGAAGTCACCATGCGCGCGGAAAAATCCTCCATGATGCATGTCTATATGGCTGTAGGCGACCAAAAAGGTTTCAATCCGCAACAGATCATTCCGCAAGGAATCAAGCCCGGCGAATTCCACACCTACAAAATCTACATTGATGAAATCAAAGGCTTCAACGGCAACATCCACGGCATCCGCTTCGATTTGGGGCAGGTCGATGAAATCATCGAAATCAAATCCATCAAGCTCGTCGCGGAAAAGCGGCAGAAAATGCAGGTCAAATTGGATCGCATCCTCCATGCGTATCCAGACAAAATGCACCAGATGCTACGTTTCGTCACGGGCAACAACGATGTGGCGTTGAAAGAATACGGATGCCAACTGAAACTCGCGAAAAGCGACATTGCGAAAATCACCGTAAAGGACAAGAACGGTGTGCATGAAGCCTTCAGCGGCATTGATGCAAGAAGCGTCGAATACGTCGGTTTCGACAACAAACAAGGCGGCGTGTTCGGCCTCATCTTCCCGACATGCGAAGAAGCAGGCAGTGTCGTTTTCTCTGAAACGGAAACAGAATATGTTCTGACACAGAAACGTCCGTTGTCAGGCGTGCAGAAACCGGATACGCGGTTCGTTCTTGCGCATCGTCTCTACCATGACGCCTCCCACGACTTCGCAAAACTCGCGGAAGCGGCCTATTGCGAACGCAATCCGTTGGATGACAACGCCATCAAGATCCTCAACGCCGAAGACGGCGGCAAGTTCTTCGGCTACAACAAATTAGAAGGAACCTACGACTTCGATCTCGCCGGCACCCATTTCAACGCAGCCTACTACAAAATTCCGCAAAAGCACTACAAGCTGCCAGTAACCATCAAGGCGGATAACCATGATCGTCGCATCTATTTCTGCATCCGCGGCAAGGCGGGCGGTTTGGAATGCGCCGCCATGCTGGACGAACAGGATAAACTGCTTCCAATGCCCATTGAAGTTTCGAAGAATTTCCATGGCGATGGCGAAGAGCCGTACTTCTATCCAGAAGACAGCGGATACGGCGAAACGCTTCTGCCGTTGTTGCTCAACGCCAATACGGAGCGCACTTTCACCGTTTTGAATCTTTTCCAGAACTGGGGTGTCGCGCCGTTGAAGCAGCTCTCCGCCATCAAGTTCTTCGTGCCCTACTACCACCTCTCCTGCGGCGTCACGGAGACGAACTGCATCGCTCCATACTATGTCGGAAACAAATCCGGCTGGACGCTGCCCGACTTCCGCGCCATGTCCGCCAAACTGTGGCCGACCCAGCCGCAGCACTATTCCGTCGGCCCGCTCTACTTCCCCTATTATTATCAAGGTGAAAAGAAAATCATGTTCGAGCCGAAAGTCCAGAGAGTTCAATCCGCCGGACCAGTTTATGCAGATGTCGATTTCTCTTATGAATCCGACGATGACGCAGCCACGCTGTGGGTACGCCACGTAGAATTCCCGCAGACGGATGAAAACCGTACATACTATTCATTTGTCATCGACTTCAAGAAGGAAGTCTCCATCAAAGATTTCATCAAGAACTTCAACCTCTTCTCCTTCAGCACGTCATGGACGAAATTCGCTCACGTTGGCTATCTGAGCAAAGAGAACAAGCTAACCGTCATCAATCTGCCGGAGAAGGATCCCGTCACCGCCGTCATCCCGCTTGGTTCGGAAGCCCCCTATTTCACGGTTTATACATCTCTATATAATAAAGGCGTCTGCAATTTCGGTCTCATTGTCAAGACTTGCTCGCTCCGCCTCGACGGCAAGGAAACGCCTGTCCAAGCCATGTTAAACTTCACGAACACGCCCGTCGTCGATGCACGGCTGACACTCAACATTGGTGATGTGACGTTCAAGCCAGGCGACAAGATCGCCTATGAACTCATTCTCGTCCCATTTGGTGACCACGATGTCAAAACGGACCACAGCGTCCACCAAGTCCGCTCGGATTCCGTCTTGGAGCCTTACAAAGTCAATGTCATCGTCGGTAAACTGCTTTATGACACGTATCTTCCGCATGTCCAAGCCGTTGATCAACAGGCCGAATTCACGATCGACGGCGGTCTCAACAATGCGGCTGTCCGCGTTGACGGCTTCAAATCATTTACACGCCCGAAAGTACTCGTTAAGAACGAGACCGGCTTGTTCGTGCCACTCAAACTCAGTTACCACGACTACGACGGCATCCAATCCTATCTGAACGCCGACGGCTCGTACGGCTTCTCCTTCATCGTAAACACGACAGACGGCCCGAGCACTATTAAAGTCATTCAGTAAACAATTAACAATTAAGCATTAAGCATTAAACATTAAGCATTAACTACCATGACCATCCCCCTCCCCCAACATCCCCCCCCCGATTTCGAACGGAAACAATTGCTCAACCACAACGGA
>JAFZAB010000235.1 GCA_017548425.1 Victivallales bacterium
GATGTTCTTGAATTACACGGTGAGAACGCGCTGCAGTCGCCAAAAGATCGTGGACAAGTGCTCCACCTGCCGGCATGGCCCGAACCGTTCAGCCATGTCGATCCCGACGGCTATCCGACCTTCGCAGAGATTCTGCGAGCCACGCACAACGAACTCGCCATCTGCTACATGAGAAAACTCAAATACGTGCGGCCAGATGTATTCGGTATCGTGAGACTGTCGTCCATCTTCTCGCCGCAGTCTGTGTACGCGAAGCAAATCCGAAAGCAGCAAATGTCGATGACCGATGCCGAACGGAAGGAAAAAACGGCGGAATTCATCAACAACATCATGCTGCATCTCTCACAAGGAACGGATTTCGAACGCTTCAAGCCCGTATTCGAATCCACTGCCCTCTATCCGTGCAGACGGATCCAGTCACAGGTCCTTCAAGCTCTGAAACAAGACTATGAGACGGATCTGGAATACAATCATTACGAACCGCGCAAAGCGCAATTGATTGAACTCAACAAGATCCTCTGGCAGACGTCTTTCGACATCTCATTCCTGCGCCATTGGGACGCGACGTTCGTACAAGGCATCCCGTCGGACAAAGGCAAGGGACCAATCGCCGTCGAAGCGGATCCCAATGGCTTCGTCGATATCGACTATGCATTTGATGGCATCGACCACTGCACCGTCGAAGCGATGACGAAGTTCCACAACTACTCCGCTCGCAAGCTCACGCTCCATTTAGGCTACGACCATAAGCTAATCGTCGAACTAAACGGCGAACGTGTCTATGGCCCGCGTTCTCAGCATATCGCCAGACGCGATCAAGACTCCGTCGTTCTGGACATACCGGAAGGCGACACCACGCTCAAATTCATCATCGAAGACGACATCCTCAACTATGGCTTCTTCGCCAGATTCACGGATGAGAAAGGCATGCCCTTCTTCTTCCCCGACATGCATCAGCTGAACTGCAAACTCTGCGGCGACCAAATCGAAAAATGGACATACGCCATCACGCCGCAACTGAAGGTTCCGGAGAAAAACGACGCTCAATAATCGCCTTGATATCTGCGATTCGCCTTCCGTTCGGAATGGCGCGCCTTCTCTTGCAGACGACGCTCGTTGCTGGCCTTCGTCGGCTTCGTCTTCACACGTGGACGCAGCGGCGTGGCGGCGCGCATCAACAGCATGATCAGCTTTTCGCGCACATCGTATTTGTTCCGCAGTTGACGACGGTACTTCTGCGAAAATAAATCCAATATGCCGTCTTCGTTCACCTGATTGCCGCACAGGCCAAGCAGCCGAATGCGAACGTCTTCCGGCAATGATGGTGAATGGATGACGTCAAAACGCAGATGGACCGCGCTGTCTGTCTTGTTCACATTCTGGCCACCAGGCCCCGAACTTCGGCAGAATTCATATTCGATTTCACTTTCCGGAATGGAAAGCATGTCTCCGATTTGAAGCATGCCGTTTTCCATACGCCTCTCCTTGATAATGAGATTCTAAAAATCTTATTATCCCTAACATAACACATAAAAACCGTTAAGCCAACATTTTTTTAATCATAAAAATGAAAATCACCGATTCAGCCATAAACCATTTGAAAAAATTATTGGAGCGGATGGGCGGAAGCCCTGTCGGCATCCGTTTCGATGGCTCGGTCGGCTCCTGTCGAAATTCCGTCCCGTTGCTGAAACCAGTCTTTCAAAAGCCCGACGGTTTTCTCGAATACAAGACGGATGTCATCACATTTTTCATCCCCCCCGAATACGAATCCGTCTTCGAAACTGCCACGCTCGACTATGAGACAGGACTTTTCTCCAAAGGTCTTCATCTGACGTGGCCGCATCGTGAAGGCGGCTGCCCAAACTGCAACCAGCATTAATCAACAAGCGACGCTTGTTGATGCTTATGGCTTATGGCCAATGGCTAATGGCTAATGGCTAATGGCTTATGGCTAATGGCTAATGGCTTATGGCTAATGGCTTATGGCTAATGGCTTATGCCTCATGGCTTATGGTATTATTTTTTGAGATTCTAGAAAAAAGCGGCCTAGCCCCTTTATGAGGCTAGGCTGTTTTCGCATTCAGCATTCAGCATTATTCCTGCAACACAAGAACTTGATATGGTTTGATGTCGATTGTTCCTTCGAGCTTGCGAGCAGTGATCAGTTCGACAGCGGGCTTGTCAAGCGTGTAACGGCCAGGCTTGCCTTGATATTCCACAACCACAACGCCCGTCATGCCATGGCCTTCACGACGCGCCACCATCAGGTTGCGGCTGTCGCCAATATGGCCGGTCGAAAGACCGGCGGCGTCCAACGCCAACGGCAGGATGTTGCCGCGCATGACGTCCGCGGACGGAATCGTCCCCAGCAGGAAGACCGTGCCTTTTCCGACTTTCTTCTTGATGGCGACCGCCTTTCCGACCAGCGCAGTGTGAGGCGCTTCCGAAACTGTCGCCAATGCGTCGGCATCCTTTTCGTAAAGTTCGTACCACAAGCGGCTTGTGAACGGCAGGCCGGAAACCCACTGGCATTTGATGTTGTTGTTCAAATCCGGAACGGCATACGCCCAGCGGACGCCGAGGAATTCCTCCAGCATCCCAAACGGACGATCCTTGTAACGCGCGCCGTCGATGTTGCGGACGTCCGTCAATGGTCCGACGACCCATATGCCGCCGTTTTCCACCCACTTCCGAATTCTGTCGCCAAGTCCTTCATTCTCAAGCGACAACACAAACGGCGTGAAAAGAACCTTGTATTTACTGAAATCCTGAGCGACCTCCAACGCATCCGGCCGCAAGCCACGCTGCACAATTGGCTCATAATAGTTTTTTATTGTTGTCTCCTGATAACGGAGTCCGTCGACAACTCCTTGCGTGTCAAAGAAGTTCGATGAATGCGACGACGGATAATGGATGGCGATCGGCGGCGTCACCTTTGTTCGATTCAGAAAGTAACCCGCTCTCGCATAGTCTCTTGCGATTTTCCTCACTTCGTCATGGATATGCATCGGCCGCCCGCAGGCGTCCAATACGGCGCCATGCATGAGTTCATGGCCGCCCCAATGCGTGCGCCACAGCCAATACATGTTCGCTTCGCCGCCCAAGGCGATCGGCAGCCAAGAGTTCACGTAGCAGAAGCCTTCCGGTTTGACGGTCTGAGCAATGCTCAATCCACCGTTCCAACAGGTGGATGTCTCCGTGTTCCAGAAGGGACGGTCCTTTATGTTCCGCAGGAAATCGAACCACAGACAGCAATGGGTCAGACTGTGAGGCTCGTCGTAATGGTTGAACTGCACGACATCAAGCTTCTTGTGCAAATGCAGGTAGTTCATGCCATTCGCAGGCATGATATCCGTGCCAACAGGAACGTTCACATATTTCTTGAGGATTTCCGCCTGCATCGTCACGAATTCGACGATGGACTCCTGTTGGAACGTGCGCCATTCCATGTGGTGGTGCGGATTTACCCACGCGTCACGCGGCGTCGGAATTTCATCGAAGAAATTGTACTCCTGGCTGAAAATTGTCAGATTCCACGCCTTGTTCAAGGCATCGACGGTCTTGAATTTTTCTTTCAGATGCCGCCTGAATTTCTCCGCGCAAACAGGACAGAAGCAACCTTTTTTATGTGCATAGATTTCGTTGTCGATTTGCCAGCCGATGACGTTCTCGTCGTCCGCGAACTCCTGCGCCATCTTCTCGACGATCCGTGCGCTGTATTCACGATAGTGTTCGTTATTCGAGCAGCAATGACGACGGCCGCCATGCTGTTCGCGACGGCCATTTTCATTCTCCTTCAGCACGTCGGGATATTTGCGGCTGAGCCAGATGGGCGGCGTCGCCGTCGGCGTGCCGAGAACCGTCCCAATTCCATATTTTGCAAGCGTATCGACGACATGATGCAGCCAGTCGAACGAGAAGACGCCTTCCGTCCGTTCCATGCAACTCCATGCAAATTCCGCGATGCGAGCGACTTGGATGCCAGTCGCCTTCATCTTCGCGGCGTCTTTTTCAATATCCTCGACAGGCCAGTCTTCCGGATAGTACGCGCATCCCAAATACGGCGGTTTGATGTTGATCATGGTAATTTTTCCTTTTGAATAACGTTTTGGACAATGCCAAAAACATACTACTCATTTATTGGATGTTCAAATCGACTATACGGGAATTGACATCTTCGCAACACTTTGTCTGTCATGAAAAACTTCATGCACCTTTTGCTTGACAAAACCACAATATTAAGAAATGATTAATTTTAATAAATGCTTTGTTAAAAAATATATATTAGCTTGACAAAATACCCCC
>JAFZAB010000236.1 GCA_017548425.1 Victivallales bacterium
AAAAAAAGGGGGAGGCTGCTGCAAAATGTCAATATGAGGAAGCAACAGCCCCTTTCGTATTTCCTTGTCAGCCTAGAAGAGGTGTCACATCTGGCCCCTGCGGGGCAAATTGACAGAAGTTTTGCAACGGCCTCCTTTTCACATCAGTATCTTCGAGGCAGGTTGAAGGAGTTCTGGACATGACTGACGGACAAGGAGTCTTCTCCCGTCGGGTGATTTGAACGTTAGTTGCGTGTCATTTATAAACGGTATTATACGATTGTCCTTGCATGTTAACTGCTTTATTTGGGGGTAACGAAAAAAAGGGACTGTCGCCCACCTTTTGAGGTTTTGCAACAGTCCCATTATTACAAACAATGGTCAGATAAGCGGAATGTTTAGTTGGCGAGCATCTTCGTGGTGGCTTCGGCCATCATGGACTTGATGCCTTCCGTGACCGCGTTGCCGGCCTTGGAGTCCCACATGTTGATGGCGCCGTAGGTGTTGTGCGGCTTCATGGCCTGGATGTGGCCGTCCGCGAAACCGAAGTTGGTCAGGTTGTTGTGGTTGATCATGGAGAAGTGTTCGTTGTAGCCGTCGGCGCCACCGGTGGAGCTCCAGAAGTAAGGATCCTGACGGCGGTTGGTTTCGCCGAACCAGATGAGGGAGGAAGCGGCCTTGAAATCAGAGATCTTGGTCCTGTGGCCCGTGCCCCAGTGCGGGATCGGGAAGCGGGAGTTGCTGTTGTTGGTGAACTGGGTGATGTCGGACGCGCCGTGGGCGGTGTAGGTGGCGTAGAGGTCGCCGGGGATGCCGGACAGGTCGCTTCTCTGGTATGCGGCGGCTTTGACGTTGGAGTTGGAGGGGCAGAGATAGGCTTTCTTGTCGCCGACATACGGATAGATCCACTGGAGCCAGTTGCCGTTCCAGCCGGTGGCGTCATAGGTGTTGCCGATGGCGAAGCACATGCTTTGGTTGTTGTCGCCGGCATACATGACGAGGGCGAGACCCATCTGCTTGGCGTTGGAGGTGCAGCTGATGGCCTGGGCTTTGGCGCGGGCCTTGGCGAGGGCCGGCAGCAGCATGGCGGCCAAGATGGCGATGATGGCGATGACCACCAGCAGCTCGATCAGGGTGAACATGGCGAGTTTCTTCATTCTTTCAATCTCCTTTGTTGATTGCACTGTTTGTTTAGGTTAAACAATTGACAAACTTCAATTCAGATTAATTTTCATGAAAAAATAAAATATTGATGAAAATCAAAATTACAATCGAAAAAATGAAAAAAATATTAATTTTTATCGATTTTTGAGGAGATTTTTAGTTTTTTCTTCAGAAGAATGACAAAAAACCGCCTCCACGAATGGTGTGGAGACGGTTTTCTAGTGCGCAAGACAAAGCTTGCGCATCATCATGCTGTGCGCATCATCATGCTATTAGTTGGCGAGCATCTTGGTGGTGGCTTCGTTCATCATTTCGATGAGTGTCTGCGGGACGGCGTTGCCGGCCTTGGAGTCCCACATATTGCCGCCATTGCCGTAGGTGTTGTGCGGCTTCATGGCCTGGACATGGCCGTCGCAGAACGCGAAGTTGGTCAAGTTGTTGTGGTTGATCATGGAGAAGTGCTCGTTGGAACCTTCCGTACCGCCGCAGGAGCTCCAGAAGTACGGGTCGTTACGACGGTTGCATTCGCCGAAAGCGATGAGGGAGGAAGCGGCCTTGAAATCGGACTGCTTGGTAACATGGCCTGTGCTCCAGTGCGGGATCGGGAAACGGGAGTTGTCGTTGCCCGTGAAGTTGGCGACCGTGATGGCGCCGTGGGCGATGTAGGACTGCGGGATGCCCGTGTAGGGGGCGAATTCGCCCGCTTCCCAGCCGGCTGTCTTCTCGATGGAGTTCTTCGGGCACTTGAACGTTTTCTTGTCGCCGACATACGGGCAGACCATCTGGAGCCAGTTGCCCCAGTGGAGGCCTTGACGGAGGTTACCGATGGCGCGCGGCATGGTCAGCTCATAGTCGGCTGCGTACATGTTGAGGCCGAGGTTGATCTGTTTCATGTTGGACGTGCAGCTGATGGCCTGGGCCTTTTCACGGGCTTTGGCGAGAGCCGGCAGCAGCATGGCGGCGAGGATCGCGATGATGGCGATGACCACCAGCAACTCGATCAGGGTGAACAAGGCGAATTTTTTCATGACGTTGCTCCTGTTTTTGTATTTATGGTTTAAAAAGGAATGAACAATCTTTCTTGCCTAAAATGAACCGATTTTTGCCGAATCAAAACTATAAATATAGTTAAATATTGATGAATTTCAATTTATATTGATTAATTTCGATGTTTTTTCCAAGAAAAACACATGGGATTGGCTGTCAGTTGCCATTTTCAAGAAGGCGGATTATCTTTATTATGGGGGATTTTCATGTCCATCCATGCGGATGGACGGCAGGTGGCCATTTATTCTATCTATTGTATAGGAAACAACATGACGGACGATCATATCAATACGAAACGGCCGGACGCCGATGAGCTGTCGCGGCAGTGGACGATGGGGAAGGTTTTGATTTGGGGCGACGATGAGACGCATGTGCAGGCGTTTACGTGTCGCGCCATCCATCTGGACGGCGGCGGATGGCGGCTGTGGTATTCGCGGCGGAACGACGGCGCGAAGCGTTACACGTTCGGCTACCGCGACTTCACGGAGGATTTCGAAACGATTGGCGAGACGATGATGCGGATTGTTGACAAGCCTTCGGACAGCGGTCTGAACATCATCGGTGTGCCGTCGGAATGGATGCTGACGCAGCCTGTCCATCTGGATCTGCCGGACGGGCGGCAGCGGATTTATTTCTGGGCGCATGCGTCGGACGTCAACCGTTATCTGGTGGCGGACAGCGACGACGGCGTCAATTTCTTCGTGGCGGATTGGCGGCGGCCTGTGCTGTGCCATCCGGGCGACCGCGCCGTGCCGCTTGAGATGCTGAAACAAAAGAAGTTATGGCTGTATGTGCGGCAAGCCGAACTGCCGCGTCCTGAAGACGAACCGTATGTGACGGCGGACATGCTGCTGAACGACGCGACGAACGTCTATCTCCTGTCGGACGGCACGTTCGAGCTGTATTCGGCGGAAGTCATCATGTGTCCGCCCGGGCCGGAGCCGCATCAGAAGGATCCATGCGTGCGGTTCATCCAGCATCGGACGAGTGCGGACGGCATCCATTGGACGCCTCCCGAACGCGTGTTGATCCGTGATGAAAAGGATCCGTATGATCTTCAGTTCTATTATCTTGCGGTCAATTACACGCCGAATGGCCGCATTGGCGTTTTGGGGCATTACCGTTCCGATCCGGGCACGGGCGATCTGGAATTCTGTTATTCAAAAGACGGCATCCATTGGGAGCGTCAGCGGCGGCCGGGCTTCCCGCGGACGAAAGGCGTGGAAGGCATCTACGCGCCGCATGACTTGGTGAAAGTAAACGATTTGTATTATCTATTCTACACGGGAAATAGCTGCAACCACCATGGCGACGTCAGCCCGGATGCGCCGCCCGGACAGCCGGTGTCGTGGATTGGCGTGGCGACGATTCCTGCTTCGATTTACGAAGCAGGAATCAGTGGTTAGTGGTTAGTGGTTAGTGGTTAGTGGAGAATGGGACGAAAAGGGACGAAAGGGACGAAAGGGACAGTTTGGGGAAGGCTTATGGCTTAAGGCTTATGGCCTATGGGCAAGAAAAAGTGGTGTGCAATTTTTTCTTTGGTGGGATTTATTGCCATAATTGGATTTAGGCAGTAAAATAAAGATTTTGCCTATTATTATTAAAATGTAAAGAAAAGGATTTAGATGAGCCGATTGTGGGACGACATTCGATTATTGTTCAGCGGAAGCGACATGGCTCGCTTCGCGTTGATTGTCGTTCTGATGCTGTTCGGAACGCTGCTGGAATTGGCGAGCCTTGGGGCGATTCCGCTGTTTGTCGCCTTGCTTTCCGGCGACGGCGAATTGACGGGCGTGGGGCGTCTTGCGGATGCGATGGAATTTTTCGGATGGGATTTCCGTCGCGTCAGCCCGATGTCCTGCGGTCTGGCGTTGGGCGGATTGTTTTTGGTAAGAACGGTTTATCTGACGATCAACTACTATATTCAGGAGCGAATCGTCCGCAACCGGCAGATCGCGATCTCGTCGCGTCTGTTCAAGGCGTACATGTCCGCGCCGTATTCGTTCCATCTGCATCGCAATTCAAGCGTCGTCATCACGAACGTGGAAGAGGAAGTGGAGCGCGTCATCCAGTCGATTGTGATCGCGTTGATGGACATGATGCGGGGCGGCGTCATCATCCTGTCGGTGGTCGCGTTGATGCTGTGGTACAATCCGCTGGTCAGTCTGTGCTCTTTTCTGGGCTTGAGTTTGTTCGGCGGCGGTTATATGTTCTTGGCGAATCGTAGTTTGGGACGTTGGGGATGGGAAGCGCATGTGCTTCGGCAGGATGCCGTCAGAAACATCAGCGAAGGCATTGGCGCATACAAGGAGGCGCGGATTCTGGGCAAGACGGCGTTTTTCTGCGGACGTCTCCACGGAATTTTGGAGCAGTTCAACGACCGGTTGCGGAAACTGTCCGTCGTGCGCAAAAGCATGTGGCCGTTCATGGAGCTGATCACCGTTTCCGTTCTGCTGGGGGCGATGGGCATCATGCTCATGATGCATGACGGCGACACGAAGAGCATCGCGCCGACGATGGCGTTGATCGCGGGTTGCTTGGCCCGTCTGAAGGGGAGTCTGACGGATTTCATGTTCAATGTCAGTTCGATGCGCAGTGCGCAGGGCATCCTTTCGACGATTTGCGAAGATCTGCGGCTGTTGGAAAACATGCCGAAGCAATATGACGAAACCGTGGCGGACATCCCGTTTGAAAAGGAAATCCGTATTGATGGCTTGTCGTTCCGCTACGAAGACACGGCGGAAGAGACATTGCATGACGTGAGCCTGACGGTGAAGAAAGGCATGTCGTTGGGCGTTGTCGGTCCGTCCGGTTCGGGCAAGACGACGCTTGTCAACGTGCTTCTTGGGCTGCTGCCGCCAGGGGAAGGGCGCATTTTGGTAGATGGCCGCGACGTGGCGGATTGCATGTCCGCATGGCAGCGCCACATCGGCTATGTGGCGCAGGATATCTATCTTTTGGACGACACGATCCGAGCGAACATCGCGTTGGGCGAAAACGATGCGGACATCGATGAAAAAGCGTTGCAACAGGCGGTCGAAGCATCGCAACTGGACGAGTTTCTGGCGACGCTTCCAGAAGGCGAACGAACGGTTTTGGGAGAGCGCGGCGTCCGTCTGTCCGGCGGACAGCGTCAGCGCGTGGCGATTGCCCGCGCGTTGTACCGCAATCCGCAACTGCTTGTGTTCGATGAAGCGACGTCGGCGTTGGACACGACGACGGAGCGGGCGGTGGTTTCGGCCATCGAACGGCTGCGCGGCAGCCACACGCTGGTCATCATCGCGCATCGTCTGAGCACGGTAAAAGGTTGCGACAACCTTGTTTATCTAAACAAAGGCCGCGTGGAGGCGACTGGAAACTACGATGAATTGCAGGAAAAAGTTCCTGCATTCAAGCAGATGACGGTAAGCTGAAAGCTGAAAGCTTAAAGCTAAAAGCTGAAAGCAAATGCAGGAATGAGATGAGTGTTTTTTATAATTGGTGATAAATGATTGGTTATTGTTAATTGTTTTTGGCTTTTTGCTTTAAGCTTTAAGCTTTTGGCTTTAAGCTTGGTGAGTGATTGGTATTTTGCTTTA
The DNA here is from genome assembly GCA_017548425.1 of Victivallales bacterium. Taxonomy (GTDB): domain Bacteria; phylum Verrucomicrobiota; class Lentisphaeria; order Oligosphaerales; family Oligosphaeraceae; genus UBA1407. The sequence continues at coordinate 5,769 of JAFZAB010000236.1, forward strand.
AGCTTTAAGCTTTTGGCTTTAAGCTTCCAAGGTGGAAAATGAGTGGTACGACAAGTGAATTAACCCCCGCGATGCGGCAGTACATGCAGGCCAAAAGCGAATTGCCTGCGGATACGATTCTGCTGTTTCGCATGGGGGATTTTTATGAATTGTTCTTCGAAGACGCGAAGACGGCGGCGCCATTGATGGATGTCGTGTTGACGGCGCGGGCCGGTGTGCCGATGTGCGGTGTGCCGTATCATGCTGTAAAGACGTATGTTGGACGGATTTTGGAAGGCGGCTACAAGGTCGCCGTCGCGGAGCAGATGGAGGATCCGAAACTAGCCAAAGGGCTTGTGAAACGGGACATCATCCAAGTCATCACGCCGGGCACGGTTTTGGAGGATGATCTGCTCCATTCGAATCAAAGCAACTTTCTCGTTGCCGTCTATCCTGTGAAAGACCGTTTCGGTCTGGCCTTGCTCGATTTGAGCACAGGCGATTTTCGCGTGACGGAAACGCATGGAATCCAAGCGTTTGAAACGGAAATGAACCGTATCCGCCCGGCGGAATGCCTGACGACGAATGCGCTGCTGACCGAATGGCAGGACAAAGGCTTTCCAGACATCCCGCGACATATTTCATGGACGACGCTGGAAGACTGGGTGTTTGATCTGCAAGTCTCGAAGGATTTGCTGTGCAGACACTTCGGCGTGGCGTCGCTGGACGGTTTCGGCTGCCGCGGCATGGACGCGGCGGTCTGCGCCGCAGGTGCCGTGCTCCATTATTCGCAGAACAATCTGCGGCGGGACGCATCGCATATCACGACATTGTCGTGTTATCAGACGGACGACTGCATGATCGTCGATCGCATCAGCCAGCGGAATCTGGAATTGGTGGAACCGATCTTCGCGGACGGAAAGGGTAACACGCTGATGTCCGTTCTGGATGAGACCGTTACGCCGATGGGAACGCGCCTTCTGCGCGAATGGATTCTGCGGCCGCTCCGTTCAAAGGCGGCCATTGACGAACGGTTGGACGCGGTGGAGGATCTCGTCGCTTCGCCGATGCTGTTGGCGGAACTGCGCGAATTGCTGCAGGCTATCCGCGATTTGGAACGCGTCGTGACGCGGCTGAACGTCGGCAACGCGAATGGCCGCGACATGCTGGTCTTGCAACGTGGTTTGGACGAGTTTCCAGGGCTGCGCAGCGTCCTGTCCCATTCCAAATCCGAATTGCTTCACAAATTACGCGACAGTATCATCGAACTTCCTGAATTGACGGAACTTATCGGTAAGGCCATCGTTGATGAACCGCCGATCGCCATCAAGGAAGGCGGCATCTTCCGCGACGGCTACGACGCGCAGTTGGACGAATACCGCCACGCCTCCACGGAAGGGAAGGACTGGATCGCGGGCTATCAGGCGAAGGAGATCGAACGCACAGGCATCAAGAGTCTTAAAGTGCGTTTCAACAAGGTGTTCGGTTATTTCATCGAAGTTTCGAAATCGTATTTGGAGATGGTTCCGCAAGAGTACATGCGGAAGCAGACGATTGTGAACGGCGAACGGTTCATCACGCCTGAACTGAAGGAAATCGAAGACAAAGTGTTGGGCGCGGATGAAAAGAGCCAGGCGTTGGAATATGAATTGTTCCAACAGCTTAGGGAGAAAATCTGCGCCCAGACGGCATCGATTCAGGCCAGTGCGCGGGCGTTGGCGGCGATTGACTGCCTCGCGTCGCTGGCGGACGTGGCCTGCCGTCGGCAGTATGTCCGCCCGGAAATTTCGGAAGAGCCTATCCTGAAAATCTACGATGGCCGCCATCCTGTTCTGGATGCGCGACTTGTGGATGAGCCGTTTGTTCCGAACGATGTGGAATTGGACACGCGGACGACGCAGCTGGCGTTGATCACAGGTCCGAACATGGCCGGTAAATCGACGTATATCCGGCAGGTGGCGCTGTTGACGATTCTGGCCCAGATGGGCAGTTTCATCCCTGCGAGCAGGGCGGTCGTCGGCTTGACGGATCGTATCTTCACACGTGTCGGCGCGGCGGATGACATCAGCCGCGGTCAGTCCACGTTCATGGTGGAAATGGTTGAAACAGCGAACATTCTGAACAATGCGACGCCATCGAGCCTCATCATTCTGGATGAAATCGGCCGCGGAACGAGCACGTTCGATGGCTTGTCGCTGGCGTGGTCCGTCGCGGAATATCTGCACGACACGCCGTCGGTTCAGGCCCGTACGTTGTTTGCGACGCATTACCATGAATTGACGGATCTTGTGAAAACGAAAGTCCGCGTGAAGAACTTCAATGTCTTGGTGAAAGAGCAGGGCGAGAAGATCACGTTCATGCGGAAGATCGTGCCCGGTTGCGCGGACAAGAGCTACGGCATCCATGTGGCGCGGTTGGCAGGCCTGCCGAAGGCGATCATCCGTCGTGCGACGGAAGTGCTGACGAATCTGGAAAGCAACGAGTTGGACGTGGAAGGCATGCCGAAGCTGTCGTTGCCGAAGAAGAAAAAGCCGAAGGACAATCCGAACCAGCTGACGCTGTTTTAAAAACGACTGTGAATGAAGGGATTCAAGGGATAAAAGAGATAAAAGAAGAAGGGATAGAAGGGATAAAGGGACAAAGGCTATGAAAATCATCAATTTCGGTTCATTGAATGTGGATTACGTGTATCGGCTGGATCATATCGTGAAGCCGGGCGAGACGTTGGCCAGCAGTGAGATGCAGGTGAATCCAGGCGGAAAAGGCTCGAATCAGTCCGTTGCGTTGAAACGGGCTGGAGCGGACGTATGGCATGCGGGGCTGCTCGGAGAAGACACGGCATGGATGCGCGAACGGCTCGAACGGGAAGGCGTCGATGTGCGGCATGTGTTGATTTCCAAAGAGATCCATGGCGGCCATGCCATCATTCAAGTCAATGCGACGTCCGGCCAGAACAGCATCGTCCTGTTCGGCGGCGCAAACCAGTCGATCACTGCATCGCAAGTCGCTGATGTTCTGAAAGATGCGGAACGCGGCGACTGGTTGGTTTTGCAGAATGAAATCAATGTGACGCCGGATGTCATGGCGGCCGGCAAGGCGGCTGGCATGAAGGTCTGCTTCAATCCCGCGCCGTTTGACGAAGGCGTTTTCAACTATCCGCTGGACTGCGTCGATTTGTTCATTTTGAACGAACACGAAGCGGCGGGACTGGCCCGCAAACCTGTGGAAACGGCTCCGGAAGAACTGATTGCGACACTTTCGGCGGCATATCCGAAGGCGATGATCTGCGTGACGCTCGGCGAGGCCGGATCGCTGTTGTGGACGGCTTCGACTGGCGTGATCCGCCAGAAGGCGTATCCTGTGAAGGCCGTCGATACGACGGCCGCTGGCGACACGTTCACGGGATATTTTCTCGCAGAGCTGACGCGCGGCGCGAGTCTTGAGGCGGCGTTGGACATGGCGAGCCGCGCATCCGCCATCGCGGTGACACGGCCCGGAGCATTGGATTCCATACCATATTTAAAGGAGCTTAAAGCTTAAAGCTTAAAGCTTAAAGCAAATGCAAGAGCTAAAAGCCTAGCTGAAGATACGGTGTGTTCTGGATTGACTGGAAGTTCTGGATGTTCTGGAAAGAAATACAAACTTAGGAAAATCCAGAAAATCCAAATAAACCAGAAACTCCAGAAACTCCAGAATATCCAGAATATCCAGAAACATGCAAGCAAAACGCCACATAAAATTATTGGATTCAACCCTTCGCGATGGTGCGCAGGGGGAAGGCATCTCGTTTTCGCTGCAGGACAAAGTGAACATCGCCCAGACGTTGGACGAGTTCGGCATCGACTACATCGAAGGCGGCAATCCGGGCTCGAATCCGAAAGATATGGAATTCTTCCAGCATGTCCGCAACATGCGTTGGAAGCATGCGCGGCTGTGCGCGTTTGGCGCGACGCGGCGTGGCGGCATAGCCGTCGATGCGGATGAAAATCTGCAGGCGATGCTGGCGGCGGAGACGCCGTGTGTCGTTGTTTTTGGCAAGGCAAGTTTGTCGCAAGTCGAAGGTGTTCTGCGGGTTACAGCGGATGAGAATCTTGCGATGATTCGCGAGACAGTGGCCTTTTTCAAAAGCCATGGCCGCGAAGTGCTGTTTGACGCGGAGCATTTTTTCGACGGTTTCACGGAGGATTCCGCCTATGCGTTGAAAGCGTTGGAAGCGGCGATGTCGGCCGGTGCGGATTCCATCACGCTTTGCGACACGCGCGGCGGCAGCGCCCCGATGGAAGTCCGCCAGATTTCGGAAACCATTGTGAATCAATATCCAAAGATGATTTTCGGTGTCCACTGCCATAACGACATCGGTTGCGCCGTGGCGGATTCCATGCTGGCGGTTGATGCGGGCGTGCGTCTTGTCCAAGGGACGTTTCTGGGTTGCGGCGAACGTTGCGGCAACGCGGATTTGAGCATTTTGATTCCGAATCTGATTCTGAAGAAAAACTGCGTCTGCGGCGTGGAACGTTTGGACAGATTGATGGATGTGTCGCTGCGTCTGGCGGAGATCCTGAACATGACGATTCCCAGCGGGAAGCCGTACATCGGGCGGAGCGCGTTCGCGCATAAAGGCGGCATGCATATCGACGGCGTGAGCAAACAGCCGGATTCGTATGAGCATGTGCCGCCGTCGGTTACGGGAAACCGCCGTCGTTTTCTGTTGTCGGAAATGTCTGGCCGGACGACGATTTTGGAGAAGCTCCGCCCGTACGGGCCGCAATACACGAAGGATTCGCCTGAGGTTGCGAAAATCGTGGAGCGTCTGAAGGAATTGGAGCATGAAGGATATCAGTTTGAGGCGGCGGACGCGAGTCTCGAACTGTTGATTCGCCGCGAATTGGGGCTTCATCAGCCGCATTTCGAACTGGTTCTCTACAAGACGACAGGCGAATTTCCGTCGCCGGACGGCAGGGCGCAATGCTCCGCGATGATTGAAATCAAAGTCGAAAATCAGACGGAAGTGACGGCGGCGTTGGGGAATGGTCCTGTCCATGCGTTGGACCAAGCCTTGCGGAAGGCGTTAAATGTCTTCTATCCAGCCCTTTCTGCCGCGCAATTGACGGACTTCAAAGTGCGTGTCATCGATACGGAGGCCGCGACGGCGGCGCGTGTCCGCGTCTTGATTGAATCCAGCGACGGCGCGCATGTGTGGACGACCATCGGCGTTTCGTCCGACATCGTGGAAGCCAGCTGGAAGGCGCTGGTGGATTCGATTGAATACAAATTGGACGTGCTTTGCTGAATTGCGCTGTTGGATTGCAAAGAACCGTTCATGGAATATATTGATATTAGGGGATAATCCCCATGGGAGTAGTTCGATAAGCAAGTGAGGGAAAAAACGAGGCAGAAGACATGAACAGAATGTACAAAGTACCATTGATTATTTTACTGACGCTGGTGTTGATTGGTTTGTGCTACATCGGGTGGCGTTCGTGGAAGCCGCCAAAACCACCAGTAGGCGTCGGTAGCAACACCACGGTGAAGAAAGAGACGAAGCCCGCAAAGAAGAACGACGCGAAGAAGCCGCCCGAATTGGCGAAAGCAGATCCGGCGAAGACTGCTAAGAAGCCTGAAAGCAAGCCTTTGGAACCGCCAACGATGGCCGGCGAGAAGCCAGTCATCGATCCGGCAAACGCCAACAAGCCGGACGTGAAGCCCGCGGAACAGAAGCCTGCGATGCCGCAGCCGAAGGAAGTCACGGAACCGAAGCCGCCGGTGGTCGTCCCCCCTGTTCCTGAAGTGAAGCCCGAACCGCCAAAAGCCGCGGAGCCGCCAGCGGCCGCGGCTGCGTCCGCTGACGAACCGGCGGAGTTCGTACAGCTGATGACGCAAGCGGAAGCGCAGTACAAGAACGGCATGCTGGTCGCGGCCCGCGAACTGGTCTATCGCGCTTTGACACAGCAGGGGGTCGCCGAATACAGCAAGCCATGGTTCCGCGCGACGGATTTGTTGAACAAAGTGAACGGCACGCTGATGAACACGGCGGCGCCGGCCCTTGAAAAGAAACGCTACATCATCAAGCATGGCGACAGCCTGAGCCGCATCGCCCGCACGCTGAAGACGACGGTGCAGGCGTTGCAGCGGTTGAACGAACTGTCGCGGACGAGTTCGGTGATCCATCCCGGCGATCCGCTGTACTACATCGAAGGTCTGTGGTCGATCAAAGTCTCGAAGAGCCAATACACGTTGAGTTTGTATCTGAACGACAAGCTGTACCGCGTCTATAAGGTCGGTGTGGGCCGTCAGGACCGCACGCCGGTTGGCGTGTTTGAGATTCTGAACAAGAGCCGCGAACCGTCGTGGGCTCCTCCGGGCCGCGATCCGTTGCCGTATGGCCATCCGGACAACATCATCGGCACGCGTTGGATGGGATTGAAGCCGATTGAAAACACGGATCCGTACATCCGCGGCTATGGCATCCATGGCACGGTTGATCCGGACAGCGTCGGCACGCCGTCCTCCGCGGGATGCGTGCGGTTGCGCAACGAACAGGTGGAGGAATTGTTCGATTTCATTCCGGAGCCGACGGCTGAAAAGACGCGCGTGGTGATTGTGGAATAACGATGGCATGTCCAACGGCGGTGCCGTTGGACGGCATCCATCATGGAAGGACAGCGATGCCGACTTATTTTGATTTTGAACAGCCTCTCGTCGAACTGCAGGAGAAAATCTCCGCCATACGCCAGTTCGGGAGGCAGCATGATTTGGACATGACGCATGGCGTGTCCGAACTGAATACCATTTATCCGAAGATCAAGAGGAAGATATTTTCGATGTTGTCGCCTTGGGAGAAAATCCAATTGACGCGCCATCCGCAACGCCCTCATCCACAGGAATATATACAGGAAATCTTTACGGATTTTCTGGAACTGCACGGTGACCGCCGTTTTGCGGACGACCGGACGTTGATCGGCGGCTTCGCCAAATTGGAGCGGCAGCCGGTCATGGTTCTGGCGACGCAGAAAGGGCGGAATCTGAAGCAGAACATGGAAGTCAATTTTGGCAGCGCATTGCCGGAAGGATATCGGAAGGCGTTGCGGCTGATGCAGTTGGCTGACAAGGCGCAATGCCCGATCATCACGTTCATCGACACGCCTGGAGCCTATCCGGGCATCGGCGCGGAAGAACGGCATATCGGCGAGGCGATTGCGTTGAATCTGCGGGAGATGTTCCGTTTGTCGGTACCCGTCATCTGCGTCGTGACTGGCGAAGGCGGCAGCGGCGGCGCGTTGGGTATCGCCGTCGGAAATCGCGTGCTGATGCAGGAATACGCGTATTATTCCGTCATCACGCCGGAAGGTTGCGCAGCCATTTTGTGGCGGTCGAACGACGCGATTCCGAAGGCGGCGGAAGCCCTTCATCTGACGAGCAGTGACCTTTTGGAATTAGGCGTCGCGGACGAAGTTGTCGCGGAGCCGAACGGCGGAGCGCATCAGGACTTTCCTGAGGCGGCGCGTCTGCTGAAACTGTCCATTCTGCAACATCTATCTGAATTGCAGAAACTTACGCCTGAACAACTGCGGGATGACCGCTATAATCGATTCCGACGACTGGGACGCTTTGAAGAGTGATCCACTGGGGTGTGGCGTAGGCGTCACGCCTTCGCGGAAGGTGGTGTTTTCAATCGTCCAAAGAGAGGAAAGGTTATGTTGGAATCGAAACAACCGCCGCTGATTTCGGCGGCGACGGAAGCGGATATCGACGGCATCGAGGCGTTGTTGGCTCCGAATGTGAAGAAGCAACTCGTGTTGGCGCGCAGCAAAGAAGACATCCTGTCGCATTTAGGCAACTTTCTGGTGGCTCGCGACGGCGGTCGTCTGGTCGGTTGCGCGGCATTGCGCGGCTTCGGTGAAGGGCTGTATGAGATCCGTTCACTGTCCGTTGACGCCGTGTCCATGGGACGCGGCATCGGCACGCGTCTTGTGGAGGCGTGTCTTGAAAAAGCGGTCGGGCAGGACGGCAATCTTGTGTTCACGCTGACGTTGCGGCCGAATCTTTTCCGTCGGCTTGGTTTTACGGAAGTCCCTATCAAGACGTTTCATAGGGATGACAAATTTCGTGAGAAAATCTGGGCGGACTGCCGCCAATGCCCGAAATTTGACGCATGCAATGAAATTGCCCTAGTAAAAAGCTTAAAGCCAAAAGCTTAAAGCTTAAAGCAGAAATACAGGGGTAGCTAAAAGCTTAAAGCCTAAAGCTTAAAGCGGAAATACAGAGGTAGCTTAAAGCCAAAAGCTTAAAGCTTAAAGCAGAATACAGGGGTAGCTTAAAGCTTAAAGTCTAAAGCTTAAAGCGGAAATACAGAGGGCTATGCCATAACATGTATATGCTTGAGGCTTTCATTTTGCATTTGCTTTCAGCTTTTAGCTTTTAGCTTTTAGCTTTTAGCTTTTAGCTTTCATTGGCTTTCTTGATTATTTCGGTAAAAAGTGTATATTTAATTTTCGGCTTGTGCCATTAGGCGGGCGATTTCAGACGTTCGCCAATGGTTCAGGATATAGAGATTTGAAACACTATCTTGAGGAACATTCATGCCGAAACGCGAAGACATTAAGAAAGTGATGATCATAGGCTCCGGTCCTATCATCATCGGCCAGGCTTGTGAATTTGACTACAGCGGGACTCAGGCTTGCAAGGCTCTTCGACGTCTGGGCTATGAAATCATTCTTGTGAACTCCAATCCGGCCACCATCATGACGGATCCGGGCATGGCGGACACGACGTATATCGAGCCGTTGAACGCGGAGCGCATGGAGGAGATCATTGAAAAAGAACGGCCGGACGCGCTGCTGCCGAATCTTGGCGGCCAGTCGGCCTTGAATCTCGCCAGTGAACTGTCGTTCAAAGGCATCCTTGATAAATATAATGTAAAGGTGATCGGCGTGCAGTTGGATGCCATCAAACGCGGCGAAGACCGTCTCGCCTTCAAAGAGACGATGGATTCGCTTGGCATCGACATGGCGAAGAGCGAAACCGTTCATTCCGTGGAAGATGCGGAACGCGTCGCGAAAGAGATCGGCTTCCCCGTGGTTGTTCGCCCCGCCTACACGATGGGCGGTACGGGCGGCGGTTTCTGCTACAATCTGGAAGAATTGCGGACTATCGCGGCCCGCGGCTTGCAGGCGAGTCTTGTCCATGAAGTGCTCATTGAAGAGTCGCTGAAAGGATGGGAAGAGCTTGAATTGGAAGTCATTCGCGACAGCAAGGGCAAGATGATCACGGTGTGCTTCATCGAAAACGTCGATCCCGTTGGCGTCCATACAGGCGACTCCTTCTGCACGGCTCCGATGCTGACAATCAGCCAGGAGCTTCAGGACGAGATGCAGCGGCAGGCCTATCGGATTGTCGAAGGCATCGGCGTCATCGGCGGAACGAACGTCCAGTTTGCGCATAATCCGGATACGGACCGAATCGTTGTGATTGAAATCAATCCGCGCACAAGTCGTTCATCCGCACTGGCTTCCAAGGCAACGGGCTTCCCGATTGCATACGTTTCCGCGCTGTTGGCGGCTGGTCTGACGTTGGACGAACTGCCGTATTGGCGCGATGGAAGTCTGGACAAATACACGCCGAGCGGCGACTACGTCGTCGTGAAATTCGCCCGCTGGGCGTTTGAGAAATTCAAAGGCGTGGAAGACGTTTTGGGCACGCAGATGCGCGCCGTCGGCGAAGTCATGAGCATCGGCAAAACGTACAAAGAGGTGTTTTTGAAGGCGATGCGGTCATTGGAGAACGGCCAGCCTGGTCTTGGTTTCGCCAAGCACTTCAACAGCATGTCGTTGCAGGAACTGATGGATCTCTTGAACAAGCCGACGAGCCAACGGCAGTTCATCATGTACGAAGCCTTGCGCAAAGGCGCGACGGTTGAAGATCTGTTCAAGAAGACGGCCATCAAGCGATGGTTCATCGAACAGATGAAGGAACTGGTGGAATTGGAAGAGAAGATTCTCGCCTATCAGGAGCAGATTCTGCCGGACGATTTGATGATTCAGGCCAAAAAGGACGGTTTCAGCGACATGTATCTCGCGAAGCTGTTGAAGACGCCGGAAGCGCAGATCCGCCGCCAGCGGTTGTCGTTGGGCGTCACGGAAGCGTGGGACTACGTGCCTGTCAGCGGTGTCAACGACGCATGCTACTACTATTCAACGTATAACGGCGAAGACAAGATCAAGGCTTCGGACAATAAGAAGAAAGTCATGGTTTTGGGCGGCGGTCCGAACCGTATCGGACAGGGCATTGAATTCGACTACTGCTGCGTCCATGCGGCGTTGGCGTTGCGCGACATGGGCTATGAGACGATCATGGTCAACTGCAATCCGGAGACGGTCTCGACGGACTATGATACGTCCGATAAGCTTTATTTCGAACCGCTTACGCTGGAAGACGTGCTGAGCATCTATGAAAAAGAAAAGCCGATGGGCGTCATCGTCCAGTTCGGCGGGCAGACGCCGCTGAATCTGGCCGACAAGCTGGAAAAGAACGGCGTGAACATTCTTGGTACGACGCCTGCGACGATCGATATGGCGGAAGACCGCGATTTGTTCCGCAAGATGATGGAGAAACTGGACATCCCGATGCCGCGTTCGGGCATGGCGAGCAACCTGCAAGAAGCTCGCAGCATCGCGCATGAGATCGGTTATCCGCTGATGGTTCGTCCGTCGTTCGTGTTGGGCGGCCGCGGAATGGAAGTCGTCCGCGACGAAGACATGCTTGTGGAATATGTTGAAAAAGCGGAAGATGTGACGCCGGAACGTCCGATTCTGATTGACAAGTTCCTGGAGCATGCTACGGAATGCGAAGCGGACGCCATTGCGGACGGCCATGACGCGTTTGTTCCGTCCATCATGGAGCATATCGAACTGTGCGGCATCCATTCGGGCGATTCGGCCTGCGTGATTCCGCCGATCACGATTCCTGAAAAGCACATCAAAACGTTGCGTGAATACACGGCGCGAATTGCGAAGGAAATGCATGTCGTCGGTCTGATGAACATGCAGTACGCGATTTGCGACGATGTCGTATATGTCATTGAAGCGAATCCGCGCGCGTCGCGTACGGTGCCGCTCGTTTCGAAAGTCTGCGGCATTTCCATGGCGCGTGTGGCGACGGAGATGATGATGGGCAAGAAGTTGTCAGACTTGCACTTGCACACGAAGTCCTTCCCGCATTTCGGCGTGAAGGAAGCCGTCTTCCCGTTCTCCATGCTGCCGGAAGTCGATCCTGTTTTGGGGCCGGAAATGCGTTCCACGGGCGAAGTGCTCGGTTTGGCGTCATCGTTCGGTCTGGCGTTCTACAAAGCGGAAGAGGCGGCGAAGCCGCCGCTGCCGACGAAGGGCACCGTGCTGATCACCGTCAATCCGGAAGACCGCCCCGAAGCGTTGGAAGTCGCCCGCAAACTGGCGATGATGGGATTCGGCATCTACGCGACGGAAGGCACGGGCAACTATTTGCGCGCGAACGGCGTCGGTGCGCGGTTGATCGCGAAGATCAACGAAGGCCGTCCGGACGTTTTGGACATGATCAAGAACGGCGACGTCCAGTTGGTCATCAACACGCCGATCGGCAAGGCCGGCGTGCAGGACGATTCGTACATCCGCAAGAACGCCATCCGCCATGGCATTCCGTATATCACGACGATTGCGGCGGCGAAGGCCGCCGCCAGCGGTATTGAAGAATACCAGAAGGGCGATGGCGGCGTGAAATCGTTGCAGGCCTATCATAAGGCGCTGAAAGACAACTGAGAATAGGCTGTAATTTGGAAAGAGGCTGTTGCAAGCAAAAGCAACAGCCTCTTTTTTTGTAGAAAATCTAGAAAATCTAGAAAATCTAGAAAATCTAGAAAATCTAGAAAATCTTGCAAGGCATGAAAAACAGCCTATAATATAAAAGGTATGTGTTTCATGCACGAAAACGGAAATGAAAACCAAAAGGAGTTTATGATGCGTCCAAAAGCGATGTTCATATTAGGCAGCGGAAGTTACAGCCAGATTTACGGTCCGGAAGAAGTGGCGGACATCGAAAAAATGTGCGACGTGTTCTGCGAACCACAGACGAAAGAGAGCGTTGCGGCGCATCCGGAACTGCTTGCGGAGACGGAAATTATCTTCTCCGGCTGGGGCGCTCCGAAACTGGACGCCGCGTTTTTGGCGGCGGCTCCGAAACTGAAGGCCGTGTTCTACGGCGCGGGATCCGTTCGCGGCATGGTGACGGATGAAATGTGGGATCGCGGCATTATCGTGACGAGTTCGTGGGCGGCGAACGCGATTCCCGTCTCCGAATACACGTTGGCGGAAATTCTGTTTTCATTAAAGCTTGGTTGGCGTTGGGCTTATCGCGCGAAGGCGGATCAGGCCTATCCGAAAAAAGACCAGACGGTTCCGGGCTGCTACGGCAGCACGATCGGTCTGATTTCGCTTGGCATGATCGGCAAGCTGGTCGCCAACCTGCTGAAGCAGTTTAATTTGAAAGTGATTGCGTACGATCCGTTTACGAAGCCTGAAACGGCGGCGGAGCTTGGCGTGACGATGAAATCGCTGAACGATGTGTTCGCGGAAGCGGATGTCGTCTCTTGCCACACGCCGTGGCTGAAGGAAACGGAACGCATGATCCGCGGCGAGCATTTCAAATTGATGAAACCAAACGCAACGTTCATCAATACGGCGCGCGGCGCCGTCATCGCGGAAGAGGAGATGTTGGACGTGATGGAGGCACGGCCTGATCTGACGGCTGTTCTCGACGTGACGTATCCCGAACCACCGAAGCCCGGTTCGCGCATCTACACGTTGCCGAATGTGATTTTGACGCCGCATGTCGCGGGCTCCATGGCGGCGGAATGCCGTCGCATGGGCCGCTACGCCGTCGAGATGTGCCAATGCTATCTGGCCGGCAAGCCGATGAAATGGCAGTTGAACAAGAAAATGGCCGAAACCATGGCCTAAAACATGGCCTAAAGGCCATGGTGCTTATGGCTTATGGCTAAATGATTTATGACCGGTCCCGCAGGAGCGGGACCCTCCCAGAACATCCAGAACATCCAGAATATCCAGAAAAATAGGAAGACGCATGGAAACACAGAAGAAGACACCGGTTGTGACGGTTCCGTTGAAGACACGTATCGCCTGGGGCTTTGGCGGTCTGGCGGACAACTACATGTTCAATGTCTATAACGTCCTCTTCCTCTATGTGTATGTGAACTACTTCAACATGGATCCCGCGCTCGCGGGAATCGCAACCGCTATCCCGCGGTTCTTCGACGCCATTACCGATCCAATGGTCGGCAACTGGTCGGACAACTTCCGTAGCAAGTGGGGCCGCCGCCGTCCGCTGATTGTTCTGGGCACGTTGTGCTGCGCATTGTTGCTGCCGTTCTACTGGATGCCGCCGTTTTTGTCGTCGGTAAAAAACGTTTGGTACAGCAACGGGCCGTTTTGGTTCGTGTCGATTCTCGGCTGTATCTATGCTCTTGCATACACGCTATTCGTTGTGCCATACACTGCTTTGGGTTTCGAATTGACAGACGATTATGACGAGAAGACGCGCGTTCTGGCATGGCGTATGTATCTCGGTCTGGCTGGACAATGCATTGTGCCGTGGATTTACAAGATATCCGTCAACAAGAATTTGTTCGACAACATCCAGCAGGGCGCGATTGTCGTGACAATCGTCATGTCGCTGGTCATCATTGTTTGCGGTTTCCTGCCGGCGATTTTCTGCAAGGAGAAGATGGAGCACAGTCAGGCGACGGAGAAGCTGAATCTGTGGGTGGCGACGAAGGCAACCTTCATGAACAGGCCGTTCCTGATTGTGATCTTGGGCTTCTTCATTGTTCTAAGTGGTTCCCTGGCCGTTGGTTCTCTTGGTGGCTTCCTGAACTTGTATCTTGTCTGTAAAGGCGATGAATCGCTGAACGGAAATATAGGTGGATGGACGTTGACCGTCATGTCACTGGTAAGTTATATCAGTATGTTCATGCTGTCAAAGGTGTCACGTCTGAAAGGAAAGCGTGAGGCGTTCATGGTCGGCATGGTAATCACGACCATCGGTCAGCTGTCGCTGTGGTTCACGATCGACCCGCGCTGGCCGTATCTGCAACTGGTGTCGCTGGGTTTCTGGGCGTTGGCGATGCAGGGCTGCTGGCTGATGCTCGATTCAATGCTGTCGGACATCTGCGATGACGACGAACGCGAAACGGGGCATCGTCGCGAAGGCATGTTCGGGGCGGTCCGCGGTTTCATCCAGAAGGCTTCGCAGGCTCTCATGGCGATGATCAGCGGCTTTATACTGAAATTCACGGGCTTTGACGCAGAAACGGCGAAAACGGCTGGGCTTGATCCATCCATCGCGTTGCGCATGAAGCTGTTGTATGTGCTGATTCCCGCCACGGGCTTCCTGCTTGGATTGATTGTTTTCTACTTCTATCCGATCAGCCGCGAACGCGCCGCCGAAACGCGCCGCATTCTGGACGAACGGAATGCGGCTTCGAAGAAGCCGGAAGCGTAAGGAACTGGCATTCTGGATATTCTGGATGTTCTGGATGTTCTGGATGTTCTGGATATTCTGGAAAAGTGCCAAATCCAGAACTTCCAGTAAATCCAGAACAACGCTTACAAAATATCGTCCAGTTCAGAAGGCTCGGAAAATGGCGGCGGTGAAGGCTGGGATGGCTGGGATGGTGCTTTGCAGAGCATAAAACGTTCCGGCCGAAGGCTTAGAGCAGGGCCAAGCATTTGGTCAAATTCCTGCCTGGAGGTATTGTCGTCGCGGTAAGTGCCTTTGAGTTTTTGGGCGGTAATGAAGGCGCTCTCCAGCTTGGTCACGGAGACGGAGCAGGTTTTGAGAAATTCGCCTTTGGGGATGATGTCGCGCAAGGCAAGGAAGGCGGCGCGCATGTCAGTGATTTCGCGTCCGCCATTGACGGGACAGAGAATCAATCCGCCCGCGTTGCCATGTGTTTTGCAACGCGCGACGAGTTCCTTGCGGACGTCCTCAAGAAGCCTCGTGACCATCCGCGTCATCTCATAAACATTCGCAAGCTCCTGATCCGTCATGATTTTCGTTTGCGGGGCGAGTGCACGGGCGGCGCCGCAGAAATTGACGACATGGTCTTGATTCGTCATGGCAA
>JAFZAB010000237.1 GCA_017548425.1 Victivallales bacterium
GTAACTCTCGACGATATACGGCAATGGCGCATGGCGTTGGACAAAATCCATGTGGATGCGCGAATCAAAGGCTACATTTTGGATTTGACGGCCGCGACGCGACCTGAAAACGGCATGGCGAAGGAATTGATTGAAGTCGGAGCGTCTCCGCGTGCAAGTCTTGGGTTGCTGGTCTGTTCAAAGGCGAGAGCCGCATTGGACAATCGCGATTATGTCCTGCCGGAGGATGTGCGGCGATGTTCCGTCGATGTTTTGGCGCATCGCATCATGCCGAGCTTCGAGGCCGAAGCGCGGAAATTGAAAGCCGCGGATTTGGTTGAAGAGATCGTCAAACAGGTGAAAACACCGTGATGGAAGACTAGAAATTCTAGAAGCGCTAGAAGTTCTAGAAAAACTAGAATCCTGGAATCCTAGGATCCTAGAAGGCAAGGCGTTAACACTATATCTCTATAGCATAGAAATTGCAAATCGGAAGTTTTGAGACGTGGAAAGTGGCGTAGCCGTTTTCATAGACGAACGGAAGCGGCGTTTCGTCGGGAAGGGCGAGAATCTGCGATGGTGCGGCGTCGAGTTTCACGGAGACGTCGAAATCGCAGATGGCGGGAATCTGGAAGGAATCCTGCGAGTTGATGAGATTGATATAATGGCGGTTCTTTTCAGGAACATCGAATTCAATGACTTCCACCTGCTGCGGGGCGTTGGAGACGAATGACCATGATTGCGTTCCTTTCAGCAGCGACATGATGTTCGCGAACAATGGTGCCGTGGCAGGGCGGTCCAACGTTTCAAACGATGCGGCCGAATACACGACTGTTCCTTTGCCGTAAGTCGTTTTGATTAAGGCAGGTGTATCTGTAAAACGGCCAGGCGGGTTTGAATGGATCGATGCGAAGCGGGCTTCGGGAGCAGTGTAGTCGAAACCGTCGTCGGCATCTGGATGCAGTTCGCCGTCTTGTGCAGGAGCGGCGTATGGAAGTACGGTCGTGGCAAGGATTTCACCATGGAAATCAACAAGCGTGATGTTCTGCATGCCGCATGTCACGGCGAACGGATAGTCACGGTTGTGCTCCGTGAACAGCGGCTGTCCGGCTGGCGTGGGAGCGAGATAGACCATCGGAGCCTGTATCGTGCCGTTGATTTTGACGCCTGTGAGCTTTTGGACGAGTGCGGGATTTACGCGGCCGCTCATGTAGAGTGCACCACCGTTGGCAATGAATTTCTCAATGTAATCGACGGCGTTCTGTGGCAAGTCGTAAGTGTCTGCTAAGACGATGACTTTGGCGCCGTCTGCCTTTTCGGGCTTCCAGTTGGAAAAGACGCCGAAGGGGATGTGCATCCGCTGGAGAGAACGGCATGCTCCCATGACGGCGGCGGTATGCGGGCTGGAATCGTCGTTTCCACGCGGCGTTCCGACGGCGGCGTTGTTGACGTCTGGATTGTACTTTCCTTCAAGATTGAAGAGGACTTGTACGTCTTGCACAAGTTTGCCTTCCATGTATGGTTCGAGCTTCTCCGCATCGCTGTAAATCTTTCCGTACAAGTCATAAAGGCGTGAATCCAACGTGCCTTTCGGATCGATAGCGTCAATAAGCAACGCCGCGCCATGATGGGCGAAGGTTGACATGACAGAAAGACGTAGCATGTCTTCCGTCTTGGTCGTCGTATGTTCGCGAAGGCCCGGATAGCAACGGGACGTCATGTATTCAAACGGCTGGTTCGCCGTCATGTTGTAGTACAGTTTACAAGCGACGGAATGCTGCTGGGCACCGCCGTAAAAGTCTCCGCCGCAATAGTCTGAGGCGATGGCGACATTTTGGTTGACGCCTTGTCGCCAACCGTGCATCATCGTGGAGAACTGATGTTCCACGGAGCAGTTTGGATTGCGGGATTTGATTTTGTTCGTGATCATCATCATGAAATCCAGCATCCATTCTTCCCGTTTGGTCTGGAAGGCGCGCCATGCGGGATCATTCCAGTCAACGACCGTCGGAATGTCGCCGCCATGCTCCGCCTTCCAACGCGCCTTGCAGGAATCGCAATAGCATGGGCGCGTCCAGAAAAGCATGTCCAGAAAAATGCCTTCAATCGTGAACAAATCAAAGATTTCATCTAGTTGTTTCAGAACGAAATCGCGGTAACCGGGGCTGTTCGGGCAGCATAGACCGTAGCGGGAGCCGCCGAAATATTGGCCTTTACTGTTGTCGAAACGCGTGCCGTGGCCGTTGATGTCACGCAACCGCC
Source organism: Victivallales bacterium (assembly GCA_017548425.1). Lineage (GTDB taxonomy): Bacteria > Verrucomicrobiota > Lentisphaeria > Oligosphaerales > Oligosphaeraceae > UBA1407. Next base: position 2,242 of record JAFZAB010000237.1, read on the forward strand.
ATTCTGGATGGGCGATGTAGGCGTCGTTGTTGTAAATCATTGAATAGTAGGCAACGACATCCATGCCGCCTTGATGGCAGAGGTCAAAAAGACGTTGCATTTTCTTCGTGCAGTCCGTGAACGACTGATGGCGGTGGCCTGATTTCGTATCCCAGTTGCAATGGCCGACATGCGACTGGAGATAGATCATCGGCGACTTGACGTGGGCGCGGACGAGATTTTCATAGTATTTATCCGGATCGAACTGCGACAGGAATTCTGGATTCCAGTCTTCGATATGCATGTCAACGAGATTACGGCGGAAGCTTGTGCGATACCAGTCTGGATTTGTCATATTAGTGGTAAGTGGTTAGTGATGAGTGGTCAGTGGTTAGTGGTTAGTCGGGAGGGCTGCGCTCCTGCGCGGCCGGTTACGGGAGGGCTGCGCTCCTGCGCGGCCGTTCATTAGATATTTTATTGAAGGGATTCCGTGATTTTTTTCAACTGTTGGAGATAGAAGATGGCGGTGTGGTTGAAGACGGATTTGACGATATCCAGATTGATCTCCGTCGTCGGGATGTGGGTGTCTTCAATGGTGTTCCATGAGACGCGGAATTCGTTTGGCTTGCCGGTGGAATGTGCGCCGAGCGCGGTGGAATTCTCTCCGCCAGCGATGCGATAGGCGTATTTCAGCATTTTGTCGTTTGGATTGTAGATGGAAATGACTGGCATGGACTGACTTTGGAGGGCGAGTGCGGCATCCGTGTCGTCAAACGGAATGGCGGCGGCGAGCATGCAGGCATTTTGAATTTTGATGTTTTTGCGAAGCAGTTCGGCGACGGTTTTGGCGACGATGCGACCGCCGAGCGAATGGCCGATGAGTGTCAAATGGTCGCGTTCTTCTGGCGGCATGGCGGCGATGGACGCGGTGAGCGTCGCGACAAAGGCGTCCGCATTGACGACGCTGTCCGACCAATCACCGTTGCCGTTCCAATTGACGATTTGCGCGGTGGAGTCCGGAAAGGCTTTTTTGAAGAAATCATCATGTTCGGGAGCGAGTTTTGGTTCGCAGCGTTTCCAGCCCGGTATATACCAAATGACGGTCGGAGCCGTCCATCGCGGGAAACTTGCGTTGAATTTTGTGGATTGGAGCTTATGGCGGATGGTTTCGAACATACGCTTGGCGTTCGCTTCATCTGCTGCGTAACGGCAGCGGTTGCCGTCGTCCATGATTCTGCAATAGCCTGAAACAGCGTGCTTTTCGAGCCTCCAGCCGGAATATGGCTTGAAGTCGTGGTCTTGATTGATCTTCCACCAGACGGCGTCACGGATGGCTGGCATTCCCTCCGCGCGAAGCACGTCGATGGCAGGCCGCGCCTTGATGGCGTCCGCCTGTTGGCAGACGGTTTCAAACGCCTTGTTGACGGTCGTGGATGAGCCTGATTTGATGCAACGGCTGTCCGTCGCGTTGACGATGCGGGAATTACCGAAGATATTGTTTTTCTGCAACTCCCAGCCTTCATAAGTTTTGACGACATCCCAGAAATGATGGCTGTTGAGGCGTTGGACGGATTGGTAGTTTTCAATGTCGATGATGTCTGCCGTCAGTTGGTCGAATTGTCTGGAAAGTTGGCGGCATTCGCCCCACAACGGCGTCTGGTTCTTGTCTTGACGCATGGCGCCTTTGGCGTCTGTGATTTTGCAATGGCCTGTGGCGATATGCTGCATGAGAATCCAGTCCGGATGGATATCGACAGGCTCCCACCAGTTGAAAGAGTTCGTGGACGGCTGGCGGTAGTCGCACGATACCAACGCGTTAGGATTCTCTTTCCAGACGGCGAAATCATACGGCGGAAGCGCTCCCCAGAATTCGATTTGGAGGCAGCGGATATAGATCATGGCGTATTGATAATTGAGGAGGCTTTGGGAGTTTGTGTCTGTGTCGATGATGCTCTTTATTTGCGGATTGAGCGTGGTGGTGAAGGCGGATTGGATGAACGTGTCTGAAAGGATGTCGGTCTTGTCGTCGCCAAGGAGTTTCTGGGCGGGATACATGTCATGCCACGCCTTGCGGAAGTAGTTGTTTTTGTCGCAGATACAGATGCTGGGGAGGATGGTGCTCTGAAGAACGGCGGGCAGCGACGGCTCCATCAACGGCACAAGCGGCTCTAGCAGGATGAATTGGCGGATTTCGAGCGGAACGTCCCGCGAACGGAGGATTCCCATGACGCGGAAGACGATGTTGGCGCCGCGTGAATGGCCGACAAGCGTCAGCGTGGCGCGTTGTTCAGGCGTGAGGCGTATGATCTTCTCCGCCAGTCGGATAGCGAAATTGTCGGCGTCCGCTTGGGCTCGTTCGGGCGTGTCTTTTCGTGGCCAGTCCTGTATTTCAATGGAGGCTTCCAAGAATGTTTTTTTGATGAGCGTGACGAGTTCCGGTTCGCGTTGCCGTGTCGATAAACGGTCGAGGAAGTTTGTGGGCGTGATTTGACTGTCCTTTCCAGAGAGATTGACCTGCCAGTCCGGTATGAACCAGACGGTGTGGAGGGCGGCGGATGCCGTCAAGGCGGCGAACAAAACGAAAGTGGCAAATGTTTTGGATAATGTTTTCATATGATGTTCAGGGAATGTGGATGAAATAAATACACGACAAATCATTAATATGCCATCGTCAAGGCCAGAAACAAGTGGCGCAATGGCTTGTTTTTGGCGAAAAGTCATGTAATATATGGTAAGGTAAAAGTAACATTGTTTGTATAAGACATGGAATTATGGAAAATTTGACGATATCATTGGTTGATTTGCTGGGTTCGGAATACGTGGATGCCGTGTGCCGTGCGGCCGCGTCGTTGGGGCTTGGCGATGAAAAGTCTCTGCAGGCGTTGGGGCGTGAAAAGGTGGAATGCTGGCCCGCCTCGTATGCGGAGAGAGTCCGCAACTTGTTGCAGAAGAGTGGCGAACACATCTGCGAACCGTTTGCGGACGACAATACGGGAGCGCCGACGGACGCCTTCGGATCTCACACGAATCTGAACGCCGCGCCGTTGTCGGGCATGGGGCCATACCGTCTGCAGGAAGACGGGCGGCTCGCCATCATCGGCAAGAGCGAACATTACCAGGCGTCGTTGGGGCAGAACTTTCCGGGCTACCGCCTGTTGGCGATTGCGCAACAGATTGGTATCACGAATGTAACGCATAACAATACACGTGGTTTCATCACGCGACAATTGGAGCGCGAGCTGATTCGCACGGCGAACGGTTTGGCAAAAGACGATATCGACGGTTTGGCGGCTGTTTTGGCGAGCCGTGAACGCCATGTGTTGAATCGCGTCATCAATCTGGAGACAGGCAGTCTCGCATGCGAAGCCGCCTTGAAGATGATGCTTGCTCGATTCTACAAACTTCAGCCGCAATTCCCTGCACCGCAATATCATGGACGCACACCTGTGTTTTTCGTCATGGGCGATTTGCGCGGTGGAACGGAGGCGAACTACCATGGGACGACCGTTATCACGCAGCTGTTCCGCGGCATGTGGCATGAATTGTACGCGGGCATGGAGGCGGCTGGTCTGCTGAAGGTCGTGCCTGTTCCGATCAATGATGCCGACGCGTTTGAAACGCTTGTCAATCAATATGATAGCGGCAAGACGAAAGTGGCTGGATTCTTCCATGAACTCGTGCTCATGAACTATGGCGGCATTCGTCTGACGGATGACTATATCCGCCGAACGGACGCGATTTGCGACGCGCATGACATTCCTGTGATGGTGGATGAAATCCAGACAGGGCTGTGGTCGCCGCAACTGTTCCTGTTCCGTGATTACGGCAGCCGCCCTGATTTCGTAACGGTTGGAAAAGGCTTCCCCGGCGGACAGTATCCTGCATCCAAAGTGTTGACGACCAGTGCGTTGGATAATCTGAACCAGTTTGGCGCCCTCGTGACGAACGGTCAGGAGGAACTCGCTTCGCTGGCGTATTTGGTGACGATGGCGTTCGCGGAGGCGAACGCGTCGCACACGGCGGAGATGGGCCATCGTTGGGAGTCGGCGTTGAAGGCGTTGGCGGAACGTCATCCGAATCAAATTGTGAAGGCGGAAGGCCATGGTCTCATGGGAACGCTCTTCTTCCGGACGGCGGATGCTGCGGCGGCATTCGGCCATGAAATGGGCAGCCGTTTCGCCGTCGATGTGAGTGCGCAGACGTACAAGGCGGACTGCCCCCCCGCCGCGTTGACGAAGCTGCCGCTGATCACGGATGCGGCGATGATCGACCGCATCGCCGCCCAAATGGAAACTGTTTTGACAACTTTTCACTAATCACTAACTACTAACCATTCATTTGAGGAACGAAAATGGTAAAGATTGCGATTATGGTCCATAACTTGAAGATGGACATCTACGACGGAATGCGTTTTGCGGCGGAGCAGGGCTGCCAGGGCGTTCATCTGGCTTGCGTCAAGGGATTCAATCCGAATGATTTGGATGCGAATGGCCGCAAGGAACTCGTCAAGTTTGTAAAAGGCCTTGGCTTGGAGATTTCCGCCATCTGCGCATGGGGCGGCCATGTCGATTTGGGCAATCCGGAGAATCTGGACGAGCATATTGAAGAAGGCAAACGACTTCTGGAATACGCGGCGGATTTGGAATGCGGCATTTGGCAAGGCCATTGCGGTATCATGCCGCATTCGAAGGACAATCCGAAATGGGCGCGTTTCGTCGATTCATTTGGCCGTTTGTGCGAGCACGGCGAAAAGGTCGGCGCGAGGCTCGCGATTGAGACAGGACCGGAGCCGCCGGAAGTTCTGCTGGATATGATTGAAGAAGTCGGAAGTCCCTCATTGGCGGTTAATTATGATCCGGCGAATTTGATCTTGTGGCCCGCCCATTATCAGATGGACGAGACGGGTACGTATGACCGCGCGAAGGCGTTCGCGGAATACAAGCCTGTGGAAGGCGTGAAAGTTCTCGGCAAGCATATCATCCATACGCATGCGAAGGACGCATGGGTCAATCCCGAAACAAACAAGCGGCAGGAAGTGCCGCTGGGCAGCGGATGGATTGATTGGCCGCAGTATGTAAAGAATTTGAAAGACGTCGGATACGACGGTTATTTCGCAATCGAGCGCGAAGTCGGTGAAGATCCTGTTGGCGACATCAAGCGTGCGATTGATTATTTGAAGACACTTTAAGCAACTCAACATAAAGGGGCTGAAGGATGAAGAGACTGTTAGGAACCGCTATTTTACTGACGGCTTTCGTGGTGTTGTCGGAACCGGTCTGTGTGAAGGAATGGGTCTTCGATACGGCGGAAAAGGTCACCGAATGGGCGAAGGCGACGAACCATGTCGCGGACATCCGCTTTGAGGAAGGTGCGATGGCGGGGACGATCAGCGACTGGGATCCGTGGCTGACCAGCCCCGAAGGGCGTTTCAAGGCGACGCCGTGGCAGTACGTGGAAGTGGAGATGAAGTCCGATCTCGCAGGAGACGGACAGATTTTCTTCACGGATACGAACGACACGCAATACGATGGCTTCTATAGCGACCGCTATGCGACGTTTCCCATCAACGGCGACAACGAATGGCATACAATCATCGTGAATCCGTTCTGGCAGTTTGAGACGATTCTGAAGATCCGGTTGGATTTCGCGACATCGCATCGTCCTGAAGACAAAAGACACAATATCATCCACGACGTAGCCCTGCTCAATCTGAACGTCGTATTCTGTTTCGACCGTGCCGGACTTGTGGGAGAGGACGGACCAACGCATCATGGTGCCTTCGACTTGGCAGCCCTGAGACCCATTCCGAACCTGACAATCGCCTCGCCACTCGATGAGCACGAGTTGCGCAGACTGATGTTTACGGCACAGTTGCCTGACAAAGGCCCGTTCGTAATCCGCTATCCCCGTGGCGGTGGTGAGTTGCAGGACTGGCGCTGTCCACTAGAGGAAATCAAGGTGGGCACGGGTCGCAAACTGCACGACGGCAGCGATGTGGCCGTGTTGAGCATTGGTCCTATCGGCAATAATGTAACGAGGGCTATCGAACAATTAGAACAGGCTGGCGACAGTATCAGCGTGGCCCATTATGACATGCGCTTCCTGAAACCCATCGATGAGGACATTCTCGAGGAGGTGGGTAAGAAGTTCAAGCGGATCATCACCATCGAGAATGGTGCGAAGAAAGGCGGCCTTGGTTCTGCTGTGCTGGAATGGATGAACGACCATGACTATCAGCCAAAGGTGATACGCATGGGACTACCCGATAACTTCGTAGAACATGGTACCGTTGCTGAACTTCAGAGAATAACGGGACTGAGTGAAGAGGATATTGTGAACACAATCAAGGAACAATGAAAGTTGTAATCGTCGGTGCAGGTGCCGTAGGTACTCATCTGTCAAAACTGTTGTCGCGCGAACATCTAGACTGTGTGCTGATCGATGCCGATGATGAGAGGCTGAGCGGCATGAGCGAGTATGACGTCATGACCTATCAGGCCTCACCTACCAGTATCAAGGCTTTGAAAGAAGCCGGTGTGCCCAATGCCGACCTGTTTGTGGGCGTCACCCCTGAGGAGAGCATCAACATGAATGCCTGTATTCTAGCCCATGCCCTTGGTGCTAAGAAGACCGTTGCCCGCATCGACAACTATGAATATCTCTCCCCTGAGTTGCAGCCATTCTTCAAGAATCTGGGCATCGACTCTTTGATTTACCCAGAAGTACTGGCAGCTATCGACATCACCAA
>JAFZAB010000022.1 GCA_017548425.1 Victivallales bacterium
GCCAGAAAGGCCGTGTCGCCCTCATCACGGGAGCGACGGGCGGCATCGGCGTCGCCATCGCCCGCCGTCTTGCTGCGGACGGCGCGACGCTCGCCCTCCACTACCGCTCCAATCCGGACGCCGCCGCCAAATTGGCGGACGAACTCCGCGCCGCCGGAGCGACTTGCGAAACCTTCCAGGCCGATCTCGCCGCGAAGGAAGGCGATCCCGCCAAGGAACTTGTCAACGCCGTCGTTGTCAAATTCGGTCGCCTGGACATTCTCGTGAACAATGCGGGCATTCTCAACGACGCAACCGTCTCCTTCATGTCGGACGAGCAGTGGCTCGACACGTTGAACATGGACTTGACCGTCCCGTTCAAGCTCATCCGCGCCGCCGCCATGAACATGGCGCGGCAGCGTTGGGGCCGCATCGTCAACATGTCCAGCGACGCAGGCCGCATGGGTTCCGCAAACCGTTCCAACTACGCCGCCGCGAAGGAAGGCTTGGTTGGACTGACGCGCTCCATCGCCCGCGAACTGGCCGGCCTCGGCGTTCGCGCCAACGCCGTCAGCCCGGGCTTCGTCGAAACGAACATGGTCTCGAACATCACGGACAAACGCCGCGCGGAACTCTACCGTGAAATCCCCTGCCGCCGCTTCGCCAAGCCCGAAGAAGTCGCGGCCCTCATCGCTTTCCTCTGCTCGGATGACGCCGACTACATCACCGGACAGGTGATCTCCATCAACGGCGGCCTCTGCATGTGACGTCATCAAACAACCATCAACATAAACGGTGATTCAATCATGATCAGCAAACTATTACGACGCTTTTCAATCATCACGCTCCTTGTCGTCTGCACACTTCCGTCATGGGCGGTCCCCATGCCGGAAGGCTGGAAACAGGCCGCCAACTGCCGTAAGGACGAAGGTAACTTCACGGCAACCATCGCCGGCCAGGAGCCTTTTGACATCATCATTCGCGGCAAAGCCAGCGAACGCAACGTCAAAGTCACCCTCGCCCCCAACGAAATCAAAGCCGTCGAACTGCTTGCGGACAACAAGACGGCAGATTTGAAAATCACGCGCACCTATCCCGCGCCCGCCGCGCCGCAGGCCAACATCGAATACACGGTCAAAATCCGCGACAACGAATGGTCGTTCTTCGTCGATGGCGCGCTCCGCGCCATCATGCCGTCTGTATTCGCGATGCCCGGAACCGTCAGCGTGCAAAACGAACAGGCCGCCCGCCTGCAAGGCGCGGCCAAATTCCTGCCCGTTCCGAAAGTCTCCTTCCTCACGAATTTCATGATTGAGGAAGGCGCTCCCAACGAACTCTATCCGTGGAACATCAATACGGGAACATGGCGTCTCCATACTGCTCTGCAGTAGGCACTTATCCGTCCTGAAACGGATCAGGCCAGCACGAAACGCGCCCCGTTGACCGCCGACAAGTCACCGAACTTCTACTCCCTCAAGGGCGGCGGCGCCAATGTTGACAACATCATCACCACCGGTTACGATTTCTACGACAACTATTCCATCACCTGCTCCATTCAGTTGGAGAAAGGCGAAGGCGGCGTTGTTTTCTACCATCGTGACGAAGTCCTCCCGCCGCCAGCCGAAGGCAAGGAAGCCCCCAAGCCCGATCCCGCCAAAGCCGAATTCTACGCCTTCACCATGCGCATGAACGTCCCGTCGGCCGGACAGCATGAAGTCCGCCTCTGGCATCAAAAGAACGGTGTCAAACGCCTTATCGCCCGCGCGGAAGTCCCGCTCTACGCCAACCAGTGGTATCTTCCCGGCGTCGCCGCCCATGGTGACGAAATCATTTGCTATCTCGATCATTACGAACTCTTCCGCGTTACCGAACCACTGCCCGTCGGCGGTAAATTCGGCATGTTCCTCAACACGCCTGAAGAAACGCGCATGGACGACGTGACCGTCAAGCATTTCGCGGATATCAAGCTCGAAACCGCCGAAGGCATCCAATTCAACATGCTTCATTCGGAAGGCAATGTCGCACACGCATTGAATGGTGAAAAGAAGCCGCAAATCACGATGACGGACGAAGCCCTGTTCGCGCTCGGCCGCACGCAATCCGTCAACCGTGTCTTCGAAACGACCGTCGAGCCGAAGAGCAACGGCTGGACGCTCGGTCTCGCCACAGAATGGACCGCTCATTCCGCCGCCGCCACCCGCTTCTCCATCGCCCGTAAAGCGGACAATTCCGCCGAAACCTATACCCTCTATACCGCCACGCCCGGTCAGGAGAACAAAGTCATCGAAACGTTCGAACATGTTTTGACGGACGCCGAAAAGAAGGCGACTTCCTTCAAACTCATGCTGGACGCCACGGAAAAAGGCAAGCTCCGTGCGTTGAAAGACGGCAAACTCGTCTTCATCTGGCAGCGCGGCAACGATTTCGTCGGCGCCAACGCCATTTGGACGGCGCAAGGCACAACCGCTGTTTTCTCCAACCTCAAGCTGAACACGGAACGCGTTCAAATCAAAGAACTTGAGCAGAAGAATCCTATCTTCAAGACGGACAGCTTCATGCGCCATTGGGCCTCCCCTGAAGGCCAGTGGATCGCAGGCAAGGCCAATGCCATGTGGCATAAAGGCGATTTTTTCTCCGATTTCTACATCAAACTGCCGTGCATCCCGAACAGCGATTTCAACGTCGCCGTTCCGGACGACGCCGATAACGGCCCCGTTTCCATCGTCATCAAAGACGGCAAACTCATCTTCTCCGTGAAAGAATTCAAGGATAAGGATGCCATCGTGCAGGAATTCGCTCTCACCGCGCCCGAAGGAAAAGGCATCGACGCGTTGGAATACGAACTGTACCATGAAGGCTACTGGCTGTGGATCGACGTCGCCGGCAAGACCGTTCTCCGCCACCGCCTGACGGGCAGTCTCCGCGCCATCGGCACCCGCGCCCGCGTCATCGGCATGGGCATTCCCGATCTCGCCCGCTCCAAAGTCACGCGTACCAACGTGATAGACGAATTCTTCAACGAATCGCCCCACGACTGGCTCGCCAACGGCGGCGACTGGCAGATCATCAACCGCTTCCAATGCACGCCATCGTGGTCGCACATGATTGGCGAGGCCCATGAAAGCCTCGGCGCCTTCTGGCGGAAGCAAATCTTCAAAGGCGACATGGTTCTTGAATTCTACGCAGGTTCTCGTCAAGGCGCCTACGACGAGATGGGCAACCTCAACTGCACCATCATGGCGCAAGACAACACGGCCAATTCAGGATACACCGTCGCCTGCACGGAATGGGATCAGAACCTCTCCCAGAACTGGACGACGATGTACAAAAACGGCGTCCCGCTCCAGAAGTCGGAAGCCTATCTTGTTCCTCGCCGCCGCAAAGGTCTCGTCCGCAAAGTTTTGAATCCGCTAATCGCGCAAGGCCGCCCCTATCACGGTGCATGGTATTACATCAAATTGCGCAAAATCGGCGACAAGCTTGAATACTATTTTGACGACGAATTGATCTTCACACAAAAAGACACCGACGTTCTTAACGAAGGCATCGTCGGCATCTGGACATTCATCCACAGCATGACGCTCGCCCAGATCAAGATCACGTTCGACGACGTCCGCCCGCGTCCTGTTCTCGTCAAGATGCTTCCGCTTGAAGAGCCCAAGCCGTTGCCCGCGCCCGATCCCTTCAAATGGAACACCGCTCTCAATCTGTTCAATATCGATCCGCTCGCGGCAGAATACTGGACCATCAACGACAAGGTCGGCCAAAGCACGTTCACGCCGTTCAAAATGGCCAATGGTGGCAGCGCTTTCCTCTACCATAACTGCTTGGGTTCCGGCAACATGCTGACATCGACCCAAGGCGGCGCCACCGCTGAGAAGCTCTCCAACATCGCCGGCTGGCAAATCAAAATGAAACGCACCGAAAAGGCGCGCTTCAACATCATGTATGAAATCTGCTCCAAGAACGACAAAGGCGAATACACCGCCAACCGCCATTGCTATCAGCATATCTCCGGCGATGAATTCACGGAAAACCAATGGCGCATGATGGGCCATTCAGACGTGCCGCCCGTCGCACAGGTCACGGCGGAAGACAAAGACTGGACGACCATCAACGTCTGGATTCCAGGCCGTGTGCGCAGACCCGACGATGAAACAGCGCAGCGTCTCGTCCGTCTCGTCGGCTTTGGCATTGAGCAGCTCGATGCCATGATGAACGGCATCTGGGGCAACGGCCCGGGCTCCGCCTACGCCATCGGCGAAATCACGCCGATTTTCTACGGCGCTCCTGTCATCGCTCCGGAGGCTGGCGCCACGTTCCAAGTGGTGTCCAATCCGGGCGAACCGCAATTCACCATCCAAGCGGCTGATCCGCAACAGCTAAAGAGCATGCTGGACGCCGTCTCCAAAGTCGGCATGAACACGGCCACGCTTCAGCTGACGTTGAAAGACCGCAAGCTTACCCGCCAACTGGCATGGATCAAACTTGCGGACGATGTCCCCTACACGTTCGGTTGGGACAAGACCATGCCCGATGCTATCCGCCTCGCGTGCAGCACGGAATATCCGGATCCCCGCATGGCGAACTACTACGTCGGTTTCGATCATCAAAAATTGGAATCCTTCCCGGAAATCGACGGTTCTCGCATCTTCCGCATCCCACGCAATGACAAGCTGATCGCCGCCGCGAAGACTGGCAAGCTCGATTTCAAGGTCGCCGTTGGAAACAATGATTCCGCGAAGACCATCACGCTTGAAACCGCCGCGAAAGACCGTGTGAACGCCGCCCCCGCGCTTATGAAACTCGACGGATTCACGCCGTTCTTCACATCCTTCGAAGACGGCCCCTCCACCATGCTCCAGTTCGCCAACTTCCCGCGCATGCGCGTCGAAAACGATCCATCCAACGGCCAGAGCCGTTATCTCATGGTCCGCAATACGGGTTACGGACAGGCGTTGGAGACCAATTTCAACATGGCCTATTCCGTCGCGCAGTATCCGATCATCCAGTTTCGCTATCGTGCATGGGACATGGCGCAAATCTCCCTACGCTTCTCCCGCTCGGAGTCCCATTACGTCAGGTTGGCTAACAACGACTATTCGGCCTCCGTCGCCGTCCGCGCTGGAAAGGATTTCATTCTGGACGAACAGTGGCACTCCTGGACTGGCATCGTAGCCGATGCCTTCACGCAGAACACGTTCAATACAGCCCGCTATCTGCCGACGCGCATGCGCTTCGGCTCCGTCGGCTCCCCCGACCAGACCGGCCGTTTCTCAAAATTCGCTCTCGACGATTTGATCGCCGGCCCCGCCACCCACACCATCGAGCAGATTTCCTTCACGCCGACGTACTATGACGCCGATGGCGTAAAGGATGTCTTCTTCGGCGTAACGCACGTCAATTCGCCTTACTACGATCTCACGGCCGCCGAACAGCAGGCCATCGCCTGGACGCGCGTCGAGCCAGGCGCCAAGATCGTTCCGCCTGCGGACGGCCTCAAGCCGGGCATCAACCACATCGTCATCAAGGCGAAGGATGCCGCTGGCGTCGAATCCAACGTCATGGACCTCCCGTTCCTTTGGGACACGACCAATTTGACGGTCAGCCACGCCGTGCAGGATTCCGCCGTCGATTACCATAACAAGAAGTCGCTCGTCGTCACATTCGCCGATTCTGGCCTCTCGCCTGTCGCTGTTGAAAAACTCAAATTCTTCATACAGGACACGTCCAAAGCCGCACCTATTCCTGCATGGAGCAACTACCTGCAGCACACGATGAGCGGCAACGCCCTCCATCTCAATCTGAATCATGCATTCCTTTTCAGGAATTATCTTGACAAATCGAATAATGGCGATACTTTCAATCTCGTCATCGACGGCATCGAAGACGGCGCGGGAAACAAGATTCCCGCCTACACCGCCTCCTTCAAAGTCGATTACGCCACCGACAAGATCGGCCCGAACTGGTACGACCTCAAGTTCGGTTCATCCGTCGGTTGGTACTGGAACTGGGATGGCTTCCGCTGCGACACCCTTCAGGCGACGCAGGGCCAGCACAACCACATCCAGACCTGCCACCTCCCGAACTGCGGCGGCTATCTCCGCAACGGCTCCTACTATGCCGCCGGCGATGTCACCATCGCCACGTCATGGGCCGTCAAGAGATATCCGTTCCTCTCCTTCCGCGCCAACCAGCACGTCCTGCGCGACGGCGCGACATTCCATCTCGTCCTCTCGGCGGCCGACGGCTCCGTCTATACCTACTCTCTCCTCAAGGCCGGTGGCGAAGCCAACGAGCTGAACCAGAAGGAGAACTACACATGGAAAGCCGGTGAAGTCAAGGCCATCACCCTTGATATCGCCCAGCTTCTCAAAGAACGCGGCGTGTCGCAGGAGACGATCGACAAGATCACCTTCACGTCCGTTCGCTTCCAGCGCCGCGGACAGCAGCACAACGACTTCCTTGATATCGACGACTTCTACATCCACGGCCTGCCGGACGATGCCTCCAAGCCCGATATCATGAATCTTGAAACGTACGACGTCAGCGGCGTCGCCTCCGTCGAAGCCTCCGCCTTCACGCCTGACGGCAAGAAGGAATGGACCGTTTCCTTTGCGGATCAGCACAATATCGATCTGAACCAGATCCGCGCGAAATTCACCGCCACGGGCTCCCGCTGGATTCTCTGCCAGTCAAAGGACAAGGCCGGCAATCTCAACGACGGCATCTGGATCCCGCTCTACGGCGTCTATACGCCGCCGCCACCGCC
>JAFZAB010000238.1 GCA_017548425.1 Victivallales bacterium
CCGACCGCCACATCGTAATGCGGCGGCTTCTTCTTCGGCGTCTTTTTCGGATAATCATCGACGCATCCCGCCTGATATGCCTTGCACCATTTTGCGACAGGACAGTTGCCACAATCCGGCTCCGACGGTTTGCACACAAGCGATCCAAGCTCCATCATCGCCTGGTTGAACGTTCCCGGAGAGTCCACATTCTGAATGACTTCCGACAATTCTTCAAAATACCGCGTCTTCACTTTCGGCATGTCGATCGGCGTCTCATCCATCGTCATGCGCGCCCAAACACGCAGCACATTGCCATCGACAACCGGCACTTTCTGCCCGAAACCGATGCTCGCCACGGCCGCCGCCGTATAGGCGCCTATGCCCGGCAGTTTCTTCAATGATTCAAAATCCGACGGCACCTCACCGCCTAATTCCACAATCGCCTTCGCACATGCATGCAGATGACGTGCCCGAGAATAGTAACCCAATCCTTCCCAAAGCTTTAGAATCTGCTCTTCGGGAGCCGCCGCCAAATCGCCGACTGTCGGAAACGCATACATGAAGCGATGGAAATACGGAATCACCGTTACCACCTGCGTCTGTTGCAACATCACTTCGCTAACCAATATACGATAAGGACTTGCGACTTCCCGCCATGGCATGGTCCGCCGATTCTTCTCAAACCACTTTATCAATTCACAATTCATAATTCATAATTCATAATTTCTTTTTGGTCTTTGCTTCTCTTTTAACATAAAGGATGAATTTGTTTTGACAAGAACAGGGAGAATCGCGAGAGAACGCATCCCTTCCATGAAAATCGCCCTGTTCAATTGAATCTACAGAGATAAACATCATATTATAATTGGGTTAATTGTCTTTTCGCTTTTCATTTGAAGGATCACAGTTTATGAGCGCATTTTCAAGCTATATCAGCACGCGGGGCGGCGTCGCTCCCGTTGATTTCGCACAAGCCGTCATGATGGGTCTCGCCGACGACGGCGGTCTCCTCATCCCGTCGCAAATACCGTCCGTTGAGAAAGATACATTAAATAAATGGCGTTCGCTCACCTATCCCGAACTGGCCTGCGAAGTCATGCGTCCATTCGTTGGAGACGCCATCCCCTACGACGATTTCAAACAGCTCGTCGCCAAAAGCTACGCGACCTTCCAAGCGGACGACGTCATTCCTGTCAAAAAAGTTGGAAAAGTCTTCATCTGCGAACTCTTCCACGGTCCAACATTGGCCTTCAAAGACGTTGCGCTCCAACTGCTTGGAAATCTCTTTGAATATCTGCTCAAACGCGACGGCGGCAAGCTGAACATCATCGGCGCCACCAGCGGCGACACAGGCAGCGCTGCCATCCACGGCGTCCGCGGCAAACAGGGCATCGACATTTTCATCATGTTCCCGGACGGCCGCGTCAGCCCGTTGCAGGAACGTCAGATGACCACCGTTCCAGACGCAAACGTCCACTGCATCGCCGTCAAAGGCACATTCGATGACGGACAGCGTGTCTTGAAGGAAGTCTTCAACGATCTTGATTTCAAGCGTTCATATCATTTGGGCGCCGTCAATTCCGTCAACTGGGCGCGCGTTCTCGCACAGGTGGTGTATTACTTCTGGGCGTCTTTCAAAGCGCAGAAAGAGACGGGAGCCGCCGATGTCCAAATTGCCGTTCCGACAGGCAATTTCGGCGACATCTTCGCGGGCTACGTCGCTCTCCGCATGGGCGCGCCCATCCGCCGTCTCATCCTTGCGACGAATGAAAACGACATTCTCAGCCGTTTCTTCAACACAGGCGTCTATAGCCGCGGAACAGTCTGCCCTACGCTCAGTCCGAGCATGGATATCCAAGTGGCATCCAACTTCGAACGCTACCTCTACTATCGCGTCGGCCAGAATCCGGAAAAGGTCCGCGCCCTCATGGCGCAATTCGCCGCTGAAAAGTCGCTGACCATTCAAGACGGCGGCGACGCCACGTTCGCGGCCGGTCGCGGCGACACGGCCATGACGCTTGACGCCATCAAACGCTATTACGATTCAGATAAATACATTCTGGATCCGCATACCGCCGTCGGCGTCTCCGTCGCGGAAAAATTCCTTGCAGACGACATTCCCACGGTCTGCCTGGCGACCGCCCATCCCGCCAAATTCGCCGCCGCCATCCAGAAGGCGCTCGGCCAAGATCTCGCCCATCATCCCACGCTGGACGCATTGGTCAACCTTCCGACGCGCCGCGTCACGCTTGATCCGCAGAAGGATGTCATTGAGACGTATGTCTCGGATTGTCTGAAATAACGCCTATCTATTTCTCCCCCAATGAATAACACTTCCTGCCCAAAGTACCTCCTCCCCTACGCGGACATCTGGCAGAAGAACCACAAGGAGGCCATTCTCGCGTGGTTCAAAGACGCGAAATTCGGCCTATTCCTTCACTATGGCCTGTATTCATTGCTCCACCGCCATGAATGGGTCATGTTTCAGGACAAGATTCCGCTCGCGAAATACGAACAGCTTGCGACACAATTCACGGCGCATCATTTTGATGCGGAAGCCATTACGGATCTCGCCCTCGCGGCAGGCATGAAATACATCAATCTCACGACGTGCCATCATGAAGGCTTCTGCCTGTGGGACTCCCAAATCGAGCCGTTCAATGTCATGAACACGCCCTGCGGCCGCGATCTTGTCGCCGAACTCAGCGAAGCCTGCGACCGCAAAGGGCTTGGCTTCTTCGCCTATTACACGTTCATGCAGAGCTGGCGCCATCCGTATTTCGTTGACCGCTCCGTCCTCAAGACGGCCCGTCCCGACTATCCAACGCCCGAGCCACGCTATCTATACCGTAAAAAAGAAGATTTCGCCCATTACATCGATTACATCAACGATGTGATGGACGAGCTGCTCTCCAACTACAAAATCACGGGCATTTGGCTGGATCTCATCTCCGCCTGGTGGTGCATGGGTGAAGACTATATTCCCATCGAAGACATCTACGCGCGCATCCGCAAGAACCACCCAGATGTTCTAATTTCTTGGAAACAAGGAGCTACTGGCACAGAAGATTTCGCCTCGCCGGAAAACAACTTCGATAGCGCCGTCGAAAACGCACGGCGGAATTTTGGCGACGCGGGAGCGGAACGCGCCCAACGTGGCTTCGCGGGCAACATGCACAAGCATAACGAAGTCTGTTCCAGTATTCAACGCGGTACATGGGGCTACTGTCCGCTCTACGAAAATCGCACGGCAGACGAACTACGCGTCTTCTTGAAAGACACGAACGCCAAAAACTGCAATCTGCTCCTCAACGCAGGCCCGATGGCCGACGGTTCCATCAGCCCCATCCATCAGCAAATCCTGCTGGACATCAACGGAAAAGCCTAAAATTTCCCCTTCCATTTCGGGCGACTATTTATTTCGGGCGACTATTTATATAAAATGCAAATAGTCGCCCATTTTTTGAGGTCTGATTTCGGGCGACTATTTATATAAAATGCAAATAGTCGCCCGTTTCTCTAACGTTATTTCAGCCCCATCTGTACGCGGATGAGCACCTTGCCGTCTTCCGAAGCCGTCGCCACGACTTCCACGCGCTTCGCATTCTTGTTCACGGAATTCCCCTTGAACTCCGGCTGCGGCACCGATACATCGACGACGCGGATTTCGCCGCCATTCAACGTCTTCGTCACGAAACGCTTCTCGCCATTTGCAAGTGTCACGGACTTATCGTCATACGATTCCACTTTCTGCTGCGTCGTGAAGCCCCAGACGACTTTCACGCCGGGCTTTAGCCCCGTCAATTCATCCGTCACCGTCACAACGCCTTCCGGCGAAAGCTCCACCTTGCGGCTGGCCGACTGGCAGTCGTTCGCATACAAAGACGTCAAATCCATAACGGCATATGCAGGTTGTTCCGAAACCTCCGTGAACATACCGAATCCCTTCACAATTTGCGGATGATCATCAATGACCAGCGTGTTATGGCTCTTGTTGTTCAGGCGGAATAACTTCCAGCGGTCACTGTCCTGCGCGGCACTCCATAGATTCAGCCCCATGGATTCGACGCGATGGTAGTCTTCCGCACCCAAGTCACACGCCCAGCGGACTTTGCCTGCGTCCACGATGAACGAGCCACCGTCCATGTGCCCATGCGGGCCTCCAGGGCTGCCACCCTTCAGGCCGACGTATGTCGCTTTCTCGTTATCCCATGTGTTGCGCATGACGACGATCGGCACGGGGCCGCCGCCATTCCAGACGAGCGGCATTGAACTCCGCGTCACCTCTTCCTGCTGCTTCTCGAACAGCCAGAAGAACATGTACGCATGGAACCAATCGTGGCGCGGCTTTTCATTGCAATATATTTCAAACCGTTCGCGCTCATAGCCTTCCACAAGTTCTGGCTGGTTGAAGCGCTTCGCGAACCACCACACGCTGCCAAGGCGGCTGCGCCCCCCCGCACCACCGTCGGCATAGTTGAACACGATGCCGGACGGGCCTGTCGCATAGTCGAAATAGCCGCCCGTCTCCTTGAAGCCTTTCAGTTCCGACAGGCCGAAATCCGTCCCGAAAGCATGGTCCATAATGGCCAGCCCCATCACATTGAAGCCTGTCCCGTACTCCCAGTAGCCAGGGCCTTCCGGATAGTTACCGTTCGGCTCGTAGGCGCGCATCGGAATCGCCATGTTCGTAATGTCTTCGTAGGCCTGCTTCAAGCATGTGTCGAACTCGACATCCGCCGCCGCGACGGCCCCCGCCAGCATGCCCGTGTGGCAGACCTGCCCCCAATTGTTGGAGGCGACATGCCACCACGCTCCCGCTCCCGACGACTGGATTCCCTTCCTTAAAATGGCTTCTACGAACAAGTTGCGATCTTCATCCGTCAAATCGTCGTACAACCAGTCATAGCCCGTCGCCATCGCAAGCGTCATTTCGCCGACATCCAGATAATGGCTTGGATTCCAGTCGCTAAATGATGCAATCGCACGCATTTCCGTGATGCAGCGGTCACGGTATCCCACATGCCCCGTCAGACGGTAGCTCAACGCCAACGTCGAAACGCGATACACCGCCGTGCGGGACACGCCCAGCAGACGGTGGCCTTCCAGTTTGCGTTCCACGGGCGTCACATCCAACAGCGAATCCGCCGCCCTGCACAAACGGTCGCGCATACGGTGACGCATGCCGTCGCCTTCCGCCTCTTTCTTCAACGCCTCAAACTCCTCCGCACTGGCGAAAAGACGCGGATGCGGCATCGCCGCGACTTTCTTCATGACTGCTTCAACTTGTTCCATATCAACCTTCAAGCTCCTTCTGTCACGTCTTCTTTGTCCCTGGATTATTACATCTTCATTTTTCAAATATTCCTTCGCCTCCTTCTCCGACAGTTCGAACAAATCAAAGCTGTCCAAATCCGCATCCCCTTTTCCTGCGACCGCCGTGTGGATGCGCAACTGCCAAGTGACCGCCGTCGGAGGAGCCTGAGCCTGCGTCGCAAACGCCTGCCATTCTTTCGTCGCTTTGAAGTGGTAAATCATTTCGCCATACTGAATGGACGTCAGATGGACGCCTTTTTCATCATGGAAATCCCAATGGATTGCCACACAATCGGAACTGCTTGCCGTTCGTGCGCGGAATCTCAGCTGATAAACCTTACCAGCTTTGATCGGCATCCTTACGAAAAATGCGTCGCCGCCTTTGGTGATCCATTTATCGACAACTCGCATACCGTAATTTCCATGGCTGGCAGCTTCTGGAATAATCGTTGAAATCTCCCCTTTGTCATGGATATCCCAATTCTTGTCCTTTTCCTCGAAGTCCGCGTTGTCCAACGGGATACGTACGGCGCCATGCACCGTCCACCCCAACAGCAGCAAACAGATTAGCAATTGTTTCATACGCTTTTCCTTTTTTCTAGAACCTCTAGTCTTCTAGAATTCTAGTCTTCTAGAATTTCCCCAAGCCCATAAGCCATAAGCCTTAAGCCTTTAGCCATAAGCGCCGCCTTCGGCGGCTCATCCTCTATGTTTCATCATATCCCACAACAGCAACAAACCGCCCACGGCGGATATGACATAACCCAACAGCCCCATGATGGACGTGCCATACCAATGCGGCTTCGGATTCGCATGCACGACAATCGATGAACCAACCAGCATCGCCGCCAGCACGATCGCCGCGGCCAAACGGTTGAACACGCCATCGAACACTTTGCTCAAATTCGTCATTCCTTGCACCGAATGTTCGAAATGCATCTTACCGTGTAGCAATTGTTTAAGCAACTGCCGCACGTCGCGCGGCGCATCATCCATCAGTTCGCCGATTTCATGTTTGTATGTCTTCAAGCGTTTCAAGGCGCCCATCGGATTCATCTGCTCCAACAGCAGTTTCTCCGCAAACGGCTGAATTTGCTTCATGAGCTCGAAGTTCGGATTCATGTCCCGCCCAAGCTTGTCGCTCATAGCCAACGCCTTGAACATCATGTAGATATGCGGTTTCAAGAACAAGCCTTGCCGATAGCACAGCTGGTAAAGGTCATGCAAAGCGGAATTGATGTCCAGATTGTTCAGACGGCGATGCAAATGCTGATCCGCGAATGCGCCTAAATCGCGTTCCAGTTCGCCCATGTCCGGCTCGCCATCGTGTTCCGTCAACGCCACCAATACGCGTGCGCATGATTTGAAATCACCCGCGACAAGATACATCATCATGTCGCCAAACAATTTGCGTTCATCGACCGTGATGCGTCCCACATTGCCGAAATCGATGTAGCAGATGGTTGACGGCAATTGGAAAATCATGTTGCCCGGATGCGGATCCGCATGGAAGAAACCGTAATCGAAGAACTGCTCCAACAGCAGATTCGCACCAAGTTCGCTCAATTTCACCAAATCCGCTCCAGCCGCGCGCAATTCGTCCAGATTCGTCGCCTTGATGCCACGCACAAATTCCATCACGAGAATCTGCTTCGTGCAATATTCTTCGTAAACCCATGGGATATGGATACCTTCGCGATTTTTAAACTGATGCGCAAAACGCATCTGGTTCGCCATTTCCCGTGAAAAATCCAACTCCTGTTCGAGCGAATTCTTGAATTCCTCCACGATTTTCACAGGCCGCAGGAAGCCGAGCTCCTCGCTGTGACGTTCCAAAGCCGCCGCCAATTGCACAAGTATCTCCAAATCAAGCCGCATGCTCTGTGCAATGCCAGGCCGTTGGATCTTCACGAAAACCTCCGTCCCGTCCTTCAGTTTCGCAAGATGGCCCTGCGCCATGGAGGCCGCACCGACTGGATGTTCGTCAAATTCGGAGAACACATCCTCCAATTCACGGCCGAGTTCCGTACGAATCTGCTGGCGGACAAGATCCATGCCGAACGGCGGCACATTGTCCTGCAATTTGCTGAACTCATGCACGAATTCAGGCGGAATCATATCCTGCCGTTGGGCAAGGACTTGGCCAAGTTTCACAAACGTCGGTCCAAGCTCCACAAAAGCCATGCGCAGACGTTCAGGCATGCTGTATTTGGCGGCGATTTCCGTTGTCTCGTCCTTTTTCCACGGCATGAACAACCGCTTCATAGTCTGCGGGACACGTTCACGCAGGGAAATCGTGTCAAAACCATACTTGAAAAGCACGCGTACGATGTGGCGGAAACGGCTTAGCCGCCGATACGCCCGTGGAAGATGTCGGATTGTATCAAAACTACCCATAACTTATTGTCGTATAAAGGTTACTGCATTTGCGCGTTCCAATTCGAAACGATGGTCAGCCTGTCGCCGTACGCTTTGTACAAGTCAGGCAGATCAAACGACTTCAGCACGGCCCACGGCATCATGGCGGACGGCCATGACGGAACGGCATAGTCCGTCCATTCTTGGAAAGATTTCGGCGCATCCGCCAACGTCACATCCACGACGGCGTCGTCGAGCATACCCGCAAATGCCGCGATGATCGCGCCTTGCCCACGACCGGACAAGTGGATTTTCGTCGCGCCTTCGGACTTCAGAAGCTGCATCGTCCGCAATACGTCGAAGACACGCCGTCCAAGATAGCTCTCGCCAAACATCAGACCGAAGCAATGCATCATGTAATCCATGCCGTATGATTGGAAGAAACCACCGTACGGCTCTTCCGGCATGGATTCACCAAGTCCGCGAACATCAAGGGCATACAACACGCCATCGGCGTTGATGCCTTTCATGAAATCGCTTTCGTTCGAATCCAATTCGACGGATGTGTGCGGCAGATACAGCCAGACTTCCTCCTCCACATCCAGCGAATTCGCCAAACCGCCGTTCACCATGCGCTTCCGCATGATGGCGCGGATGCTGCCTTCCGTCTCCACGGCATAACGTGCCCATGTTTTTCCCGCGACTTTCAACGCACGCGGAATCCGAAAATGCGGCGGTTCAACAGGCAGTTCTGGAAGTTGCAACACATTGCCCAGCACATTCTTCCATTCATTCGCGGCAATCGGCTTGCGCGCCGCCGCCAACGCGACGGCCTTCTCGCGGATGATGTCCTGTATTGGCGTCGAACCGGCCTTCACGACATTCTTCTCCGGCAGGACGGCCAGCGCCTCCTGCGTCTCCAGAACGGGATCCATGAAGACCTGTTCGCCGTTCATGCCGCTGACGCGACGGAAGAAACCGACCATCGCGTCTTGGTTATGCTTCGAATAACCATGCTGCGTCGGTCCGATGAACAGCTCCACCTTGTCCTCCGCGCCAAACAGTTTGTAGAACGCCTTCAAATCCGCATACGCCTCCTTCAGGCCGCGGCGTTCAAAGAAGTCATAACGCTGACCAAGCAGCATGACAGGCTTCGGAGCCTGCGCGAACATCAAATCGACCATCTCCAATCCACCGCCGATCACACCCGGAGGGCACTGCTCCGCATCCGTCGGCAGTTCGTTTTCCAGATTCGTCAAAAAGCTTGTCACATGGCAGCTTGGAGCACACATCGTCAAACGCGGTTCGTTCGCCCAAATCCATTCCGACAGCGTGCCACCGCCGGAATTGCCCGTCATGCCGACACGATTCGGATCGACTTCCGGCCGCGACAGCAACACATCCAATGCGCAACGACCGTCCCACACGCGCCATCCGCAAAAATTCTCGCCAAGTAGTTCCAACTGCTTGCCCATGACGTTATGCGCGTCGCATAAGCCTTTTCCGACGCCGCGATTTTCCAGATTCACATACTGGTCACGTTCGCCTTGCTGAATCGGATCATATAGCAAGACAACAAAACCATTCTTCGCAAGTCTCACGCTGAACGACTGATACGTATCCGTCGCCTTGCCTTCAATGCCATGTCCGCAAGCCCCCAACACGGCAGGTGCTTTTCCCTTCAAACCGTCTGGAATGTACAAGTTACCTGTCACACGGAAGTTAGGACGGCTATTGAAGGAGACTTTCTCAATGCGATAGCCGTCGCGTTGCAACGTTTCCGTATATTGGATGTCCAGCGGAACACGTTCAGGCCAAGGGCCGAACGCCTTATCGACAACGCCACGGACATATTGCTGGTAGGCGATGGCGTCCTCCTTCGTTTTCAGTTTCGACAGCCGTTCGTGGCGTTCCGCGCGCATCGCCCGCAACCGCTCCACGTAGTAATCCAATACCATGTGACCATAGCCGTTCTTTTCCATTTTCTTTGCTCCAAACGTTGTCGAAACCAACAATAAGATGAATATAATACTATATGATAATATGTTTTTGCTGTTTGCGTTCATTCGTTTACGCATTTGCTTTAAGCTTTAAGCCTTAAGCTTTTAGCTCATCCAAACATCTCTTCTATGCTCTGCCCGTAATAATCGTATTTCTTTGGATAGTAGATATTGTCGCGATTTCCCACGTTGAAACGCTGCAAGCCGTTCAGCATTGAACTGCTGACATGCTCAAGTCGTTTATCACAAGGGATATACACGGATTGCGTTCCAGGCCGCATCTCCTGCATGTAGCACAACTGGTTCATTTCGTAGTCCAGATCATAGCCGTTGCGCAAGCCCCTCACAAGCGTCACATCGCAGAATTTCGACTCCTGTTCCATCAAATCGACCATCAATTGGTCGCAATAGACGACTTCATGGAACGGCAGGATTTTCTCCAATTTCACGTCCCGCTGGACGTTTTTCGCAGGATTGATACCGACCACCACGATAACTTTGTCGAACATTTTCTCCGCCTTCTCCAAAATTGACAAGTGCCCGATGTGGAACGGGTTAAACGTTCCCGCATAGATACCGACGCGTGGCCGCCGCCGTTCCAGATACTCCACGAGAAAATCAATCGTCGCCTTGCATTTCGGGAAGCGTTTCGGGAAGCGTTGGAAGAACGCGCTGCGCCCTTTGCGGTAATCGACCATGTTCAGATACTGGAACTCGCGGAAAATCTGGAATTCGTATTCCAGTAAATCAACGTAGTTTCCACGGATGATGACTTGGCAATCGTACTGATGGAAACGCGCCGCCAGTTCCGTCGGCGTATCCTGCGTCTCCGTCGCCTTGATGGTCTGCCGCACCAAATCCGCCACTTTAGTGGGTAGCGGATTGCCCAGACGAGACATGATGAAATCAAACGCCTCGATTGATTTATCTTCGCTATCATGATCTTGCGGATACCAGACGACATCGTGGAACAGCGCTGTGATAAGCAGTTGCGACGCCATGATTTCATCGTCCCACGACGCCTTGCGAATGCTTTCACAGATACTCAGAAGATGTTGCAACGTATGGAAATAGCGATGCGGCTGGCAATAGGCGGCAAACACCTTATCCAGCCATTCGCCTTCATAATCCAGACGATAGTAATTGCGTTCCGCAAGCAACTCGCGAATCCGCTGTTCCGTCTCTTTCACATTCATGTCCAAATCCTTTTGATGTCTCTCATAATTTCACGCCGGAAAACAGCCGCGCGGCGTTTTCGTACAGCAAAGCGTTGATCTGCTTCTCCGTCAGGCCGCAGTCCAGAATGGCCCGCAGCTGTTCATAGTAGAACGTCGTGAATTCACACGCCGCCTCCGCGTCGTAGATAGCCGTACCGATGCGGTAGTCCTCCGCCATCAGATATGCGTATTGATTGTTGATTTCCACAGACTTGCCGTGCAACCACGCGATCGGTGCGTCCGAACCGAAGACGATGCGGTCATTCGGGAAATGGTCGAAAGCGTATTTCAGCACGCCCATGTGGTTGACCATCGCCGTATCCAGCCAGGCATTCGGACATTCTGCCAATTTGTCCAACATGCCGATGACATTCTGCATGTAATACGCACGACCGATGTGCGCGAAAATGAACGTGGCATTCGGCGCTTTGCGGCAGAGCTCGGGCATCTGCTCTTGGTTCAACGGATCCGCAAGACGTTGCTTACGAGGAATATGGACGGTTGCAATCAGCTTGCGGCGATTCAGCACCTCCAATTGTTCATCCGTGAACATCTCGCGGACTTCCACATCGCTTTCCTTCTTTCCATACGCCGCGCCAGCCAAGCCCGGATATGGCTTCACACCGACAAGCTTATAGTCAACCAGCCGCCGCTCAAGCGATTCCGCCGAATCCAACGGCGACACGACAGCCATCGAATAAATCTTTTTGTTATCGTGGTACGGGATGTCTTTTTCGCGATCCGCAGCTGGATTCACGGAGCCGAAGCAATTGAACGTCACATCGATGCCCGGCAGGAGTTTTTTGTACATTTCAACGCAGAATTCACTGCGATGCTCGCCGCCGAATTTCTGATAGCACGACTTCTCGCCCAAATTGAAACCAGCCGGAAGACAGTCTTTGTTGAACACATGCACATGCGCGTCAAACAGCTTCTTCGGCAGACGCGGTTCCAATTCTTCCGCAAACACCTTGCGGTCCATGTTTGATACGAGTGGATACTGCATTGTTTTTCCTTTATTATTCTGGATGTTCTAGATATTCTGGATGTTCTGGAAATTCTGGATGTTCTGGATGTTCTGGGTATTCTGGAAGAACTGTTTTTCTAGGAATTCTTCTTTCTGGATCATCACAATCATCCAGAACTTCCAGAAACTCCAGAACTTCCAGAGCCTTAGCCCTTTAGCCACAAGCCTGAGCCGCCAACATGGCGGCTCCCACGGCTCCCGCCTGCTTCGCAAACGGCGACGCTTCCACCGCCAATTCCAGCCGTTCCGCCAGAAAATGACGCCATCCCTTCCCTTCGGACGGGCCGCCTACCATCACAAGACGGCGCGGTCGGCCTTCCAGCCGCGCCTTGAACTTGTCGATCGTCTCCAACATCGTCCGGCGAGCTTCGCCGTCTTCCGCCAACGCCATCTCGTTGAACAACTTGTAGCGATCATCGCCAGTTCCGGCCAGACGAACAATCGTCTCTTCCAACGTCAAACCAATCCGCGCGATCGAGAAGATTTCGCCCCACGGCCCGCCGCGCGACGAAAGGAACGGATCACACAGATATCCTTTGCGCACACGGCGTTCCGGAATTGGCGTGAAACCAACCCAAGATGTTCCGCACGAGACTAATACGTCGCCAGGCTCCGTCACATGGACGGCCCGCGCGGCGGACGGATGGTCGAACGAACCTGTCGCGATTACTGTCTTCGTGGTCAAATTACCGCCCGCCAGTTCGGGCTTCAACGTTCCAATCGCTGTTCCAGGCGGATATAGCGGCGACAGTTGTGATTCCGCAATCCCCACTGCCGCAAGCAGTTGCGGCGCATATTTTCCTTTCGCCTGATCTTGCAGGAAAAACGGCGTCGCCGACGAATGGTCCAACCCGCGTTTTCCGCACAGGAGGAACGCCAACCAATCGTTGTTCATGAACAGCTGTCCGCTGTTACCAAAGACTTCCGGGCAGTTCGCCTTGAACCATGCGCAATGGACGAGCGGAAAACCACCGTTCCATGGCCAACCGACCAATTCGTGCAAATCAATCGGCGCGATTGGTGATGGCCGTTTGTCCAACCAACTGATAATGTTCGTCTTAGGCGTTCCATCCGGTGCCGCGACGAGCGTATTGCCACTGGCGGCGGCCATCGCGATGGCCGCCACAGGCTCGTCCGAAGCCGCCGCCAATTCACG
>JAFZAB010000239.1 GCA_017548425.1 Victivallales bacterium
CTAGTCGTCCCATCTGTCCTAGTCGTCCCATCCATATTCGTGTTCTTCTCCAGTCCCGTTTTGATTCAGTTCTTTTGCCATTATATTATTATGTTTTTTAGAATCTGAATTATCACCAAAAACAGGACAAATATGCGATTAAATTGGCTTTGGATAGGAATTATGTGTTTGGAAATCAGTTCATTAGCGCAAGGTAAGGCAGATTTACCGAAAAGTACGGAGCATCTTCTCATCGACATGGTTCCTATGCGCGACGGTGTCAAGCTGTTCACAACCATCGAGTTGCCGCAAAAGGATAAAAAGTTTCCTGTTGTGCTGTTGCGGAATCTTTACCGTAAACGGACGGACGAAATCAAGGAGCCAGGAGACGTCGCAAAGCGGAATTTCATTTTCATCCATCAAGATGTGCGCGGCGCGGGACGGTCGGAAGGCGAATGGCATGCGTTCCTGCAGGAACGGAACGACGGCGAGGACTGTCTCGAATGGATTGTCAAACAACCATGGTGCGACGGAAATATTTTCATGACCGGTGGATCGTACTGCGGTTCATCGCAGTTTCTCGCGGCGGCCTGCGGCAATCCCGCATTGAAGGGAATCGCGCCAGAAATTCTTGCCATGGATTATTTTACGCCAATGACTCAACGGGAAGGCGTTCCAACATTGGCTCTTTTCAATTGGGCCTGCTGGTGTACATTCAACAATCTTGGCCTGAAGGAGGATAATCCACGACCGAAATACGACGATGCGCATGTCGCCTGGCGTGAACGTGATATCACAGCTCTGAACCGCCCCATCCATTTTTGGCGGCAAATGACGAATCCCCAAGCGTTTGACGAATACTTCAAACAGATGGACGCCAAAGATTTCATCTCGAAAATACCATGCCCCGCCTATCTGTTGAGCGGATGGTATGACATCGATGCATCAGCGGAATTGAAGGTATTCACAGCATTGCGTGAGCATGGCGGCAATGAACGCGTGCGTCAATTCACACATTGCGTGATGGGACCTTATACACATGGTAGCGTGGCGGGCTTTCCAGGCGTGACGGAAACGCAGGAAACTCGTAACAAATTGCATGACAAGCAGAACCAGTTTTTCATCAATCTTTTTAAAGATGAAAACAGCGATCCGTTGCCCGACATGAAACCCATTACCTATTATGTCATGGGAGCCAACGAATGGCGTGGCGCAGAGACATGGCCACCGCAGGGAACGACATTCACATCCTATTATCTCGGAGGTGGTTCCGCCAATACATTGGCAGGTAATGGATTCATGAAAGCAAGTCTGGAGGAAACATCGGAAGACATCTTTATCAGTAATCCGCTGAATCCCGTGCCAACCGTCGGCGGACGATGGGAGGATGGTGCGAAAGAGCAAACTGCTCCATTGGGCGGCCGTAAGGATGTCTTGTTCTATCGTTCGGATGTTTTGGCAGAGCCGCTGGAAATCGCAGGCCCCGTGAAAGCACGTCTGTTCATCAGTTGTTCGACACCTGAAACGGACATCGCCATCAAAGTGGCGGATGTTTTTCCAGACGGCAAGGCCTATAACATCGTCAACGGCATCAAACGCACAAGTTTCCGTGCGCCGTATGAAAAATTGGAGCCGATGGAGCCCGGAAAAGTTTATGAACTGGAATTTGAGCTCCAAAGCACGGCCCATTGCTTCCAGCCCGGCCATCGCATGATGGTCATCATCGCAGGACAGGACTACGGATATTTTGTATTCAACCGCAATACAGGCAAGGATGACTCACTGGATGCGTCTTGTCAACAGGCGGAAATCCGCATTTATCATACACAACAGCATCCATCCGCCATCATCCTGCCTGTGTCAGCGAAATAATATCGGGACGGTCGCGCTCCTGCGCGACCGGACGCGCAGGAGCGCGTCCCTCCCAACCAACGGCGAGACGCCGTCGTTACTTCCCTTCAGACTGCGCACGGATGGCCGCGCGGCGGATCTTGCCGTTCACGGTCTTCGGCAGTTCGTTCACGAATTCGATGACACGCGGATACTTATACGGCGCGGTATGCGTCTTTACGTATTCTTTGATTTCATCTTTGAGCGCCTCGGACGGTTCCTTCCCCTTCACAAGCACGATGGTCGCCTTGACGACTTTGCCGCGCACGGGATCCGGCACACCAGTCACGGCGCATTCCAAGATGTACGGCAGTTCCATCAACACGCTTTCGACTTCAAACGGACCGACGCGATAACCAGACGTCTTGATGATATCGTCGGCACGGCCTTCATACCAGAAGTAGCCATCTTCATCCTGCCAGGCCTGGTCGCCTGTGTGGTAGTAGCCATCGTGCCACGCCGCATTCGTGTCTTCAGGCGATTTCATATAGCTGAGGAAGAGGCCGCATGGCGCCGCATCGCGTTCCGCCTTGATGCAGATTTCGCCCGTTTCGCCATAGGCGACAGGCTTGCCGTCGGCATCGAGCAGATGGACGTCGAACTGTGGATTGGCCTTGCCCATCGAGCCCGGACGCGGCTTCATGAAGGAGAACGTGCCGATGACAAGGGTGGTTTCCGTCTGGCCGAAGCCTTCGAACGGCAACAAACCGGAAACGCGTCTGAACGCTTCACTGACTTCCGCAGGCATCGCTTCGCCAGCCGTCGTCACATGCTCCAGCGTAGAGAAGTCGTACTTGGAAAGATCTTCTTTCACCATGAAGCGGAAGATGGTGGGCGGTGCGCAAAGCGTTGTGATGCCGTACTGTTTGAACATCGGCAGGATTTCCGCCGCATGGAAACGTTCAAAGTCATATGTGAACACACCCGCTTCGCAGAGCCACTGGCCGTAGATCTTGCCCCATAACGCCTTACCCCAGCCTGTATCGGCGATGGTGAAGTGCAGTCCGTCGGGATTGACCTTGTGCCAATGGCGTGCGGTCATGATATGGCCGAGCGGATAGGCGTAGTCGTGTTCGACCATCTTCGGGAAGCCGCTTGTGCCTGAACTGAAGAAAATCAGCATCGTGTCAGTGGTCTTCTGGTCGGCCGGCCGTGCGAATTCCGGAGCGAAGCTCGGATAGAGCGCGTCATAATCAAGCCATCCGTCCTTTTTACCGTTCACGGAGATCTTGAGCTTGACGCTGCTGTTTTCCGCGCCCGCGTCAATTTCATTTGTGATATTCCCGTCGGCGGAAGCGACGACATATTTCACATCGGCGCGTTTGAAGCGATATTCAAAATCATGGGCGGTCATCTGGCATGATGCAGGAATCGCGACGGCACCGATGGCATGCAAGGCGTTCAGGATGAACCAGAACTGATAGTGGCGCTTCAGGACGAGCATGACGCGATCGCCTTTGCGGATGCCCAGTGAATAGAACAGATTGGCCGTGCGCATCGCGTTGTCGGAGATTTCCTTGAACGTGAAATCATGGAGCTCCATCTTGCTGGAAAGCCAACGCATCGCGATTTTTTCAGGGCATTTTTCCGCCAGACGCTGAAGCACGTCATATGCGAAGTTGAAGTTTTCGGGTACTTTGAATTTGACGCTCTTCAAGGTGCCGTCGTCATTCCATTCTTCGTCCATATAATCATGGTAAAGAAGCTGCCTGCCGTCCGTCTGCTGTTTGGCGGGACGCTTCTGCGGCGCATATGCAAAACGATCCGGCAACTGCGCATCGTCGTTTTTGCTATGCATGACGATGGAAAGGAACTTGCAGGGCTGTCCGTTGATGGCCTGCATCGCATGTGGGACACGTCCGTCAAAATAGATGCTGTCGCCTTGGTTCAGAATCTCTTCTTTATCACGAAGATAGACTTGAAGCGTGCCCGAAAGGATAAGATCAAACTCCTGGCCGTTGTGCTCCGAATAATGAAGAAGTTCGTCCTCTTTGCTGCATGGCGCGGTCACGATGAACGGTTCGCCTGTGCGCTCTTTCATGCGGATGGCCTGATGAAGATAGGAGAAGCCCGGGCGACGCACGAAGGGAAAGCCCTGCCCGTCACGTGTCACCGTGTAAACAGCAAGATTTGGCGCTTCGCCGCTGATGACCGACGACACATCCAGCCCAAAATGCTCCGCTAGATTGTAGTAGAAGGAGAAAGGGGCCTGTTTGCTGCCGTCTTCGTAGCTCTGATACTCCTCCGGCTTCACGCCAAGAAGTTCCGCCATCTGCGGCACAGTGAAATTCTTCTGGGTCCTGAGTTCCTGAACCCTCATCGCGAGTTGTTTGACGTTTTCCATTTTTTCCTTTTTTCCTTTGTACAAAAACACTTTCTATAATTTATTGATTTGCACAGAGGGCGCGGATAATCAATTCGGACACGGGCCATCCGAATCGCCCGTGTCCATCCATGCAGGTGGCTAACGGGCGACCTAACTAATAATGATAATGGCGATAATGGCAATGGCGAAGCAACCCAGTTCCTTAATGGAATTGGAAGATATAATTGAATTTGTGTGCTTGCTTGCCATGTTGCTTGTGTCCAGAGTTATAAAAACTGTTTTAAATGTAATGCGCGATTGACAGTTTGCAAATAAGTTATGCGATTTTTTTCCTTCTGGCAACGGAAGACAACGCTGTTTCCCGTTCACCAACAAAAAATTTTCGCACATTATTTCGCCTTCGCGTCACGGACGGACGTGCCCAAATCCCCCTGCTCTTCCTCACCGACTTTCACATACGCCCGGCCTTCATTATCCGTCTTATCGATGGAAACAGAATAAATCTGATAGCCAGAAATCACCTGCTCCACGATTTTCTCAGGAGCTTTTGGATCCGGCTTCACATCGAAGAAGTCTTCGCGGCGGTATTTCAACTCACTTTCGTCAAACGGATCAAGCGGAACCGCAGATAGATATTGCGGAACCAGCTCCGACAACGCCGACGGCTTTCCACCGTCATGCGCCAATTTGAAACGTTCCACGGCGATTGCCGCCCGGAGCGAACGCTGCTTGGCAACGGCGGATATAAACTGATGACGGGCACCAATCACGATTTTTGAATACGTCACATATGCGGGAATCGACAGCACCATTGCGTTGGCGCGTTCCAATTCAGCGAAACTGTTGAACGCCTGCGCCTCATTGGCCTGCTTGTTCAAATAATTCATAATCCATGCACCATCCTGTCGTAACAGCCACAGCCGCACAGTCCCCAACAGCCCCATGATGATTTCTCCCGCCGCGCTGCCCATGGTCACGACGCTTTTCTGCCCTTCCTGCACATGGGACATGTACCACGCCATGGTGGCCCATGTGCTCCGTCCTGCGCGTTCGTCCCATTTTGTTTCGTCTTCAACCAATTCCTTCTCCAAATCCGCCAGCTGACCATCCGTCAGCAAACCGCTTGACAAAATGGCTGGATAGCATCCCAGACGCATCAATTCCAAATAATTGCATGTTCCACAGGCCATGATGTACGGATCGTCCAAAGCGACATTTCGAAGCCATGTCAACCGTTTCAGGCAATCCAACGCCTGTTCTGGAACACCATCCTGCAAGGCTTTGTGGATACGTGCCTTGTAGATTCCCATCCACGTTATCAGCGTCTTGAAGACCTCTTCATTCTGATTATCCGTTTCCTGTCCGCCGATGATTTCCGCCTTGAACAAATCACCTGCTGTCGCCAAATCCATGTCCGCGAAATACTTTTCGTTTTCCGTCACCCAACCGAGAAATTCCGTTTGTGTCTTTTCATCGGGTTCGCCTTCGTCCAAAGCCAAAAGCAATGCGGCATCAGGCATGACAGGCCCTTCCGATTGCTTTTGCGGAATATCTTTCTGTTCTATCGTCGCAGCCACTGGCTGTTCTTTTTCTGTTTTTGCGTTGGCGGCGTCCTTTTCTTCTGGCGTGGCCTGCACCTTCGCGGCGGCAACGGCTTGCACAAGCAAGCCGTCTTTCGTTGCAACCGCTTTGCCGTCATGGTAATACGCGCTACGCATTCCAGCGGCGTTCATGGGATGTTCGCATTTCAACAACATCTCGCTGGTCTTAATCCTCTGTTCTAGCATGGCCGTATGAATCCACAGCCCGCCATGCAACACCAGCCATATTCCAAGCAATGCACTTGCGATAATCCATGTCTTTTTTGTGTAGTTTTCTTTTGAAATCTCCCTAAGCGTCGTAACGCCTGACACATACGCCACAACAAGAATGACAGGCGTCATCAAGGCGTGATCCCAACTAGGCGAAAACTCGCCTAGCAGAATCTGATCCAATTCCATCAGCAGGCCATATCCCGCCAAAAAGCCTGGAATGCTCATGATAAGCCCACGCCGTATTTTCAATTTATAGGAAAGTACACCCGTGAAACCAAAATAATAAAATGGACCAAGCAAAGCGATTGGCGCCACCATGAGCCAGACCATGATTTTTGAGACATTGAATTTCGCCGTGATGAAATCAACCCAGTAAGTATAAACGGTTGTCAGCCCCCACATCAACGCGCCTAAAATGACCGCGAAAAGCAACGTGTTGCCAATGGCCGCCGCAGGACTTTGCATCATTGTCGCCAACTGTCCCGTCGTACGCGAAAACTGGATGACAAAATAAACAATGAGCACGCTGGACGGTACCGCGAACAATGCCGTCAGAGCAAGCATCGTCTGCTGGACGGTCACAGGCTTGCGCGGCTCCGCCTCTGGTTCAGGCATTTTCTCTTCAACAACCGGTCGCTTCATGTTTTCCGCAGATTCCGGTATTAGGGATTTCATTTTCTCGAACGACATTCAATCAGCTCCAACCCTCTCACATAAACAGACCAAGGCGGACGGCTAAACCGTCCGCCCATGAAACTCAAGCCGTTTATTTTCCGGCTGCTCCAATTTTGTTGAACAAATCGCGGAAAATCACATCGCGTGACAGATGGGTCGCCACGCGGAACAAATGGCGATTCGCGTCATGGCTGTAGCGGAAATCATCATGCAGGACAGGGCTTTGCGTCAACGTCGTGTTGAACCATCCCGCATTGACGATCCAAGCCACCGTTGAAATGTCCCAAATCACTTTGGACCAGCAATATGGATCATTCGTATAGTGGTGGACGATATCCGTCAGATAATCACCGATGGCGCTCTTACCTTTAAGATAAGCGTCAAGGAACGGCAACGATACACGCAAATGTTCCGCCACGTTCGTGCAAGGAACCTGCATGAGCGGCACGCCTGAATCGAATAAAACCTGCGACGATTTCACATCCTGGAAAAGATTGAATTCCTTCGCCGTCGGCCATTCCAACGGCTGTCCGGCCAGCCAGACAACGACAATTTTCTTCACGAGTTCAGGCTCCATCAGCAAAGCGGAAGCCACGTTCGTTGGTGCACCGATGGTCAGAACATACAACGGCTCTGCATCGTCAGGCCGTGCCATGGCGCGTTTGATCAAATCCTGCGCGGCGGGACTGTCAACAGGACCGTCTGAATCCTTCAACCATTTGCGGGAGCCTTCAAAGACGAAGCCATCGGGCGCTCCGCCTAAACGATCCAAAACGCGATGAATCTCTTCATAGCTTTTGACCATGCCATCTTCGGGACCCGTCGAACGGCTGTTATGGAATGGAGCCGCATAGACGGCCTCCAATTTCAACGATTCCTTCGCCAAAAACGCATAAGTCAAAGCGAACTGGTCATCGACTTCATTGTATGTATCCGTGTCCAACACGCAATCGGCAATGTGCTTCGCGGGATTCAGACGCGCAATGCGCCAACTATCAGCCATTTGGGGAAATGTCGCCATGTTTTTTCCTCCTGTTTTTGAAGATGTTATAATCTCTATGCGTCAATTTTGGTTAACCTTACAGCCGTTCCGTCATCATGCGGAAATAATCCTTTACTTCCTGTACATAGTCCGGAATGACATCTGTCGAAACAACAGCCGCCAACGAATTGGCGTGCATTGGCTCATAGCCATGCATGCCATGCAACGACTTGCGGCAGAGATCGGATGGCACGATCTGCACGCCTGGATCCACGATGAAGATTTCGTCGCCATAGCGGCGATCGGTGAAATCAATGCCATATTTCACAAGTTCATCGTCACTTAGCCAATGACCGGGGAACGTCTTCTCGTTCACGGCGTTGTGAATGGCTTCTTTTGCGCCGTCCTTCAGATAATGGACGCGGAACAACGTGGAATCGTAACAGGCTGCATAGTCTTCGTTGAAGACCAAGCCTGTTGACTCGACGGCTTTCTTCAAGTCAACCGTCTTCGTCAAATCAGTCATCCCATGGTCGCTGACCACAGTGAATGTAAAACCGCTGAAATTCGCTTTCGCCGTATCCATAAGTCTGTGAATACGAGATTCATACCATTTCAGTTTGTCTTGGATTTCAGTGTCTTCCGGCGAATGGTCATGGCGCATTGCGTCCAACGCCGCCGTGTAAATGAACATGAACTCAACTTTGCCTTCCGCCAATGCCGCCTCCGCCGCCGAAAGATTCTCCTCTTCACTGGCGCGCCAATCTGACATATGATACGGTATCTTCTTGTTTTCCAAGACATCACGCAGATTTGCGCACGGTGTCAGACCGCCTTTCGCAAAAATGTCGTCCTTCTCCATGTAGTCCATCAGGCCGATACGATTGAACGGCACACTGTATAGATTGAAGTATCCCGTGAAACCATAGAATTTTCGTGCAAGACGTGTCATGACATTGCGCACACGGCCGCGCTCCCAGAAGGAAGAGGGCTTCAAAAAGTGACCAAGGCGGCCAAGCCCTTTGAATGGCGAATGTTCAGGTGAATACGCAAATAAGCTTAAATGACCATGTTCCGACGGTTTGGCACCTGTCAGAATCGTTGGAATCGCCGTTGAGGAATAACCGAATTGCATGGCAACGGGTTTTCTATACGGAAAATCCGCCAGAAACGCATAGCGTTCAACGACATCCCACCCAAGGGCGTCTATGAACATGAAGATATTGACATGCTTTCCCATTGCTTGCAACCTGTCAGATAATTACCGAAGCCCACGGACATCGTCATCACATGGGTTTACAGTCCACTATTCCATATCCTCTTCCGCTTGTTCCTGCGCGATTTCGAAACCATTCTCCGCGAACAGTCCCTGCAACGACGGCAACGCGTCCCACGGCTTCGGCTGTTTCACGACAACCTTCCAGCCGTCCCCAAGGCAGCGCCGTGCCCATGCGGCAAAAGCCGTGATACCATTCAAATCCCAATGCGGCACCGTCTTGCCAGGGCGATCCACATGCTTGCCGTTGTCGCAGACGGACGGCGTCATGCCGCCTTCAATCAGCAGGAAGCCTTCAGCGTATTTCGCCGCCAACTGACGGATGATTCGCTTCGCCCCAAGCTTCGTGTTGTTGCATTCCCAGCAGAGCGCCTCTTGAAGAGCGCCGTCATGCGTAACATGCATGGAATCAACGGCGGTAAGTTTCGAAAAATCAACGGAAACAGCAGGCTTTTCGCTCAATGCCTTCACATCGATACCCTTTCCTTTCGGAAGGATTTCCAAATGCGTTAGTTCGGGCATGTCGGCCTCTTTTGCATAAAGCGTCGGCGTGCTCCACGCAAGCTGCGAACAGAATCGATAGTCGCGCGTCGGCGGTTGGACGCCCTCTTCGCCACCGTCTGTCACGACCAGCAGATGACGCTTGAAATCGACGTGGTCCGCAAAGACTGAAACATCAACCGTCGCGCCGCCCATATCCATGCTGTGCTGCCACCGCCAAAGATCGAAGCCTGTATCAATCTCAAATTTGAAGCCATCTTCACGTTCAAATATCCATGCTAACGGAAGTTCTTCATAATGAAGTACCTGTCCATCAGATAAATCCGTTTTCACAAAATTCGGAACAACTGTCACCGATGTCCATTTCCCATGCAACGTCATCGAACCACATTCGATGCCTTCTTTGACAACGGTTTCCTTCTTGACGGTGAAATCCGCCGTCACCCGCGCGATGTTTCCCGAATAACGGCAAGACGTCCACACGCCGGATTCCGGACCGGACGGCAACACGCCCTCCCCTTCGAACACGGCGACACCGCTTTTGTGGTACACATGCGACTTTTTGACATCCATGCCGTCGTTGCCGACACCGTCAAATGAATTGTTGAAACCGCTTATGACCAACTGGCCATCGACAGTCAGCTCCAACGGACCGCCGCAACTGTCGTTACGGTGCAAAATATTCCATCCCCCCGTCGGATGGCTGACGTTCATCTCATGACTTCCCATTTTTCTTTCCTATCATTCCTTTCGTAAATCAACACGAAGCCAGCCTAGGCAGACCGCCCCGACCAGCGCCCACAAAACAACCAACATCGAATTCACCACTGGTATCGCACCTGTCTTGTCCGATGGAGCGACATCCAACGCTTCAAAAAACGCCGATGAAACCGAATCCCGTAATCCAAGCCCGCCAGGCGTCGCGGGAACCAGTGTCACCGCATTGCCAATCTGCGTGCTCAGAAAATATGCGCTATAACTTATATCACGCTCTCCCAACGCTCTACCGACGCAAAACAATCCATTGCCTAATGATGCATGAATCATCATGGACAGTAAAATGGCGGAAAACAACGTCTTTTTCGCGTTTTTATACAGATCCGCCCCGTCACACAGCCGTTTCACAATGGACATGACAAAAGACGGTAGATGATGGTCGAACCAATCAACCGTCCGCGCCACTAAATTCCACTTCATGAACCACTTGTGATAGACAATGATAATCAGTCCGACCAATGATGCGATTCCCCCGCCGAACACAATCAACAGGGAAAGCCCCACGACACGGCTGGCCATCGCAATCTCCCAATGCTTTGTCAAAAACAGCAGGCCTCCCAGCGATGCGACAAGAAACAATCCCGCGACGCCGACGACGCGATCCATCACAATCGTCAGAAAAACCTCCGTTCCAATCCCTTTCTTGCTTTTTGCCACATACGCGAGCTTCAGCAGATCGCCGCTGACAGCCCCCGGAATCAACTGCGAAAAGAACGTCCCAACCCATGTCAACTGCAACAATGTCCAATACGGCAGACGAATGCCCTGCACCGCCAGTAGCGTCCCCCAACGATACGCCCCCAAAACATGCGTCAAACCGACACTCAGAAACGCGAGTATCAGCATACCGCGATTGGCATGCATGATTTCCTGCAACGGATCCGCATCCGTCCGACGGACGGTCCACACCAGCAGGAACATTGCCAGGGCGATGCCCAATATTTTCAACATCCAGCTGAAAACTTTTTTATTCATGACGTTTGCTTTCCGTTGTCAATCCAAAATCAAAAATTTCATTTGACGGCGATTCCATGTGTGCGTGACAGCCAGCCGCCCATCGCTCATTTCAATGATCGCCGGATAGGAGAACTCCGTACCGCGGCCATCCGGCTGTTTCGGTTCCGGATCGAACGCCAACGTCAAATCCGCCTTCCACGTTTTGCCGTTGTCTTCCGATACCCAAGCGTCCAACTGATTGCGGCCACCCCAGTTACGCGCAACAGGATTGCAAATCAAAACAAGCCGTCCGTCACGACGGCGTACCAAGTCAATGCCGCTGTTGTTGTTCGGCACGCCCGAATCGACAATCGGACTCCATGTCTTTCCGCCATCATGCGAATCGCTGCGATACAACGCCTTGTTGTTGCTGCGCATCAGACAGGAAACATCAGAAGGACCGCTTTGCCAAAGACTTGGCTGGATGACGCACAACTTGCCATCACCAATTTTATCTCCCGTATTCACATCTGGTTTCACAAAAAACGGGCGTCGTGTCCATGTTCTTCCGTCATCGTTGCTTACATCAATGAACGCATTCCATGGACCACGTTCGACTGAAGCGGGAGCAAGCAGTGTCCCATCCGACAGTTTCAGACATTTGTTCTTCACAGGCCCGCGACCGCCGCTTTCGTCTCCGGGAACCAGTTCCCGCGGCGAATCCCATGTCATGCCTTCGTCATGGCTTTCAACGATATATGTTTTCCAATCCTTGATTGTTACGCCAACCTTGAAATACAACACGATACGACCATCGTCGCCACGCCGCAGAACAGGATTCCACTGTGGGATGCCAGATACATCCGCCAAAACACGAGGCTTTTCCCAAACGCCTCCTATCCTGCGACTTCCGACAATGCACACATCGGGATCGCCTTCCTTGCTCCCTTGAAACCAGGCCGCAAGAAAACCACCATCCTTCAGTTCGACCAATGTCGAAGCATGGACATGGCCACTCCATGGCGGCTCGAAGATCTGCTCGTTCGTGATGATTTTCACCACAGCCTCCCGTTACTTTCCGGCTGCACGCCGCTTGGCGCTCTGTACCGTATTGTACAGCAACATCGTGATCGTCATTGGACCGACCCCGCCCGGAACAGGCGTGATCAGCCCCGCCACTTCTTTCGCGCTTTCGAAATCCACATCGCCGACGAGACGGTAGCCTTTCGCCGCTGTCGGATCTGGAACACGATTCACTCCAACGTCAATGACCGCCGCTCCAGGCTTCACCATGTCGCCCGTCACCGTCTTCGGATGGCCAGACGCCACGACCAGAATGTCCGCCTGACGCGTGTATTCCGCCAGATTCTGTGTCCGCGTATGGCACAGCGTGACGGTTGCGTTACCACCTTCAGCCTTGCGCGCCAACATGTTGGCGACTGGTTTGCCGACGATGTTGCTACGGCCGACGACCACCGCATGCGCACCGTCCGTCTTCACGCCGCTGCGCAACAGCAACTGGATGATTCCATGCGGCGTGCAAGGCAGGAAGCACGGCTCGCCAATCAGCATCATCCCGACGTTCATCGGATGGAAGCCGTCAACGTCCTTTCCAGAATGAATCGCCACCAGAACTTTATGTTCATCAATGTGCTTCGGCAACGGCAACTGGACGAGTATGCCGTCGATTTTCGGATCGTTGTTCAGCTTGTCAATCAACGCAAGCAGTTCGCTTTCAGGGCAATCCGCAGGCAGACGATTGTCGTCTGAATAGATTCCGATATCCGCGCAAGCCTTCTCTTTCGCCGTCACGTATGATTTCGACGCGGGATCGTCTCCGACCAGAATAACCGCCAGACCAGGCGTCACACCGCTTTGTTCCTTCAACGCAGCCACTTCGGACTTCAACTCTGCGCGAATGTCACTTGATACTTGTTTTCCGTCAATGATTCTTGCGGACATAGTTCCTACTTTTCAACAACTGATGTTTTTCAAGCCTCCCCTCTTGGGGGAGGCGCCGTCTTGTGACGGAGAGGGTTACAAAACTTTAAGCAGTTCAACTTCAAAGACCAACGTCGCATGCGGCGGGATGACATTGCCCGCTCCATGCTCACCATAGCCAAGTTCGGGGGCGATCGTCAGGATGGCTTTGCCGCCTTCCTTCAAATGCTGCAAGCCTTCCGTCCAGCCCGCGATGACGCCGTTCAGTGGGAATTCCGCTGGCTGGCCACGCTGCACGCTCGAATCGAAAACGCTACCGTCGATCAGCTTGCCTGTGTAATGGACGCGCACTTTGTCCGTCGCCTTTGGCGACTTGCCAGTGCCTTCCTTCACCATTTCAATCTGCAAGCCGCTCGGTGTGACGATGACGCCGTCCTTCTTCGCGTTTTCCGCACGGTATTCATCACCGGCCTTCTTATGCTCGGCGCCGCTGCAGTTATGGTCGCCGCAGTCATGATGGCAATGGCCGCAGTCGCAACCGTCGTGTTCTTCCGCCGCATGGATGCGTTCCTGCAAAGCCGTCATGGCCTTCGTGAATTCCTCCTGCGTCACAGCCGGTTTCTTGTCATCCATCATGTCCAAAAAGCCCTTCATGAAATCTTCCGTGTCCAAATCCACGGGCAGCTGGCGGAGCTGCATGGCGAAATTCAATCCCAGGCAATAGCTCAGTTTCAATTCTTTGTCAGTCATTTTTCCTCTTCCTCATGCTTGTTTTGTGGTTAATAATATGTTTTCCAATTCCCGAAACGACGCGATCTCCACATCAACCGCGTAGTCCCTTTTGCTTCCATATCCATACGTGCAGAAGCACGATTTCACGCCAGCGTTCGCCGCCGCGCCTAAATCCGTCCAGTTGTCACCGATGATCCATGACGCCGCTGCGTCACAGCCCGTCTCCTTCAACGCCAACAGCAATGGCTCCGCGTCTGGTTTCAACTTTGCGCAACGGCCGCCGCCAATCAGACAGTCCAAATACGGACTGATGCCCAGTCCGTCCATGATCGTCTTCGCGGGACCTTCTGGTTTGTTTGTGACGACCGCCAATTTGTAGCCAGCCGCCTTCAAATGCGCAAGTGTCTCCAAAACACCGTCATAAAGGCATGTCTTCACCACGACGTGCGACCAGTAGTAGTTCTTGACGCATTCCGTCACGGCATCGACATCGATTGGCGGCGCGTCCGCAAACGTCCGCGTCGTCAGATCCTTCAAACCATTGCCCAGCAAGGAGGTAACCGTTGCCACAGGCAATGCCGCAAGGCCATGCTCCGCGCGGACGTGGTTGACCGCTCCCGCCAAATCCGCACAGGTATCGGCGACAGTGCCATCCAAGTCAAACATCAACAATGATTTGCCTATATGATTCATTTTCTTTTTCCTATTGTCTATAATGGGCAAATTTATAATGTCATACTTATTTTCATTCTTGCCAACTTTTGCGTTCTATTTTTCTTTGCTTTTATAGAGATTATATTATTGTTAAGACTGTTTTTATTGTTTTTCCAACTTTTCAAAGGAGCCGTCATGCAATTCGAATCCTGCCGCAACCAAGTCGCCTACTTCATGCAAAGGCTCTACAGGCATGGCCTGACCACGACCTCCGGCGGCAACATCTCCTGCCGCACGCCGGAAGGACATGTCGCCATTTCCGCAAGTAAATTCGACAAAGGTGAACTGACCGCCGAAGGCGTCGGCGTCGTCACGCTGGATAGGAAACTCCTCACGCCAGGCATCCCGTTGAGCATTGAAGTCGGAATCCATCTGGACATTTACCGCAAACGGCCAGAAATAATGGCCATCGTCCACGCCCATCCTGTCACCGCGACCGCTTTCTGCGCCTCCAAAGTCAAGCTGGACACGCATCTTACGGCGGAAGCCTACGCCATTCTCGGCGATCCTGTCTTCATCCCCTACGAACTCATGGGCACGCCCAAACTCGCGGAACGCGTCTCGAACGCCATGCAGACTGCCGCCTGCGGC
Organism: Victivallales bacterium; assembly: GCA_017548425.1. Classification (GTDB taxonomy): domain Bacteria; phylum Verrucomicrobiota; class Lentisphaeria; order Oligosphaerales; family Oligosphaeraceae; genus UBA1407. Next base: position 15,135 of record JAFZAB010000239.1, read on the forward strand.
CTTATGGAAAACCACGGCGTCATCACTGTCGGCAAGACACTGCTCGAAGCTTTCGATCGTCTGGAGGTTCTCGAAGTCGCCGCACGTCATTCACTGATCGTCGCGCAACTCGGACAGGCCTCACCGCTCACGCCTGAACAAATCACCGAACTCGACCATTTCGTTGGACGCAAATAATTTAGAGGCTTTTTATGGAAACGTCAGAACTGATTCATCAACTTCTCATCAATGTTGGCGAAGACCCCAACCGCGAAGGCCTCCGCAAGACGCCCGAACGCGTCGCAAAATCATATGATTTCCTCCTCAGCGGTTACCGCACCAATCCGGATGACGTCGTCGGCGATGCCATCTTCCACGAAGAATGCAACCACATGATCATCGTGAAAGACATCGAGGTCTATAGCCTCTGCGAACACCACATGCTGCCGTTCTACGGGCGTTGCCATATTGGCTATATTCCGCGCGGACAAGTATTTGGCGTCAGCAAGTTGGCGCGTCTCGTCGATTGCTTCGCACGCCGCCTCCAAATCCAGGAGCGCCTCACCCAGCAGATCGCCTCCTATATAAAGGAGAAAGTCGATGCGGAAGGCGTCGGCGTCGTCATGGAATGCCATCATCTCTGCATGATGATGCGCGGCGTCGAAAAGCAGAACAGCTGCATGGTCACATCCGCCATGCTGGGCTCCTTCCTCCGCTCCGCCGCCACCCGCAACGAATTCCTCAGACTCATCCACCGTTCGGACACGTAACATCCTGCCATGCAAACAGATCCCCTCTTCCATAAACGTGGCCTCAGCTGGTATGTCATCGTCGCCGCCGTCTTCCTCCTCCGCTCGTTCCTTTGGTTCAATGCGGAACTCTGGTATGACGAAGTCCTGACACTCTCACGCTTCGTCTTCAACAGCCATGACGGTTCGCTTCTGAACGTGTTTCGCGACTATCCTATCGCCAACAACCACATGCTGTCAACCGCCGTTTACTGGATCTGGACGCATCTTGTCGGCCTGCCAGACGAAGCCATTCTGCGTATTCCCTCCATCGTCGGCGGGCTGGCGACCATCGCCATCGTCATGCGTCATTGGCGGAAATTCATCGGCGACTGCCTCGCCACCGTCGGCGGCCTCATGCTTGCCATCAGCCCTGTCTTCACGGCATACGCCTATCAAGTTCGCGGCTATTCGCTCACATTCCTACTGGCCGCCGTCGCCGTATCTGGCGTTTTTGAAATTCTTTACGGCAACCGTTCACGCGGACAACTGCTGATCGCCGTCGCCTCGCTTCTGTTACCGCTTGTCATGCCGACGAACGCCATTCTGGCTCCCGCCCTGCTTGCCGTCATCGCCGCCTGCCATTGGAAAAACAAACGCGACATGAAAACCATCATTTTCGACGCTTTGCCGACCATCATCGCAACGGCTTTAGGCGCAGGATATTATCTGACCATCTGGAAGCAGTTCAAGCGTGTCATCGCCGAACCGGACGGATGGTCTTCCGCCACAATGGTCGCAGGCAACGTCTTACTGGCCGCCATCGCCCACGCCGCTCTTCTTCCATTGTTCTTTTTCCCGAAACACAAGACGCAAGACGTTGAGCCAACGGAAGATAACGATCCAAACCTTCTCTGTTTCGCCGTTTCCACCACCATCGCTTGCGCCGTGCTCGTCATTCTTTCGCTGTTTGCCTCTCGTTCCGAACACGCCCCATTCCCACGCGTCTTTCTCGTCTTCTGCCTGCCAATAACCGCCGCCGTGCTCGCTTTCGCCAAATCGCGCGACATCCATCGGTCGTTCACATTTGCGACGCTTGCCGTCATCGTCCTCTGCAACGGCATCCTCTGGGAGCGTTTCGCCACCAGTATCACCGATTACCAGCTTGCCCATAACCGTGTTCCAGACAATCTGTTGCAGCAATATTATCGCGGTTGCACAGAGCTCCGTGACATGGCGCGCTCCAATCTTGAAAACAAGCAGTCGCTTTTCATCGTGACGGACGCCTACGACATCATGTCGTTCCGTTTCTACTGGAATCTTCAGGAGCTTCCGCCGCAGTCTGTTGCCGGCATCAACGAACTGTCGCAGGATTTCTGGAAGCATTTCGCGAACAGCGGCTTGCAACTCCGAGCCTTTGCCAAATCTCCTGAACAAGCGGCGGATTTCTTCCAAAAGGCAGGTTTCGGCGACAAAGACTCCTTGCTGCCAAAACTCGAAACCATTGCCGCCATGCCGCCCAACTCTCTTCGCAAGCTCTACAAGCTCCATAATTAATATCTGTTCAGGTAGTCCATTATCCTTTTGTCGTTTCTGTCCCTTTCGTCCCATTTTCTATTATGGCTTCAGAAACCAACATCTTCCTCCGCTGCAAGTCGCTGACAACCATCGTCATCGATGAAAACGCCACGGAGCTGACCGCCTATGCGGCTTCCGAACTGCAAAAATACTTGCAGAAGGCTATGAATTGCACGTTTGAAATCAAACGTGGCACGCCAACGCCTGGATGCTTCCATCTTGTTCAACGATCTTTTCCTGAAGATCGCAAGTTATTTGACCGCACATGGATAAAGGATATGGGAGGCTGGCTGGAACTGGCTGGCGAAAATCCTGTCTCCGTCCTCTACGTTGTCTATGATTTTCTCAAATCATGCCTTGGAATCCGTTTCTTCGCGGCTGGAGAGGCGTTTGAATACATACCACGGACAATATCTTTGAGTTTTCCTGATGACTACAAGGAGGAGTTTGGCTCCACTTTTGAAATCCGTGATTTCGTCAACAGGACGAACAGCCCGGACGTCCTTTCCTTCGCCGTCAAAAATCGCATCAACACGATTCTCGGTTGCGGCCCTTGGAAGGACGGCTCCGAAAATTGCAGCTATGAAAACGCTCGTCTTATCCATTCCTACGGCCTGAAGGTTCGCGGCCCCGGCCATAGTTGGAAACACTTTGTACCCAATAGTTTGCTATTCAACGAACATCCAGAATATTTCCCCATGAAAGATGGTCGCCGTCAGCCAAACGGTCGTACCGCCTGTTTCTCCAATCCAGACGTCCGACGAATTTTCCGTGTAAATCTTCGTTCATATTTGCACGACCATCCCTATTGGGATATTTTCGCCTTCTGGGCGGAAGATCTGCCGGACATGCATTACTGCCAATGCCCCGAATGTTCAAAACGTTCCACGACGGATTGGTATCTGACGCTTGCAAATGAAGCCGCCGAAGTCGTTGCGGAAGTCCTTCCAAATGCGCATTTTGAATTCATCGTCTATCAAGGCACGAACAATCCGCCACAGACGATTCAGAAGTTTTTCCGCGACGGTGAAAACATGCTCGTCAATTTCTGTTTCGGCCAGACGCGCGATCTGTTCACACCATTTGCAGAAAGAAAACATACAAATGACGAACTATTCGAGCTTTACAGCAACTGGCGGTCATTCCTGCGCAACGTCGGCTACAAAGGCAAGACGATGCTCATGGAATACTACAATCTCTGCGAATACCCCAACACAGGTCCATGTGGACGCGCGTTGATGTGGCCGTTGGAGGTCATGCAACAAGACATTCAGTTCTATCTCCGCGATGGCTTGAACGGCTTCGGTGCCTTCACTGGATTCGACCGTCTCGCATTCCCATCTCCTTGGAAACACTGGGCTTGGATGAATCTTTGGACAAATCCGAATCTTGATTTGGAAACGCTGAAAACAGATTTCCTCCAATGTTACTACGGCGACAACGCCCAAGTAGTCGGCGCCTATTTCCAAAAACTCGAAGATGTCATGTTTACAAAGCTTTCAGAAGCAAATCTTGCTGAACTGGAAGGACTTGGAGCAATGCTCAACGGTCTTTCAGGTGAACGGTTCGACATCATTCGTGTCCATCTGCGTCTTGCGATTCTCGTCAAACACCTCCACTGGGCCTTTCAATGTGACAATCGAGCAGATTTCGAATCATGGAAGAAGCAGTATCTCACGTATCAGCAAGACAATGCAACGTTACTCGCAAAAATGACCGCCCCCTTCCCCATGCTTTGGTTTGATTTCATTCTCAACCGGATCGGCTGGCTTCCCGATGGAACCAAACGAAAAATCCGCCCAGGTACAGAAGAAACATTACTGTAGCCTCCAAATAATCCAGAACATCCAGAATATCAAGTAAATCCAGAATCTTTATGAAACACACACTTTTAGCCATGGCTTTTCTGGCAACCAGCGTCTATGCCCGTCAGGCAGGCATTTATGACAAATCCCCCGACACCACCGCCGCTCTTCAAAACGCCTTGTCGGCCGCCCATTACGATGTCGTTCACTTAACTGCCGCCCAACTGTGTGACGAACATCAGCTGAAGGCGTTGGATCTGCTCGTCATTCCAGATGCGAAAGTCGTTCCCGCCCAAGCTCTTCCGATGCTCCGTTCTTATTTGCAAGCTCACAAGACGCTTCTCCTGCTCGGCCCGCGTCCCTTCAACGTCTTGCAATTCAACGACGGAGAAGATTGGCTCACAGAAGAAGAAATTCGTGAAAAACGCGCCAATATCATGTCCTCTCCTGTGTCGTTGCAACCGACCGCCGCCTGGAAGCGTTCCGCCCGCGATGGCAATATCAAAGGCAATTTGGAAGTCAATGGAAACTCTATACACTATAGGGTCGAACGACTGTATGGCTGGAACACATACGCCGCCCCATGCGAAGGAATCTATCCGCAAGGCCATGATCTGCTGTGCTTTAAGGCAAAAGGAAACGCC
>JAFZAB010000240.1 GCA_017548425.1 Victivallales bacterium
TAAAACCATAGGCCATAAGCCATAAGCATAATTTACCGCCTTGGCGGTAAATTATAAATGTAAACCGCCTGTCACCGGAATATCAATTCCCGTAATATAGCTACCACACGGAGCCGCCAGAAGCAACGCCGAACCGGCGATATCATCCGCTGCACCAATACGATGTGTCGGTACCCAATTGATGAAATTTTCAACCATTTTCGGATCGGAAAGCACTTTTGCGTTACGATCCGTCGCGATGATTCCAGGCGAAATCGTATTTGCTGTAATGCCGAATCGCCCGTAACTCCGCGCGATGTTTATCATCATGTTCATCAACGACGATTTTGTCGAAGCATAGATGGCCAGATTCAGGCCCGGCCGATAGTGGTTGACGCTACTGATGCCGATGATACGGCCGAAATTGCGCTCCTTCATGACTGTCAATGCACGCTGCAACAGGATGAAATTCGCCTTCACGTTTGCGGAATATTCCTTTTCGTACTCTTCCGTTGTAAAGTCTTCGAATCCCATGTATGTCTGCATGGACGCATTCAGAACGAGAATGTCCGGAACATCCATCTTCGCCGCAAAAGCTTTCGTCGCCGCTTCATCGGACAAATCGCAAATGGCTTTTTCGCAGACGATTCCCTCTTTTTTGGCTTCTTCCACCGCCGCGTCCAATTTTTCCGATGGCTTACTGCCGTGGAAAACCACCTTCGCTCCTGCACGGCCAAACGCCATGGCGATGGACTTGCCGATGCCACGGGAAGATCCCGTCACCAACGCCGTCTTGCCAGACAAATCAAACATTCCTGTTATTGTCATCTTGTCACCTAAATCATTCTATTCGTGTTATTAACAGCTATATATTCCATCACGCGAAGCGCATGAAAACCGCCGAGCCGCCGGAGCCGTTAGCGTCCAATCACAATCAACATCTTGTTTCATCACGAAAGCCTTATTGATATCGTCGGCCCGGCGGCGAGGCATTTTGTATGTTTTGTGTGTTTTGTGGTTACAATTAGTGTTTATTCGTGTCCATTCGTGGTTTAGAAATAACCGCCTTTCGCGATGATTTCAGAGATGGAATCGCCCTGCCGCACCCATGAGAAAATGTCGATTTCATTCTTCTCAATGCCTTCCGCGCGGAGCAGCACGGGATAGGCGATTTCACGTGGAATGCAAAGCACGCCGTCGATGTCGCCGAAAATGATATCGCCCGGACGAACGGTCACATTGCCAATCTTCACAGGAACTTGGTAATGCGTGATCATGCAACGGCCGAGACTGCCATTGGACGTGCGATATTTGTAGAAAATCGGAAAGTTCTGTTCCAGAATCTGCTTTGTGTCGCGGATGCCGCCCGCAATGACCGCGCCGCGAATCTGCTTGCTCTTCGCCGTCGCCGTCATAACGCCGCCCCACAGCGACGCTTCCGTGTCTTCCGACGTGTCCCACACGACGACGCCTTCGGGCTTCATTTCGTCCAACATCTGCGCACGGAAGGTCATTTCGCCTTCGATCATCACGTTCGGTGCGCTCTTCACGGTGAACGCCTCGCCGCAAACGACCATTTCGTCCCGCAACGGCATGATGCTGCTCGGCAGATTCTGATGGAGCAGCGTCAATTCGCGCATGACGTCGTTGATACAGCCTGTATAGAGCCGTTCATAGCGTTCGCAAAGTTCTTTTACGGGAATCGGAAATTCGTTCGTCGGAATGTGCTGTCGCGTCGCGATCAGCTTGTCCAGTTTCATCAGGCCTGCTTCTTTCGCGCGTTCACGCATGTCTTGTAGTGATGGCATGTTTTGTTTCTCCTATAGTTTGATTTCAAATTTGTTGGCAAGTTTTTTCAATAAAGATAATGGCCGTTTAACGACACCGCTGTCCGTTTCGACTTCAATGTCATAATCGCCATAGAATCCTTTGAACACGGCCTCGCCGTTCATCGCATCCAGTTCGAGTTCCGTATGATACTGCTTCTGGAAGAGATTGCAAATCATTTCAAACGCGGGTTTCGGCGTGAAGTCATAACGAATCAATCCGCCGTAATAGTAGTTTTCACCGTAAGTCATATCACCAGGCACGGCACCATGCGCGAAACCGTCAACCAAATTCCAGTAGATGACGGCCTCCGTCGCCGGATGGCTGAACCACATGCGATAGAGATTGTATATGATTTCCATCTGAAGTTCTTCATCGGCGGCATTTCCGCTGTACGCGGGAATCGTCGATTCCGTGATTTGAATCGGCTTGTTGAAACGACCGTATGTATCTAACACATTGAAAATCAATTCTGGATCATAGTATTTCCGCGCGGCTTCAAGCTCCTGTTCGGCACGATGGAACATGTGGAACTGCATGCCGATTTTGTCAATGCGCGCACCTTTCAGCAACGCGCGTTCAATCTGCATGTAGTAGCCGCTACGGCTCTTCAAGAAATTGCCAAACGTATGCGGTTTGTCTTCGTTGATAACCAACTGGTTGGCAGGGAAGAAGCGTTCGGCTTCCGCAAAGCTCCATTCGATGAAATCGTCTGCTTCGAAGAAGTTTCCATAACGCTCCGGTTGCGAACTTCTGAACGTCTCATTCGTGACCTCCCAATCGCGAATCCGCTTGGCGTAACGTTCCGCCAATTCGCGGAAACGTTTGTCAAGACACGCTTTTTCGTAGGCGATGTCGCCCATTGCCCATGACGGCATGAAGGCCGTGTAGTTCAGGCAGTGCGCTTTTGGCATGATGCCTTTCGCTTCACAATATTCGAGACAGAGGTCAGGCGCGGGGCGACGGTAGATTTTCGGGCTGTCTTTTGCGAAACGCGGCTTTCCCTGCTCTGGCTCCAACGTGTTCCAGTAGAACGGAAGCGTCGCCATGTTAAATGCCTGCGCATAATACGCTTCATACTTCCGATTCTGCTCTTCGTTGGGAAATTCGCCGAGCATGAAAAGATTAGCACCGTATTTGAATTCGTGCGTCTTCTGGCAGATGCGCAGATGCGCCTTCTCGACTGGCTTGCCTTCCGCGTCAACCAAATTCAAATACGCATAGCCCTTGCGGTTCGCCTCGATTCCAGAAGCGATCCGATCCTCCATGTAATCTTTTTTCGCCTCAAATGGCTTCAATACGTCTCTGCGTGATTCCATTGGACTGCTCTTTTTGCTACATTTTGACCTTAAACTATAAAATAAACCATGATTCTACAATAATACCATTTTCCCATGCTTCAATATGATGATATAGTATTCTTCAACTTTTCAAGCCATCCATTCATTTTACAAGACATATCATGCCAAAATCCATTCGTTATCATTCCATTTTCATACTCTGCCTGTTATTAACGCAAACCATTATTGCCGAACCATTTGGATTTTCTGCCGACAAACGGAATTGGGAGACCGTCACGGAACCATACCCGTTGCCGCAGGCCACGACGCTCTATCAAGATGGCAAACCAGTCTTCGACATCATCACAACCAATACGCCCGGCGGCAAAGTCGCCGCGGAAGCCATTGCCAAAGAATGTCTTAAATACGGTGACGCGCCATCCATCATCATCGGTTCCGCAAAAGACCGTGTGCCGTCGCGAACCGCCATCATGCTTGGTAACATCATCGACAATCCCGCCATGATGACGCTCTACGCCCGCAACGCCATCATCGCAGACAAACTTTTCCCCGGCCCTGGCGGCTTCGTCATCCGCACCATTTTCGAACCGTTCCATCGTGGAGCAGACGTTATCGCACTCGAAGCAAGTGACGATGACGGCCTTAAAAATGCCGCCGCCGATTTCATAAAATATTTGGACAAACAGCCGTTACCTCCGATTTTCCAGGCTAATTATACGAACATCTCAAAAGTTTCCAAACCATCGGAAGACCATCTGGCCAAAGGACTTGAATTGGCAAAAACACGCCTCGCCACAGGCTTCCACACGAGTCTGGGCGGCCAATTGGCAGACATCGCCAAACGCTATCTCGTCTGGCAAGAGCCGCAGGAAGCAAAACTATATGTTGCCGTCGCTAAGCTCTTCAATGAAAGCGCCGTTGGCGATCCACGAAAATTCGGCGGCCCATGGGGCTTCGACAGTGATTTTCCATCTTATTTCGCCATCACTGGTTGGGATTTGATTGAACACGACTCGTCATTAACACCGCATGAACGGCTTGAAACCTGCCAGACGCTCATGAAATGGCTCAACGAAGCGATTGCCAGAGAAGCACTTGCAGGAAGAAAAAGCCAAGCAGTCGTCTCCAACCACCTGACGTTCGCCTCGCAAGGCATGCTGGCCGGAGCCCTCTATTTCCAAAAGACTTATCCGAATCTCAAAACGCCGCATGACTGGCTCGCCGTCGCCAAAAGCAACTTCCACCGTCAAGTCACCGCCGGTAAAGTCATGGACGACTGCGACAGCTACCAATGGCTGACATGGCGCCATTGCCTGACCTACACGCTCGCCCTGCCCGACGATACGTTCATCGACAACGGGATGTGTGCCTTAGGCGTTCGCGTCTGCGGTCTTACGATGGACAACATGGCCGCGCAAGCGCCCTACGGTGATGACAGCGGCTGGGCTTCCTCCGGTTCGGAAATGCCGTTCCTCCGCATGGCGTATGCCGCCACACGTCTCCCGTTGGCAGGCACACTTCTCGCCATGAAAAGCGAACTGCGTTCCAAACCCGTCATCGGCGATTACGTCTGCCCACCTGTCTTCACGGAAACAAACGAACTCTCCGGCCTGCAAATCCTCCCGTTGGACGCCAAATACCACGCTTCCGTCAAATCCGAAAGCCGCTTGCCGTTGGAAAAAATCTTTGACAAACTCTCTTACCGTAAGTCACTGACGCAAAATGGATTGTATGTTCTCATCGACGGCGTCAACAACGGTGGTCATCGCCATGAAGACGCCAACAGCATCCTCCGCCTGTCCTTCTTGAACCGTAACTGGCTCATGGAAAACGACTATACGAAACCGCAACAGAAATACCACAACAGCCTGCTGATGCTCGTCAACGGCGAAGCTTTCAGTCTTCCCGACTACGTGGAATTGCTCTCAAGTGGTTCCAACGACGATATTTCATGGGCCTTCATTCGTGCCAATGATGTCGGTCCAGCCAACTGGACACGATATGTCTTTTGGCTCCACGACGAAGAGGCGATGGTCGTCATCGACAAAGTCGAAGCGAAATCCGCCGCACACTTCCAACTGAAACAACGGTGGAACGGCATTGGCGAATGCCAGCCGCGCAACGACGGCATCCAACTCTCTCAGAAGGGGCCTTTCCTCCGCCTGCAATGCTGGCAAGGCGCATCATTCACCACCTCTGAAGACAGCGAACTCGGAAGAGGCTGGGCAAGATATCCTTACGCACCGCCAGTCGCCCATGTTCTCGACCAGACATTCAGCGAAAACATTCCCGCGCGCGGCCACACCATGCTCGGCACAGTCATCCATGGCGTCGCTTCCGGAGATGTTCCGCCATGGTCGTTTGTCCGCACAGACAACGGTTTCGAACTGGATACGGGTGTGAAAAAACATGTCGTCGCCTTCACGGATAATTCGTTGGTTGATTTCACCAGTCCGTCCAACAATCATCTGCCGGAACCACCACCGAGCCCCGTCATCAAAGCCGCCAAATTTACAGGCCGTTCGTTGGATGCCACTATCATCTGTACAGGCAAATCACCTTTTACCAAGGTGTTGCCAATACAGGACCTTTTGTTTGCCACGACGAAGACAGGCGATGTATTCGGTTTCGATGAGACAGGGAAAATCGTTCATTCGTTCTCCGTCAATGCGCAAATCAACGACATCGCCGCTGCCGATCTGGACAAAGACGGCCAGTTGGAACTCCTGCTGGCCTGCCAAGACTACACGTTGAAAGCCGTCAAACAAGATGGAACTCCCGTCTGGACATATACGTTTGGATATTATCGCACAAAGCCGTTCTGCAACGTCGTCCGCATCGCGGATTTGGAAGGCGATGGAAATCCCACGATTCTCGTTGCTTGCGAAAACTGGCGCGTCTATGCGTTGGATTTCAACGGAAAGGAACGCTGGAATTTCGAAGTCGTCCGCCCCGCATGTGCCGTTGAAACAGCCGATATGGACGGCGACGGAAAGCTCGAAATCCTTTGCGGCACACGATATTACTACGCGACCGTCCTCAGCCACGAAGGCCGCAAAATCTGGGGCGGCAAATTCGCAAGAGGCTGCCAAGGCATCGCCGCACCGCTCTCCGGCGGCAAACAACGGACGCTCGTCATTGGCGGCGATGAAGGCAAAATCGACTTCTACCGCCCCGTCGGAAAAGAAATCAAGACGTTTGCGACAGGCGACCAACTCCGCATGGCCACCTTCATCCGTAGGCAGAATACGGACGAAAAGGAAGATGTTATCATCGGTTCGGACAATGGCTTCGCCTACCGCTTCGACTGCAACGGTAAACTCATCTGGAGCCGTAACTTATCATCATCCGTTCACGTTGTCCGTGCAGACGGCATGAACAGTATTTTCGGAACGACAGCAGGCCATGTCGTCGTCATAGACGAAAACGGCTCCATCACCGCCACATATCGCTGCAATGGAGCCATTTCTGATATTCGTCCGCTCGACGGCGGCCGCTTGGCCGTCGTCACCGCCGCAGGAGAACTGATTATTCTAAAATAACGGAAGTACCAACGGCGGGACGAGTGCGCCGCCCACTATGACCATTGGCGGTCATTGGCCCATTCTTTGTTCCATTCATCCGTCGAAGCCCATGCTTCGGGGAAGTCTTTATGCAGTTTGGACGCGATCAGTTCTTCGTTCAGTTCATCAATGCCCAGACCGGGCTTGTTCGGCACGTCGATATAGCCGTTCTTGATCTCCAACGACGGCTTGATCAAATCCTTCCACCACGGGACATCGACGGAATGCACTTCCAGTGACATGAAGTTCCGCGTGGCCGCCGCGACATGCACCGCCGCCATGCAGCCAATTGGACTTTCCGCCATGTGCAGCGACATCTGGACGCCGTAGTCTTCCGCCATGTCGCCGATCTTCTTCGTCTCCAAAATGCCGCCTGCCGTCAGCACATCCGGATGAATGACGGCCAACGCGCCGCTCTTGAATAACGGCACGAACGATTCCTTCAGATACATGTCTTCACCTGTACCGAGCGGAACCGTTGTCGATTGGGCCAGACGCACCCACTGATCCGTAAGTTGCCATGGAACAGCATCTTCCATCCATGCCAGATTGAATTTTTCCAGACGACGGGCCAATTTGATACAATCTTCCAGAGGAATGTGTCCAAGATGGTCGATGGCGATCGGAATCTCATAGCCAGTCACGGCGCGACAATCCGCCATGTACTTCTCCAAGAAGTCCAAGCCTTTCTCCGTCAGATGGATGCCTGTGAACGGATGTGCCGTGTTGAAAAGATCATACGCCTCGCCGCGCATCGCCCGCGGATCAATGGAACCATGTGGCGTCGAAAACACGGTTTTCTTGTATTCGCGCATCTTCTCCAAGAAGCCCAACGGGGCCGACAGCGCTCCGGGCAGGTTCATAAGTAGTTCAATACCAAGATCCATCTTCAGGAATGTATAGCCCTGCTTCATGCGGTTTGCGAGCGCCTTGCCCATGTCGCGGCCGCCGCCATGGCTGTCCGTATCGCAGTAGAGACGGATTTTGTCACGGAACTTGCCGCCGAGCATCTGCCAGACGGGAACGCCCCACACCTTCCCCGCCAGATCCCAGCAGGCCACTTCCAATGCGCAGACGCCGCCCGCCTGACGCGAATCGCCGCCGAACTGCTTGATGCGGCGGAAGATTTTCTCGACATTGCACGGATTCTCGCCGAGAATCCGCGACTTCAGCATCGCGGCATACGTGCGGCTGGAAGCATCTCGCACTTCGCCGTAACCGATAAGGCCTTGATTTGTATAGACTTTCACCAACGTGCAACGTTTTGGCGCACCATCGATATCCGCAAAACGGACATCCGTGATTTTCAACGAATTCGGATCTATTTTCTTGCTTTTCATATTTTTTCTAGTATTCTAGGCGTCATGTATTTTGCTTTAAGCTTTAAGCTTTAAGCTTTAAGCTCTTGTAATGTGGCCAACGTCTCTTCCACCAGCTGCTGACCGCCGTCTGGCGAGACGGCGTTGCAGTAGCGCGACGAACTGTAGCCGCCGCCATCCACACCACGTTGCGTCGCAAGATAGCCGCTGTCGGGCTCCCAATCGTTGTCCGCCAACTGTACGTTGAACGTTTGCATGAACGGACTGCGAGCCTGAATGCGATGCATGAAATCCATGTACAGTTCGAAGGGGCTCGTCACGAACGCAATATCATCGATTGCAATGACATGCAGATCCGTCATGAAGGGTTCTCCACGCTGTGCAAGTTCGAAACGGCGCATGAAATTGCTACTGCGGTTACGGCGTGCCGCGAGAATTGAATCATGGTGGAATTTCTCCATCGGCGTGCCGCTCTTCTGGAAGTCCTCCTTCATCATGGAATCGTAGGCAATCTTCTCATTGTCGTATTCCTCCTGCGTTCCCTGCCGACGTTCCAAACCTATCGTTTTCAATCGGTTCTGAAGTTTCACGCTCGTGCGGATGTCCTTCTTCGCCCAATCCAAAACTTCATCGAAGGCGGCGCAGATGCGTTCCGCGATGTCCTTCCGCATATATTCGTCTCGATACGCTTCCGGCCGCGTTCCGTATTTCAATTGGAAACGACGCACCTGCGCGGCTTTGTAATGCAGAATATGCGGTGACAAATCGCCCGCGGGAGCACATTGCGGCAAGATGTGGATATCGCCATATTTCTCTTTCAACCGGATTCTTACGTCATTCCAATAGTCCGCCGTCAGTTTGCTGATACTCTCCGAATCCTGTGACGGGCATGGCACGTTCACAATCGCGCCCGTCAGTTTGCCGTCCTTATCGAACGTGTACATCAGATTGACGAAATGGTCCGCCCCCGCCTCGTAATGGCTGAACTGCGGGTCGCTCGTGTTGCCGTACATGCTCGCGTGGCCGTTCACCGCCATACCGATCTTGCCGCCCTGCCCAGGCCGTTTGGACAAATCATCGAAATACCATGTCTTGCGGCTGTAAGAGACGACGGCATAACCATATCCCCACGCGACACCGCCTTCCTTGCGTGTCTTCCACGCCTCCGCGACCGCCTGCGCCGCCGCTTCCGCGAATTCGTCCTGCGCCTTTTCCGGAATCATCAGCTTGATCGACGAATCGACGGGAAAATCCACTTCATAGCGCGCCATGCCCGTCGTATTTATATCCGTCGTGCAATGCGTATGCGTCGCATTCATGACGACACGATCCGCATCTACTTCCGGCGCAAGCTTTTTGATCTTCTCGCGGATCAGTTTGGATGTGATGTCGGCGATATGCTCCACATCGCAGGAAATCCACGCCACCTGCTCGTCGCCGCTGTCCAGAACAAGCGCCGTCACCGTCAGGGGATCCAGTATGCCTTCCGAAATGCGCACATGGAACTGCCCATGCATGCAGGTAGGTTCCGTTGTGGAAAATTCTTTCGTGCTCCAACCGATTTTCAATGTTCCGCTCATGAATTGCTCCTATGGTTCAGATATGCGTGTTTTTTGTTCGAAATGCATCATTTTCATAAACTATATTATCAAATCCACGCTTTTCACTTTGAACGACTTTCTTTTTCCGCTCTTTTTCATGAAAAACACCTTTTTTGCCGATGCGTAAAATTGAAAAATCGCCCTTTTTTAATAAAGTGTATAAAAGAGAGATTTTCATCTGCAACTACAGGACCATCCATTATGAAAGCCGCCGTCCTCCATGCTTCGCAAGACATCCGATATGAAGAATGCCCCACGCCTGAAATCAGGCCGGGCTGTGTGAAAATCAACGTCCGCGCATGCGGCATCTGCGGTTCGGACATACCGCGCGTTCTGGGAGACGCCGCGCATTTCTTTCCTATCGTCCTCGGCCACGAATTTTCAGGCGAAGTCGTTGAAATCGCGGATGATGTGAAAAACATCGCCGTCGGCGACCACGTCGTCTGCGCGCCGCTCATCCCATGTTTCGACTGTCCTGATTGCGCACTCGGCAACTTCTCCCTCTGCAAACACTATACGTTCATCGGCTCGCGAATCTTCGGCGGCATGGCGGAATACGTCGTCATTCCTGCGCGTAACGCCGTGAAATTCAGCGCCGAACGCAGTTTTGAGGAAGCCGCGCTACTGGAACCCGCCACCGTTGGTTGTCACGGCGTCCTCTGCAACGATTTCAAAGGCGGCGGCACGACAGCCGTCGTCGGAGCGGGAACCATCGGCCTTTTCACCGCCCAATGGGCCGCGCTTCTCGGCGCGTCAAAAGTCGTCTTCTTTGACGTCGATGACGACCGCCTGCAACTCGCAAAGGACATCACGGGATTCGACGGCGTCAATACCCGCAACATCGCTCCTGCGGACGCCGCCAAGCAGTTGACAGGACGTGGTTTCGACTACGTTTTCGGCGCCTCGGGAGCCTGCCCGAGCTATATCAATTGTTTTGAATTGGCCGCCAATCACGCCCATGTCTGCTTTGTCGGAACGCCCACGGGCCCAGTGACTTTCACCGCCGCCCAATGGGAGATGATCAACCGTCGCGAACTGCGCGTCACAGGCTCGTGGATGAGTTTCTCCGCGCCGTTCCCCGGCCATGAATGGACAATGTGCGCACAGTATCTCGACGATGGCCGCCTCAAATGCGACCGCCGCATGATCCACAAGCTCTTCCCGCTCTCTCAGTGCAAAGAGGCGTTTGACTGCTACAAGAATCCAGCCTCCGTCAAAGGCCGTATCATGTTGGTGAATCCATGATTACATGCTTTACCCTCAATCTGTCCATCGACCGCCGCTACGTTGTTGAAAATGCCCGCATGGGCGCTGTCAACCGCGTCACGGAATGCACCGCCACGGCCGGTGGAAAAGGCCTCAACGTGACGCGTTCCGTCCATGTTTTGGACGAAGATGTCGTCGCTGCAGGCATTGCAGGCGGCGATCTGGGCAATTTCATCGAACACGCTTTGGATAAGGAAGGCATCCGCCATCGCTTCACCCGCGTCGCAGGCGAAAGTCGTTGCTGCATCAATATTTTCGACACCGCCACGGGAACGCAGACGGAATATCTGGAGCCCGGCCAGCAGGTCACGCAGGACGAATACAAAGCTTTCTTGAACGATTTTGATGAACTGTGCGCCCAAAGCGATGTCATCACGATGTCCGGCAGCCTGCCGAAAGGGCTTCCCATCGATACGTATGCCACGCTTGTGCAACGTGTTCCGTCAAAACGCTTCTTTCTGGATGTCAGCGGCGCGGCGCTCATCAACGCCCTGCCGGCCCATCCGTTCTACATCAAACCGAACGAAAACGAACTGGCCGCCATCGTCGGCCATCCGCTTGATTCAGACGATGATTTGAAGGCCGCCGCCAAACGGCTTCACGACGGCGGCGTGGCCTGCGTCGCCGTCTCGCTTGGCGCACGCGGCGCCCTGCTCTGCTGCGATGACGGCTTCTTCATGGCGACACCACCGCCTATAAGAACCGTCAACACCGTCGGTTGCGGCGACTCCTTCACAGGCTCGTTCGCCGTCGCCATCAAACGCGGCTT
Source organism: Victivallales bacterium (assembly GCA_017548425.1). Lineage (GTDB taxonomy): Bacteria > Verrucomicrobiota > Lentisphaeria > Oligosphaerales > Oligosphaeraceae > UBA1407. Next base: position 11,626 of record JAFZAB010000240.1, read on the forward strand.
CGCGCCATCTGAAGCATTGCGATTCGCCGTTGGCGTTTCCGCCGCCAGCGCGATGAGTCCGGGCACGGGCGAACTCCACATGGAGATCGTCCATGCCGTCCTGCCCAAAGTAACATTGCAAACCATATAACATATTCAAACAACAGGAACAAGACTATGCTCGTCACATCGGAAGAACTGTTGCTGGACGCCCAAAAAAATCATTACGCCGTCGGTGCCTTCAACGCTGAAAACATGGAAATGGTCATGGCGATCATCGCCGCCGCCGTCGAAATGAAATCGCCCGTCATCATCCAGACGACGCCTTCCACGCTGAAATATGCGACCGTCGATATGTACCGCGCCATGGTCAACGCGGAGGCTGCGAAAGTCTCCGTCCCCGTCGTCATGCATCTCGACCACGGCAACAGTTTCGAACTGGCGGAAAAAGCCCTCAAGGCAGGTTATTCCTCCGTCATGATCGATGGTTCGCATGAAGTTTTCGAAGACAACATCGCCGTCACAAAACGCGTCGTTGCAATTGCGAAGCCCATGGGCATCCCCGTGGAGGCGGAGCTTGGAAAAGTCGGCGGAAAGGAAGACGATCTGGTCGGCGTCGGTGGCTGCACGGTTCCGTCCGAAGCGGCGGAATTTGCGGAACGCACAGGCATTCAATCACTTGCGGTCGCAATCGGAACCGCCCACGGCGTTTATAAAATCGAACCGAAACTGGATGTCGAACGGTTGAAGGAAATCCGAAAAGTCGTTGACATCCCGCTGGTTCTGCATGGAGCATCAGGCCTTTCGGACGAAGCCGTCCAGACCTGCATCGCCGAAGGCATCTGCAAAGTCAATTTCGCGACGGAACTGCGCATCGCCTACACGAAAGGCGTCCGCGAATTTCTTGCCGCCGATGCCGATGCGTTCGATCCGAAGAAATACGGCACGCCCGGCATGGCGAACGTCAAGGCGCTCGTCGCCAACAAGATGCAAGTCTGCGGCTGCGCAGGACAGGCCTGACAATTTGGATATTCTGGATATTCTGGATGTTCTGGAAATGATGCGAATCCAGTGAATCCAGCAAATCCAGTATTTTATTCTACGATAAAACAAAAGAAAACCATGATCACCACACTTACTCCCAATCCCTGCATTGATAAAACCGTCGCCGTTGAGAAGTTCGACATCTACAAGATGAACCGTGTCCGCGTCTTGAGAACAGACGCCTGCGGCAAAGGCATTAACGTCTCCTTGGCGTTGAACGGCCTTGGCGTCGAAACCATGACCATCGGTTTCGATTTCACAGACGGCCATGCCTCTCCATTGAAGCAGTCCATGGCCGCCCACAACATCCCATACGAATTCATCGACGTGCCCGGCCAGTTGCGCGTCTGCACGAAGATTTTCGATGAAAGCCTCAAGCATACCATCGAAGTCAACGAATACGGCGCTCCCGTATCAGCAGAAGCAGGCGAAAAACTGCTCCGCCTCGTCGTCGATATCGCGAAAAAAAGCGATTTCATCACGCTTTCCGGCAGCTTGCCGAAAGGGTTGGACAGCGACTTCTACTTCCGTTGCGCACAAGCCGTCAAACAAGAAGCGCCCAATTGCAAAGTCGTCGTCGATGCGGAGAAGCAATTGCTGTTGAAGGCGTTGGAAGCCTCACCGTTCTTCATCAAACCGAACATCCATGAATTCCAAGGCACATTCAACTGCCAGATCAACAACATCGAAGAACTTGACAAAGCCGCGCAGGACATCATCCGCCGTTACAGCCTCGGCCTCATCTGCATCTCCATGGGTGCTGATGGCGCATATATTGGAAGTCTCGAAGGCGCATATACTTGCAACGCCGTGCAAGTCGATGTCCGCTCCATTCAAGGCGCAGGCGATTCAATGGTCGCAGGCATCTGCACGGCCGTCCAACGTAGCCTCCCCCTGCCCGACATCCTCCGCTACGGTGTCACCGCCTCCGGAGCTTCCATCTCCCGTGAAGGTTCACAGATGTGCACACTAGAAGATTTCCAAGCCCTTCTCACACAGGATATCAATATTCGCAAAGTTCGTTGAATCAACCGAATAAAACATTAACCACCAACAACGGAAAGAGAGGCAAAAATGGATTATCTGGGACAGAACATCAGAAAGCTCGGCTTTGGACTCATGCGGTTGCCGAGGCAGAATGACGTCATCGATGTCGAACAAGTCAAAGTAATGGTTGACCGCTTCTTGGAAGCAGGCTTCACCTATTTCGACACAGCCTGGGCATACGGCGGCAGCGAAGACGCCATCCGTCAGGCACTTGTGGAACGTTATCCGCGCGAAAGCTTCCAACTCGCCACCAAACTCGCCCCATGGATCAAATGCAAGACGGCGGATGAAGCCAAGGCGCAGTTGGAAACATCGCTCAAACAGACAGGAGCAAGCTATTTTGATTTCTATCTACTGCATAATCTAGGCGAAGACCGCACGCATTTCTTCGATGATTTCGGCATTTGGGACTGGATTCAGACCAAGAAAGCGGAAGGCATCCTCAAACATGTCGGCTTCTCTTTCCATTCCACGGCGGATGAACTGGAGAAGATTCTGAACGCCCATCCGGAAATGGAATTCGTGCAATTGCAAATCAATTATGCAGACTGGGATAACCACGCCATTCAGTCCAGACGTTGCTACGAAGTTGCGCGCGCCCACGGCAAGCCTGTTATCATCATGGAACCTGTGAAAGGCGGCTTACTCGCCACTCCGCCCAAAGAAGTCCAGGAACTTTTCAAACAAACGGAGCCGAATTCGTCGGTGGCTTCATGGGCCATTCGTTTCGCCGCGAATCTTGAAGGCATCATCACCGTCCTCTCCGGCATGAGCAACATCGCTCAGATGGAGGACAACCTCTCTTATATGAAAGACTTCAAAGGCTTGGGCTGTATGCAGATGGAAACAATGCGCAAAGCGCAGGAAATCATTCGGAACTACCCTGTCATCCCCTGCACGAGCTGCGATTACTGCGCCAAAGTCTGCCCGAAAAACATCGGCATCTCAAGTTCCTTCACGCCTATGAACAATCTGACGCTTTACAACGATAAAACTACGGCCATCAGACAGGAAAACTGGCTCATAAAATCTCATGGCAAGAATCACGCGACAGACTGTATCCAATGCGGCAAATGCGAAAAGGTCTGCCCGCAGCATATCGCCATCCGTGAAGAACTGAAGAAAGTCGTAAAGGCATTGGATTTGGATCAAAAGAAAGCATAAAAATAACAAGGATTCATCATGAACAGACGTGAATTCATCACAACCTGCGCCGCTGGCGCGGCAATCGCCGCAACATCACTACCGCTCATGGCGGAAGACGCCAAGCCGCCGCTGCCTGACTACCGTAAGTTCCTCCCGCTCCGCAGTCGTGTGACGATTCCCGACTGGGCGAAAAACGAAATCTCCACGGCTCTCGAACGCTACAAAACATGGAAAGGCGACGATGAAACTGTCGCATTTCCAATCATCACGGATGTCCATTCTCAGTTGTATGATTTTCCCAAAGACTTGTCGTTCTCCGATTCCAAAATGCACACGTTGCTTGCACAATTAGCTGCAGAAGAAGCAAATGCGGATTTTGTCGCAGATTTAGGCGACATTGATCTGGATCTCGGCGTTCCGATTACCAACGACTGGCCGCCCAAATTCCGCGCATGCACGCCAGAGGAACTCATGCAACGCGTTGCCGTCCAGCAGGCCCTCTATGCGGAAAGCAAACTTCCCGTCCTGTTCGCCGTTGGCAACCATGATCATTCCAGATCACGCTACAGCAGCGCAGAATTCGGTTCAGCGTTCAATGTCACCGTCAATCAAGACAAAGGCTTCAAGCTAACTCTTTGTCCAACAGGTGATTACGGTTACTATGACATGCCAGTCAAGAAGACCCGTGCGATTTTCCTTAACACTTCCGACGACGGTTATTATGGCTATTCCATCGCGCAGTTGAATTTCTTTGTCAATGCCTTGACGACGCTTCCCGAAAATTGGACAGCCGTCGTCATGCAACATTTCTGCATCCAGATTTCCATCGGCCATTGGAAAAGCTTCCCCGACACGAAAGCGAAACGGCAGGAAATCACCATCAAGATCATGGAGGATTTCGTTGCCAAGAAATCTGGCGAAATGGAAGGTATCAAATGGGACTTTTCGACTGGTGGCAAACGTTGGCTGGCGGGTTGCCTCTGCGGCGATTCCCATTTTGACAACTACTTGAAATCCAACGGTGTGGATTATATCATTTCTCAAGGCTACGGCGGTATTCGTGACGCCGATATGATTCCCGGTGCCTACAAAACAGCCCCCTTCGCCCGCGACAAGCAGATGCTCGTCGATTTCGTCGCCATCAAGCCCTCCAAGCATGAAGTGAAATTCTTCCGCATTGGCATGGGCGGCCCCGAACGTGATCGCGGTTATTCTTATAACGCTTAATGCTTAATGCTTAATGATTAATGCAAAACCATAGTCGCTTTAGTCCCTTCTCTTAAAAACAGAACACCATGGACAGACGAGAATTCATCAAGATGTGTGCCGCTGGAGCGGCAGTAGCCACCGCCCTTCCGCTCATGGCACAGGATGCCAAGCTGCAACCGCCTGATTACAAACAATTTCTCCCGCTCCGTAGTCGTGCCACGATTCCAGACTGGGCGAAAAAGGAAATCGCCACGACGCTTGCGCGATACAAGGCTTGGAAAGGCGATGACATGACCGTCGCCTTCCCACTTGTCACGGATGTCCATTGCCGGCCACACACTCTTCCAACCGATTTGTCATCGTTCACGGTTCCCAAGATGCACCTGTTGTTTGCGCAACTAGCTGGAGAAGAAGCCAATGCGGATTTCATCGCCGATCTTGGCGACATTGATCTCGATTTTGCTTTTGAAGTAGCGGAAAACGGCGCAAAGAAAATCCGTCCCTATAAGCCGGAGGAATTCATGAGCCGCGTCGCCGTCCAGCAGGCCCTTTATGCGGAAAGCAAACTGCCTGTTTTGTGCGCCGTTGGTAACCACGATCATGCGTTGAACCGTTTTACCAGTGCGCAGTTCGGCAAGGCCTTCAATGTCACGATCAACCAAGGCAAAGATTTCAAGATAACGCTTTGCCCGACAGGTGATTACGGCTACTATGACATGCCTGACAAGAAAACTCGCGCCATTTTCCTTAACACCTCCGACGACGGATATTACGGCTATTCCATCGCGCAGTTGGAATTCATCGTCAACGCTTTAGCGAGCATGGAGGAAAATTGGACGGCTGTCATCATGCAGCATTTCTGCATTCAATATGAAATCGGCCATTGGGCGACCAGCATCCCGCATGTCCGCGCCAAACGACAGGACATCGTCATCCGTATCATGGAGGATTTCGTCGCCCACCGAAAAGGCGAACTTGAAGGCGTCCAATGGAATTTCACAAACGGCGGAAAACGCTGGCTTGCAGGTTGTCTCGCAGGCGATTCGCATATCGACAACTATCTGAAATGCAATGGTGTCGATTACATCATCTCGCAAGGCTACGGTCCAATGGCGCCCCATAATGTGATTCCAGGCGCCCATCTGACCGCCTTCGACAGCAGCAAGCAGATGCTTATTGATTTTGTCGCCATCAAACCTGCCAAGCATGAAGTGAAGATCTTCCGTCTTGGCGCAGGCGGCGCGGAACGCGACCGAGGCTACAAATATAATGCTTAATGCTTAATGCTTAATGATTAATGATTAATGATTAATGCAAAATGATTAATGCAAAATGATTAGGGAGAGACACGCTTTTGCGTATCCGGTCACGCAGGAGCGTGACCTCCCAATGCAACATATACTCTCGTAACACGCGCGGAAATATCACAGACGATTTCGTAACCGATCGTGCCAAGCTCTTCCGCCATATCATCCGCCGTGTAGGTGTCGCGATTCAACAGGACGACTTCGTCGCCAAGCTTTATGTCGGGAATATTTGTCACATCGACGAGCATCTGATCCATGCAGACACGACCGACAATCGGCGCGGCATGGCCATGGATGAACACACGTCCTTTGTTGGAAAGCAAGCGGTTATAGCCGTCGGCATAGCCTGTCGGCAACGTCGCGACGGTCATGTCCTTTTCGACACGATATGACCGTCCGTAACCAATCGTCTCCCCCACATGGACACGTTTCACCATGGAGACGACCGTCTTCCATTCCAAGACTGGCTTGATGCCTGATGGCAGGCTATTTGCGTAGTCTGGCTTCAATCCGTAGAGAATAATGCCCAACCGCACTAATGCGCTCTTCGTGCAGTCGTGCCACAGGCCGCCGGCGGAATTGAGACAATGGACAAACGGCAACTTCAAATCCGCTACTCGTTCAGCAACAGTCATGAACAGTTCCTCTTGACGCTTCGTGAATGCGCGGCAGGATTCCGTGTCCGTATCCGCAACGCATAGATGCGTAAAGAGTCCCGTCAGTTCGAAATCCTGCGCATACTGACGAATCGCGCATTCGCATTCTTCTGGATGTTCCGCATCCAGTCCGATACGATTCATGCCTGTATCCAAAGCGGCCTGCACTTTCACGCGAACCCCACATTTGCGCAATTCCGCCGCATAGGCTTCATCCACAATCGCTTGCGTGATATCATATTCGAGAAGCCGTTCCGCCTGATCACATGGCGTGTAACCCAGAATCAAAATCTGGCCTGTTATGCCCGCCTCACGAAGATGAATCGCCTCTTCAATGTTCGACACGGCAAAATGTCGTATTCCCGCATCCTGCAACGTTTTCGAAACCTGTACATCGCCATGACCATAGGCGTTCGCCTTCACAACCGCCATGATTTCATGCGGTGACTGCAAGCTTTCGCGATACAGGCGGAGATTTTCCTTCAGGACTTGAAGATCAACCTCCGCCCAACAACGCTTCACGAAATTTAATTCACAATTCATAAATCATCTAGCCATAAGCCTTTAGCCATAAGCCATGAGCCATTGAAGAGTTTACTCTTCAATCACTGTGATGCCCAGCACCACAGGTTGCACTTTATCGTGGTCGCTGACGAAATCAATCGCCCTCACGGTTTGTTCAGGCTTCGGATTCCACCATGTGTATGACATCAGCGAAACCATCGTCCCGTCCTTCGCGGAACGCCTCCATACAATGGGAGCGCGGCTACCACCGAACTGCGTATTCCAGTCGGATATCGCAATGCCCCATTTCAGAGGCACTTCCACCGTGCTTCCATCATCGTAATGGACAACATAATGGGCAGGCATCTTCGGATTGAGGCCGCCATCATACAGTTCACGTTGCGGCTTCGGTTGACGGCTTGTCGTTTGCAAGAACGCCAAACCCGCGACTTTTCCACCGACGGGGATCTGCCAGGCGGCATCCGGATAGCCGTCGCCATTCTTCAATGACAACGCAATGGCCGCTTCCCGTCCGTCGAGAATCTCAAACGGAAGACCGCCGAACCAACCAAGGCCACGCGGAATGGACGACACATCATAATCGGAAAGCAGTCCAAGCCAACCATTTGTGCGGTCGCCACGCAATGACATGTTGCACCACGGAGCGATTCCAATCGTGCGGCACTTCTTGGGCTGCCGTATCTCCGCGCCGTCGTACAGCTTGCGGAACATGTCCATCACATCATAGCCGAGCGCGCCAAGCGATGCGTCGTTGCGCGTCCAACTGCGTTCGCCGGCCAGAACGAAACCGGCCATCAACTGATGGCTTTCGCGGATGTTCGAAATCGAATACCATGTCGTACCGCCGAATCCAAGCACGTCCTGTTTGAACGTTTCGTTCAGGAAGTTTGTGATATTCAACGGATAATACCATCCACTGGAGATTACATCGAATCCCTGCTTTTTGAAGAATTCCACCGACTGATATTTTTCGTTTTCACCATAATGCCAATCGAAAATCACGACATCTTTTGGAATCTTCGGCAAAGCTTCCGCCGTGTTGTATTTTCCTGCACCGTTGTGCTCCTTCAGCAATTGGTCGCCCCACATGCACATGCGCAAGTTCTTTTTCTGCAAGAACTCATGCAGACGGAGAATCTCCTCCGCCAGCAGTTCGCCGCAACTCGTCCCTTTGCAGCGTTCGCAGACGCCGAACGGTTCGAACGTGATTTCATCCAATCCGACATGGAACCACTTCGCTTGCGGATAGCATTCCAACTGCTCTTCAATCAAATCGAAGATGATCTTATGGATTTCCGGATGGCGCGGGCAGTAGTTCCAGAATTTCACATGCGCGTTCGCCGCAGGCTCCTTCACTTCAGCGTATTCCTTCATCTCAGGCTTGGTCAAGAAATAATTGAAATGGGAAAGGCACTGCGTCATAGGAATCGCGTCGATCCCATACAAATCCAGCAAGCCAGCCAGCATCCGATGCTGATCTTTCGTGGCGGCGTTTGGCTTGGACAAATCCGGATGGCGATCGTATTTCAGGCGGTTGTCAAACTGGATGGACTGCCAATTCATCTTCAACGCCGCCATCAAATCAATCACTTTCTCCGCATCCGGAACATTCGCAGTCGTCTCTGGCGCAATGACATGCCAACCACGATACTGCATGTCCGGCCAGTCCTGAATTTTGGCGTACAGACGATAGAGTTGTCCGCCGCTCATGCCGCAAAGTTGCGCAAGTGTCTGAATCGCATACACCATGCCGCGATGCGTCGTCGCTTCCAACGTGACCGTCTTCGCGCTGTCCAAAGCGTAGGATTCGGCCTGCTGCCAATCTTTCAATTTGCTGTAGTCGCCCCACGACGGTTTGTCCGTCAGCTTCAAAACGACAACCGCCTCTTTTCGATCCGTAACTTTTTCAATATCAACGCCAAAGCGTTGACGGAAAACACGTTGCATCACCAACCAGGCCTTCTCCGTGCCTTCCGGCGAATAGACTTTCAACGGAAGCTCTTCCCGACTGTAGCTTGAACCGATACGGCCTTGCTTCGGTTCGGGAACGATGCGACCGTCTGGCTTCGCCGCCAACGGCACATCGATTGCGGGGCGAGCCTGAACCGTATCGGCGGCGGCTGGAACGGCGACTGTCACAAAACCATCGCTATTGCGGAAAAACGCCTGTTTCGTATGGCCCCATGACGTGTTCTCAACCAAACTCTTCAGCTTGCGCGACCGTCCGAACAGCATTCGGCACTGCCGTGTTCCTTCAAAGAACGAATCAGGCAGTTCAATGCGCAGCAACGCATACCAATACGCTCCCGCACGGCGGAAATTCTTGTGCCATTCCGGCAAGGCGAGCTTGGCCTTGTTCCGCAGATTCGTCGCATTGGAATACCATTCCGTAAAGTAACCGACGGTTTCGCCACTTTCCACTTGCGCATATTCTTCGCCATCGCTCGTGACGCCAAAGTGATATGCCGCCTTGGTCTTCGGATCTTCCAGGAAGAATTCAATGATGTCGTTGTTCCAACTTTGAACGCCGTTCACGACTTCGTCAAAATTCGTCTCCTCGCAACGATACAGAATGCACAACGTCTTGCCGTACAAGCCAAAGCGAACATCCGTCGCCGCTTTCGGGGCTTCATATTTGGACGTCAGCAATGTAAACGGGCCGGATTCGTTCGCGTCCTGCCATTCCGCGGCATCCCAATCCAATTTGTTTTCAGGATTCTCGTACAGCCGTTTCAATACACATTGCGGAGCACCGCTCAAATGCTGCAATGACACGTCGCGGAAACATGCATCTCCCTGATTGTTGCCCGCGATCAGCGAAATCTTGAAATGCGTCGCGTTCGGCTCCGCTTCGAAACGGTAGTGTAAACGCTGCCAGAAATCCGTCACGGCTGGCGGCGTCAGCATCTTCGACGAATAGGTTCCGTCCGGTCTGAATCCATAGACCATGACCTGTGGTGCGCCTTTTCCCATCACCATGACGCTAAAATCATATGTTCCACCAGCTTCCACACCGTTAACATTCTGTGAAATACGGAAGTAATAATTGTCCATCGGCGACTGACGGCGAAGACGAATCATGCCGACATTTTTCTCCTGCATGACTTCAAACGTCCCGTTAACGCTTGCAGGCGAATCGTTAAACCATCCAGATGGAATTCCCTGCGGATTGCCCGGCCCTTTGAAACGGCCATTGTTAATCTCCTCCGCAGAAGCCGTGAAAGCCGTTGCGCACGCCACCATGAATACCAACATTCGCTGCATGTTCATCTGTCGCTCCTTTATATTTGTTAATTCATTGATTGATAACGATTATGGATGGGAAATACCGATGGGCACCGTCGAACCAGCCATCAAGCCGTCCGGCAATGTCAGCATGTAGGTTTGCCCACGGAAACTGAATTTCATCGTTTTGACAAGATGCGTCGGATCAGCAAGATACATCCTGTCATTCTCCAAAATGAACACGCAAGGCGTGTCCGTTTCAAAATCGCCCAGACGGCCCGCCTTGTGGAAGACCGCGCAGACTGCTCCATCGGCGAATTCCACCGCCTGCAAATCCGTCGTATTGCTGATGACACGCCCCAACGGTTTCAGCCCTGTGAAACGCTCACGCTCCACACAGGGGCGGATTTCAACGGCATAATGCTTTCCACGGCAAGCAGTTCCATGAGGAATACCGATCGTTAACATATCGGTTGCTTCGACTTGTAGCGACGGAGCTTTCGAGACTTTCGACATCATCCCGTTTCCCAAATAAGCGACGTTGCCATGCCAGATGCCGCCGGCCCGTTCTACAAAATCGCCGACCAACTGCCGTTGCTCCACCGTCGTCTCCACTGGATATGGCGAATCAGACGTGATGCCAGCCCCAAGGCAGACAATCGCGCCAGGCGCGAAGAAATACGCCTTAAGTGCTTGAACACCATCGACATTCTGGCTATAAACCGCTGACACATGCAATCCACTGGAAACAGCTCCCGTGAACTCGCTTTCCCCCGTCCATCGGGCTGGCATGCCAAATGTCATCTGTAACTGCTCAGTGCCGCCAGCCTCATTTGTTTGGTTTTGCGTATAGATAGGTGAATCAGGCAATGTCGTGCCTGGAAGCCGCGTCCATTTCCATTTTGGCGGCACATTTTTATATTCATCACCCGACATTTGCAGAAGTAACGTGCCATCCGAGAAATACCGTCCCAACTGCCGTTCTTGCACAAAATCTTCCGCCATGGGATGCGTCCGTTTCGACGTCATCTGTAATGACGCATAATATTTCGGTTGCCGCACCACCACATTATCAGTCAACCAATAAACACGCGCTCCCACGAAGGCGTTTTCGCCACCTAATTCGTTACCCATCAACGCTGTTTGGAAACCGCGACGATACTCGCTATCAAAATCAACCAACGTCCGCAGGCAGGAGACTGCCCGATTGGATGCGGCGGCACGGCTCTCTTCATCGAACACGCCTCCCATGGCATGCAGATCTATCCGCCCTTTCCACAGATACCACGCCATGCCATCCAAGGCCAGCCGCCGCAATGCATTCATCTGATCGTCAGTTAATGCAAAACTCGTCCCCTGAACAAGTTGAGCGAAAGCCAAAGAGTTTTCCAAACACTTTCCACCATAGATGCCCAGTTGATTCTGCTGGAGCATCGCTTGCGCATTGTAGTTGCCATCCGCCTGAATGCCCTCTTCATTGACCGACGCGATTTGCAATGGCGCGGTCAAATGAGCGGCGGCTTCTCGCATCTGGCGAACATTGCGTTCCAACACTCCGCGGATAAAGACGATTTCCGCATCTTCCTTCAACGACGTCTGCCGCAACGGCGTCAGGAGAGCCGCCCGCCCCTCCGTCGACTGCTGCAACAATGGATAGGCCAATATCAACGCGTATTTAGCTCGGCGCGGCACACCGACCTGCCCCCACCAGACATTCAAAGGCCATGGTTTGACGCGATGCCAAAAAATGATGCTTTTGTAAATGCGTTCGCCTAATTCATGGCTATGACGGTTGGATGACTGCGGAGCGGCCCACGCCCACGCCATCGCATTTAGATAATCCCAATGACGGATACCATTCCAATTATCTTCCATGCCGACTTCATCAAATTCCACATCGGCGAACGAACCGTCTTTTCGCCAAGACGCCATCGCTTTAGGCAATTCGGAAATATAAGCCGACGTGGCGGCTAAAGCCTTCTGTTGCAGGCGTTGCAAAATCACGGGCTGGTCATCACCATAAACGGCGACGGCAAAAGCAAGACTAATCAAAGCAATACGGCAAAACACGTTTCAAGATCCTTTATTTATAAAACCCTCTCTTTTTACTTTACATAATATAGTCGCACAAATCCATCCTGTCCTACAACTCCACAGTCTTTTCTAAATGGATTGCATCTCAAGATGGATTTTCATTCCGGCATATGTTCATAGAATAAAAATTAACCGTTGAATTGACTTGACTTCCATTTTCATACAAGTAATATTAGGGAAAAGACTTTTTTCACACAAAAAACAATCGAAAAGGAACGCCACGATGAAAATCAAGTACGCCATGATCGGTTTCGGCGGCATTGCGGAAAACCGCATCGCCAAGGAAGGATTCGGATGTGACAAGACTCGCTTTAACGGACATCCTCTCGCCGAACTCGTCTGTGCAACAGACATGAACGCATCCCGTCAAAAAGCCGCCAAGGCTTTGGGGCTGAAATGGGCCAACAGCGTTGATGATATTCTTGCGGACCCAAACATAGACGCCGTCTATATCGCGACGAACAACGCCAGCCACGCCGAATTGGCCATCCGCGCCTTGAAGGCTAAAAAGCATGTCATGGTCGAAAAGCCCATGGCCACCAACGTGGAAGACGCCCGCCTGATGAACACGCTCGCCGCTCAGCGCAAACTCAGCCTCACGGTTGACCACATGATGGTCTATAATGGCTACAACCAATTGGCGCACAAGTACATCCAATCCGGCAAGCTGGGCGTTGTCAACGACTCCTGCTTCCATATGGAATTCCTCTACGGCGCCACGCCGGAAGAAGCCGCCACATGGCGTTGCAACGACGTCAACGAAATGGGCGGCCCCATCGGCGATGTCGCCAGCCATTGCCTCTACATGGCGGAATTCATGTTTGACAGCCCAGTGCGGCAAGTCCAAGCCGTCTATCTTCCCAAGACATTGTCAATCAAGGCTGAAGATGGTGCCTACGTCCGTTTCGTTTTGAAAAACGGTTTGGCCGGTTCCATCAAAGTCGCGTTCAGCGAACCGCGCGGCGGTCTCGTCGGCACATTATCCAATCTCGGCTATGAAATCTATGGCGACAAAGGCGTCCTTCGTTGCTACGGCGGTCTCTTCCAACTTTCCGGCAGAGATGACGAACCATACGGCATCCGTCTGGAAGCGGACTATGGCCGCGACGGCGTCAAAGCCTTGCATCCACGCAAGATGGAAAACATCTACCAGCAGATCATCGCCAAACACGCGCAGTCCATCATCAGCGGCAAGCCGATCAACGCCGAAGACGGCTACCGTAATCTGCGGGCTTGCCGCCTCATGCACAAATCGGCCATGAAAGGAGGCCAGCCATTCCTGGTCCGCTGACCTGAAAGGCGTTTTTCCGAACCATCGATCCATGCGCGTCAAGCCTGCGAAACGGTTGAAATGCGCATGGTGAAATGGTATATTATTTAAGGAAAAACATTTCATTCGCAAATCAAATTTGAAGCCAAAAATCTACCATGAACATCACAAAAGACATTCGCTACATCGGCGTCAACGACCACGACATCGATCTCTTTGAAGGCCAGTACATTGTGCCCAACGGCATGGCCTACAACTCATACGCCATCATCGACGGCAAGACCGCCGTCATCGACACGGTTGACGTCCGTTTCCGCGACGAATGGTTCGGCAACATCAAAACCGTTCTCGGTGGAAAGGCCCCCGATTATCTGGTCGTCCACCACATGGAACCAGACCACGCGGGCAACATCGCCGCTTTCATGGACGCCTACAAGACGACGACCATCGTCTCCTCGGCCAAAGCCTTCGCGATGATGCAGAATTTCTTCGGAACGGATTATGAAGACCGCCGCGTCGTCGTCGCCGAAGGCGACACGCTCTCTCTAGGCGAACATACGCTCACGTTTGTGACCGCCCCCATGGTCCATTGGCCGGAAGTCATTGTCTCCTATGATTCAAAGGACAAAGTCCTCTTCTCTGCTGACGGTTTCGGCAAGTTCGGCGCAAACGACGTCGAAGATCCTGAAGGCTGGGCATGCGAAGCCCGCCGCTACTACATTGGCATTGTCGGGAAATATGGTGCGCAAGTCCAGTCGCTCCTCAAGAAAGCCGCGAAACTTGACATTGCCATCATCTGCCCGACGCACGGCCCTGTTCTCACGGAAGATCTTGGCTACTATCTGGATCTCTACAACACATGGTCCTCCTATGGCGTCGAATCCGCCGGCATCACGGTCGCCTACACGTCCGTCTATGGCCATACGAAAGAAGCCGTCCAGTTGCTCGTTAAGAAACTGGAAGCCAAAGGTTGCCATGTGAAGCTGTTCGATCTCGCCCGCGACGACATGGCCGAAGCGGTCGAAGCCGCCTTCCAATATGGCAAGCTCGTTCTTGCGACCACGACGTACAACGCCGAAATCTTCCCCTTCATGCACACGTTCATCACGCATCTGACGGAACGCAACTTCCAGAACCGCACCGTCGCCTTGATCGAAAACGGAAGCTGGATGCCCAACGCCGCCAAAGTCATGCGCGGTCTCTTCGAAAAGAGCAAGAATCTTACCTTCACGGACACGACCGTCACGATCAAATCCGCATTGAACGCCGCCAGCAAAGTCCAATTGGACGCACTGGCCAGCGAACTCTGCAAGTAATTGAAGCCGTTAGAGTTATTTTCAAAATTTAGAGCACCGATTCCCATTGGAATCGGTGCTCTTCTTTTTTGTGAATTCATTAAGATTTTATGTGATTCATACATACTTTCATATGAATTCATATGACTTTCTATGACTTATCATGACTTATTATGATTTTTCATTAAATAATACAAATCATTTAACAAAATTAAATATTTTATGTATTTATAACAATTTTATAAATTAAATTTAAATATTCTTCAAGCATTTGACATTTAAATGATGAATGCTATATTTTTCATTAATTGCATTTCTTATTATTTCAATATATCCATAAACAACGGGAGAGAGCTCTATCCGACAGGGAAGCGGAACGTCCATGAAAAAAACGGCACTCAAAAGAACTGGAGGTGGCCTTGCCACACGGGCAAGATCCACAGAAGGATTCCATCGCCAAGGAACTCTTGCAAAGTCACATCGTCCTTGCATGGCTCTTGAAGGAATGCGTTCCAGAATTCAAGACCACTGCGGCGTCTGACATCGCTGAATGTCTTTCCAAATCAAACCCACGTTCCCAGATAAAAAACGTACGGAAGGATGGCCAGCCGCTCATGCCTGTCATGGGCTCGGAGGACAACAGTATCATGAACGGGAAGATTTTCTTCGATTTCCGCACAGAACTCCCCCTTCCCAAAGCGCCACCGGAATCACCATTTTTGATTTTCAACGCAGAGATACAGAAAAATTATGGGAACAGGATGGAATTTCACAAAAGAATGATATATTATCTATGCCGTCTAGTCAGCAGCCAACCCAGGGACCTAATGGGGGGAAAGGTGGACTACCGTCGCCTTTGCCGCGTCATCTCCATATGGGTGCTGCCGAACGCCCCAAAGAAGATGGCGAACAAAATACGACGGTTCCACTGGACAGAGGACGAAATGTCTGGCACTCGTGCAAAACGTATGCCAAAGGTCGTTCCAGCTGATCTAATGGAATCATGGGTGTTCTTTCTGCGAGACGGCATGGAGCCACCCCACAGACAGGACGCGCTTTGGTTCTTGTATGTGCTTCTCACATGCAAAATGACTTATGAAGAGAGAATGAAAATATTGGAAAAAGATTTTGGCATAACGTCTAAAGACAAAGAGGAGATTCAAAAAGTGTGTTGGTTAAATGATTTAATCAGAAAAAATAGCGAAAAGTTTTGGGCGGAAAAATGGCAGAAGGTTGCTGAGGACAAAGGCGAAAGAAGAGGTAGAGATAAAACCATTCTGAAAGCATACTTTAATATGAAGAAGGCTAATTGCTCAGACAATTTCATCTGCGCCATGCTGGGGATTTCCGCAAGCAAGCTACGAGCCATTAAGAAAATGGCCATGGCTGATGAAGCACAAATGGTGAAAACCGTCTGAAGCCAGATATTCTTCCGTGAACTACATCACCCTGCACGGGAGACACGCCTGCTTGAATACTGTCATATCCGTATTCACAGGCGTTTTTTCATTGAACGGCGGATTGTATTCACGTCCGACCAAGGCGTATTTCGCCCCCGCCGCGAAATTGTATGGCAATAATTGGACTTCGCGCAGATTGACACTTCCCTTGAGCAATTCCGCAATGGCGGCAAAATTCTCCGCCGTGTCCGTCACGCTTGGTATCAACGGAATCCGCGCCACAAACGGCTTGCCGGAAGCTTTCAGCCACGCCAAGTTTCTTAGAATCAAATCGTTATCAAATCCAGTCCATCTTCGATGTTCTTCCGAATCCACCAGTTTCACATCCTGATAGACAAGATCCACATCATCAATGACTTGTCGATAAATATCATGTGGAGCAAAACCGGATGTCTCAATCGCCACATGAAGCGGATGAATCCGTTTAATCACCTCATGGACAAATTCCGCCTGCGCCAATGGTTCGCCGCCTGAAAACGTCACGCCGCCACCGCTTTGCGACAGAAAATCCGCGTCTTTCAACAAACGAGCCGCCAATTCCGCCGCCGTCATCCGTGTTCCGCACAAACGACGGCAACCTTGCGGGCAGACATGCGTACACGCTCCGCAAGCCGTGCATTGCTTTCCGCCTTGCGGACAAATTCGCTGGCATGCGCCGCAATGGACGCATTCTTTCGTCGTCACAAGCAATTGCGGCTCAAACGACTGCCCTTCTGGATTCTGGCACCATGCGCAACGCAATGGACAGCCTTTCAGAAAGACAGTCGTCCGCACGCCAGGCCCGTCATGCACGCAGAATTCGCGCACTTCGAATATGATGCCGCTTGTTTCCTGTTCCACGGAACGCTCCGCAAGTTGCCTCAGCCCAACAGCACATGGAATGCCTTCGGCATTTCACCATTGGTGACCACATAGTAGACGGCGGCCACGATACTCGGCAGAATCGCACCGAAGATTTCACCTGCGATGAGGCCGATCATGAAGGGGCGCGTCTTGTTGTAAACGCCTGTGCCACCATATTTAATGACCAGTTTCTTAATGACCCAGCCGATGAAGAACGATCCCGCGAAATGCGGCATGTGCGGCGTGTTCCACGTCACGAAAAGCATCGGATGCAGCGGCCACCACGTGAAATGCAGGCGTGCGGCGCTGAACAGAAGCACGAGCACAAGACCGATGGCCATGCACCACATGCAGGTCGCGTTCGGCTGCATATGCGCGAAACGCCCCCAGCCGGAAACGGCTTCGGCCTGCTCCAACGTGCCCTGCGCCAACAACTTCTGCTTGACGGCGATCGCGTTGTTGAAGTGCATCCGCGGCACGCATTCTTCCGCCCAGCTTTCCCAAATCGCACTGCCTTGGTCATACTGGATGTACAGCGTCAGCACCAACGCCACCACAAGGCCGATGACCATGGCGATCGCGCACCATGTGCTGGTTTTGCCCAACGGCTGTCTCCGCCGTTCCAAGACCTTCAGGGAGTTCATCATGAACGGCATCAGCGATTCGCGCGGGTCGCAAATCAAAATCACGGAGATCAACTGCATAAGCAGCAATGTGGTCGGCCCCAAATTAATCGAACCGATAATACCCCAGATGATGCAGCATGGGAAGACGTTCAACTGCAAGTGGAAAAGACCGGATTCGCAGATGATGCGCGTCATGACGACATAGAAAATCACGATGACGCCCGCGTACATGATGGCCAGCTGCCAATCCATGCCCGCGTAGATCAAATTGCCGATGAAATAAACCATGCAGAGCAGGAAGATACGGCAGCTCCACGTCTGCATACGGGGGGCGGCACCCTCCCCGCGTTTCAGCCCGATGGCCGTCTTGATGACATGCCAGTAGTAGTGGCGGCCCGTGTAGCAAATCGTCAGGAAGAGGCCCAGCGTGGAGCCATACAGCAGGAACATCTTCGCGTTCAAGCAGTTGTACCAATAGCTTCCTTCGATGGTCTGCGTCAACGTGATACCGTATTTAACCAGCATGCCGCAGACGAATGCCCATAACCACGGCGCCAACGCGAACGTGAATGAAATGTCGGACGGAATCAAGAAGCAGATGCCGATGACGCAGAAATAAATCACGGGTCCAAACAGACCGCCGCCACCGCCACGAACAATGACAGGGAACACTTTGCTGAAGCCCCACAGCGGCAACGTCAATTTCACGGGAATCAATTCCTCTGGGAACCAGACGCACAAATAGTTGTTCAAATGGATGCAGATGACAAAAACGAGTCCCACCCAGAAGAAACGATCTTTGAAAACAGGGCTCAGCAGCGAGCCTTCTTCCGGCAGAAGCGAATCGACGAAGCCCGCGATTGGATACGGAATATGCTCATGGCTGGACCACTGCTGATGCAGCACGAGTCCCAACGCAATCATCGCGAACCACAATACCATGATCATCGGCGTCCAGAAGACGATCGGGCGTTTCCATTCCTTCCACGGCACGTCCTTCCACGCCACATGCTTATCCCCTTCGCCCAAGCCTGCGGAGAAACCTTCCAGCACTTTGTCGTTGGACTTGTATTCCGGTAGCATTCGATCGGGAACCAGATCCAAAATCTGATGTTCACGCCATGATGCCTCTGTCTGCTGGTAGCGGACAGGCATGATCAACGCCGATGTAAACGTGCGCATCAGTCCGGAGCCCGGAATCGGGCAGCCCGCCAACGCGATGGCCATCACGACCGCGATCTGGCCCGCGCTCAACCGCCGCTTCCCCAAAAACGGGTTGATCAACGCCACAAACACGATGAAGACGCCATATACGGATACAGGCATGCTGTTGCCCACCAGATACGTCTGCTTCAGAATGCGGTCGTTGAAAAAACTGGCGGCGCATACGGATATGGCACCCAGCAAACCAAATAACACTGCCCAAAAACTCATATTTGCCTCATTTGTTTTATGGTAAAAGCCCCGCCAATGGCGAGACATACAACGGTATTTCACCAATATAATCGTTTTTCCCACTCTTGCAACATACAACGTCAAATACCTTCCCTTTACCACTCATTTAACTTGATAATTTTTATTTTTATATTAAGTTTATAGTTTGAATTAATCTGCCGTTTCGGCTTGCCGATGGCGGCCAAGACGACACAAACGAAAAAGGCCATTACCATGCGGAATATCTTCCGACGTTTTAAAACCAAGAAAATGCGCATCGTCCAGAACGGGAACCCCGCCCTGCGACGTGTCTCCGAACCTGTCGCCGCCATTGACGACGATATCCGGCAGCTTGCGGATAAGATGACCTACACCCTCATGAACAATGACGTGGAGGGCGTCGGTCTCGCCGCGCCGCAAGTCGGCGTCAACAAACGCGTCATCGTCATCCATACCTGCGGAGACAACAAAAAGGACAAATCGACGCTGTCGCCAGGCGAAATTCTCCTGAATCCGATGATGCCCATCACGCTCATCAATCCGGAACTCGTCTCGCTCTCGCCGGAAACCATCTGCTCGGGCGAAGGCTGCCTCAGTCTGCCGGGCGTCGGCGGAGACGTCACCCGCGCCGCACGTGTCGTCCTCAAGGCGACGCTGCTGGACGGACAAGTCGTGCAAGTCGAATGCGCGAATCTCCTCGCCAAATGCCTTCAGCATGAAATCGATCATCTGGACGGAATCCTCTTCATCGACAGAATCCCGAAGGAACAGCTCAAAGAGGCGGAACCCGCCCTGAAACTCATGGCGAAGGAAGAGGCCAAACGGCTTAAATAACGTTTTCACAATCAATTGAATATCATGTCAGAATCCCCAAAACAACCGGAACGCTTTCCATTATTCCCTGCACCTATCATGCAGCGGATGCCGTTCCGCTATGTCTTTTTGGGGCTCTTCCTCTGGCCGAAACTCTCCCTTTTGACGATTCGCCTGCAAGGCGGCTGGTTCGCACCGCTCGCACTCATCTTGGCATGCGCGCTCGGCGGTTCCGTCGTCAAAGCCTCCCTCACCAGTCCAGAATTCGTGGAGAAATTCCACCAGCTGACGAAAGTGCTCAGCGAGACGCTCGGCACCCTGCAAGTGAAGAATGACGTTCTGCAGTGGTCGTCGGAGGAAAAGCTTCCCAGAACGGTCAACGGCGATGAATGGCGCGTCGATATTCTCGGTCCAGAAGACAATGCGGATTTTGGAAAAATCGAACAAGGCGTTGATACAAAAGGACTTGTCGTTTCGGACAAAGGCCTCCGCTTTTGGTTCCGCTCACCGGATACCGGCAAGCTCTTTCCGATGAAATTCGATTTTCCGATCCCGTATGTCATCAGTTTTCTCAACACCTACGGCACGCCGCGGCAGAACATCCCCACGATGACGCCCCACGAATTGGAGAAATGCCCTCTGAAGCTTCATCCGTTCATTTTTGTCTGCGTAGCCTGCATCAACTTCTCGCTCTACCTCCAACCGATCTTCCTCTGCTCCTTTATTTTCGTCGTTTTGACACTTATTTTCAGACGCGAACGCTGGCTGCCGTTCGGCAACCTCCTCGCCTCCGCGCTCTGTTCCTGCACACCGCCCTTCCTGCTCGCCCTCATCTACGATCAATTCCCGCTTTGGCAGATCGAATACCACAGCCTGTTCGTCGCCATCTTCTTTATCTACTTGATTATCATTCTCCTAGACAAAAGTGTCATCATTCGGAAAGACAACCCGAACAGGCCGCCGGACGACACGGATTTCTAACACGACAACAACCAACCATCATTATAAAGGCATCACATGGCAGCACTAATTGATCTTTTGACAGCACTTGGACTGAAACTTCGCGACATCTTCTTGCTTTACGCAAAAGAGACGCAGGAAGCGGAACTCTCCTATGATCCGAACCTCCAATTCTGGATTATTTTCTGGATTCTGTTCTTCTTCGGTTCCGCCTGCTGGGCGACGTCCATCGCCTCCATGCGCCGCCATCCGCCAATCCTCCATTTTCTGCTAGGTCTCGTCCTTCCATGGGCTTATCCAATCTACATTCTTTTCACCATGGACATCTACGGTGAAAAGGAACGCCGTCAGGCGGAGCAGGACATGATCGCCCAGAAAGAGGCGGAGGAAGAAGAGAAACAGCGCATCCAGGAGGAGCTCAACGCCCGCAAGGCCGCCGTGGAAACAGAGGCCGGCCTCACACCGACGAATTCCCGCTGGACGCCCCAGTACTTCAACAGCATCGCGCGCGATTCAGAAGGCCGCAACGCAGGTCCTTGGAAGGCAGTCGTTTCCGGAACGGAAATCATCGTTCTGGAAATCCTCGAAGCGGAAGACGATCTCGTCTATGTCGTCTTCAAAGGCTACAACGACGAACCGTCCAAGATGCGCATTCCATATTCCAAAATCGAATCATGGGAGAAGACGGTCCTCCTGTAACACATTCCGAAAAATCATTATTCCATTAATATAGTTAATCATCTGAAGCATTATGTTCGAAGCAATTGAAGCCAATGTCTCCTTCCCGAAAATGGAAGAGGAGACCCTCGCCTTCTGGGAACAGAACGGCACGTTCAAAAAATCACTCGATCAGCGTAAGGACGCCAGGCCGTTCGTTTTCTATGACGGACCGCCCTTCGCGACCGGCCTGCCCCATTA
>JAFZAB010000241.1 GCA_017548425.1 Victivallales bacterium
AAACAAACATAATATATCTCCAAAAACGGCTGTGCGAAATTGAAAGACGGTGGTAGATTATACATTTAATAATAATGGGACGAATGGGACAAAAGAGACTAAAAGGATAAACTGATGAATAAGTGTTTGAACAATTATCCATGGCGTCTGACGGGATGGATGCCGTTTGTGTGGCAGTGGGCTCCGCGCGGGGCGGAAGGTAACGACCATCAGGCCTGCATTCGCGGCGTGGAAGGTTTCGTGCCTGGCTCTGTGCAGCTGGCGTTGCGGAAGGCAGGGCTGCTGCCGGATTGGAACGTCGGTTTCCAAGCCCGCGATTGCGAATGGATTGAGAACCGCCATTGGATGTATTCGACTGATGTTGAACTGCCGGACGAACCATGCGAATTGGTCATCGAACGGCCGGACGCCGCTGGATGGGTGTTGCTGGACGGTCAAATCGTCGGCGAATTCGCGGGCGCGCATCGCACTCATTGCGTGAAACTTCCGCAAAAATCCGGCCGTCATTTGCTGGAAATCGTTTTAGCATTGCCGCCGGACTGGCAGGGCCAGATTGGCTGGACGAGCCGCATCGGCATGACGAAACCGCGCTTCTACTACCAGTGGGATTGGTGTCCGCGAATCGTGCAGGCGGGCATCGCGGGAAACGTGTTTTTGCGGACGGTTGCGGAACCACGATTGGAACTTGTCGGTTGCGACACGACGGCGGATTCATTGGCCATTCGATTGCGGGGATGGAATCTTCCGTCGCAAACCGTTGATATTGAAATATTGGACGGCGACACCGTCGTGTGGAATGTCATGGATGAGCCGCTTTCGTCGTTGGAACGTGGCAAGACATTCACGGTCAAGGGGATGCAACTGTGGCAGCCAAATGGTTGCGGTGAAGCGAAACTCTATACATTACGATTATTTGCGGACGGTGCTGATCCTGTGTTTCGGCGGATCGGTTTTCGCACGATTAGACGTGACGCGGTGCCAAACGCTCCTGCGGACGCATTGCCGTGGGTGTATTCCGTCAACGGCAAGCCGCTGTTTTTGCAAGGCGTCAATTGGACACCAGTGCTGCCGAATTACGCGGATTTCGATGAAGCACGCTACCGGAAACTTATAAAACGCTATAAGGAAATGGGTGTGAACATCTTGCGCGTATGGGGCGGTGCGTCTCGCGAATGTAATTTCTTCTATGATCTATGCGACGAAGCGGGGATTCTTGTGTGGCAGGAATTTCCGCTGTCGAGCTCCGGCATCGACAACATCCCGCCGGACAATCCAGAGGTTTTGAAAGAGGCGCGGTTGATTGCGGAGGAATATGTAGAGTGGTTGTCGTTCCATCCGTCATTGGCGATATGGTGCGGTGGCAACGAATTGTTTTGGGAACAGCATCATGTCTGCGATGGGACTGAACCTGTCTTAGCTGTTCTAAAAGAAGTCGTTACGGAGTTGGATGGTGGTCGCGTTTGGCTTCCCGCTTCGTCGTCGGGTGCATCTGAAAATGCGGATGCGAAGGATTATGGCAAAGGAATCCACCATGACGTGCATGGCCCATGGCAGCCCGTCGGCCGTTTGGAAGACAACTGGAAACCGTATTGGGATGGCGACGATGCATTGTTCCGTTCAGAGGTTGGTGCTCCAGGCGCAGCCAGTGCGGAAATCATTCGCAAATATGCTGGAAAAGAAGACGTTATGCCTGTTGGCGAAGCTCCGATTTGGAGCAATCCAACAACGTGGTGGCGGGAGGAACATGTCTTCAAGGCGGAACACGAAGGTCGTGCGGCGGAAAGCGTGGAGGAATACGTTGCCTGGAGCCAGAAACGGCAGGCGGAGGCATTGAAATACGCCATTCTGTCGTGCAAACGTCGTTTCCCGTCTTGCGGCGGCATCATCATTTGGATGGGACACGACTGCTTCCCATGCCCTGCGAACACCAGCCTGATTGATTTTGATTTGAACGACAAACCAGCGGCGAAAGCAGTGGCAGCCGCTTTTAGGAGCTAAAAGCTCCGCTTATGGCCTATGGCTTATGGCTTATGGTTAGTGGTTAGTGGTTAGTGGTTAGTGGTCGCAGTACAAATCATGGAACGCAATATCTAATAGCTTCACATATAAAGATTTAAAATAATTATGCATTATGCATTATGAATTATGCATTATGAATTATGCATTATGAATTATGCATTATGAATTATGCATTATGCATTAAAAAAGCCTCCGGCCGTCGAAATGATGGTCGGAGGCTTTCTTTAGATTGTGGTTTTCAAAGACTTATCGCGCGGGCTGCCATGCGGGCAGGGAGTACTTGCCTTTGGCAGAGACGGGACGGAAGGTTTTCAGCCATGTATCGACGATGACGATTTCGCGCTGCCCGCCGGTCGCGCGTGTGCAGACAAGATGGCGGCCGTCAGGCGCCCATGACGGAGCTTCCCAATCGCCAGCGGCGAGCGTGACGGTTTCGGGGATGTTGCCGGATTTGGCCATGTCCAAAACATTGATGACATAGTGTCCACTGGTGCCTTTCTGGGAGAAGCAGATTTTGTTGGAGACGTGTGACCAGTCGGGCGAGACGCATTCGCCGCCGCCGAGCTGAAGGCGTTTCGCGGCGCCGCCGGCGGCCGAGACGATGAAGAGGGACGGCTTGCCGGGCATGTCGGAAACATAGCAGATCTGCTTGCCGTCAGGCGACCAGCAGGGGGAGGATTCGACATAGCGGTCGTTCGTAAGGCGTTTCGTCTGGTTGGTCGCAAGGTCGTGGCTGTAGAGATCCACTTGGTCGCCAAGGCTGAGGGCGAGGCTGACGAACTGGCCGTTGCGGGAGAGGGCGGCGGAACTGTTGAGGCCGCGCGCAGAAGAGATGATCCGCTGGACGCGTTTGCTAAGATCCATAAGCACGATGTGCAGCGCGTTGTTCTTGGCGAGCGTATAGACCATGGCGTTGGCGTGGCCCCAGCTGGGCTCCGTGGAGATGGCGTTGTTCTTCGTGAGGATTTCAAAACCCGTGCCGTCGAGATAGATCGTGCAAATTTCGCGGCGGTTTTGGGCATCGGGCACGACGAACGCGATTTTGCAGTCACACAGGCTTTGGACATTGAACAACTGATTGAGAACGTCATCAACGACAAGGCGGGCGGCGTGGTCAGCGTCCGATGCTTGTTTCTGGCTGCTGATGGATTTGCCTGCGCCTTGGAGATTCAAGGCGAACTGCGTTTCGTTGCCAGCGGCTTGGACTTTATAAATCGCCTTGGCGGCTTGCTCTTTGGGCACGACTTTGAACCATCCGGAAAGCACGAACATCCGTTCAAGCTTCTGGCGGGCTTGGTCCGAACCATTGAAGGTTTCGATGGCGAGCGTGGGATTGTCAAGGGCTTCTTTAATGACATTCGCATGCTGGACTTGGGCGTTGGCGAGATTGACGAAGAGGGCGATGAAGAGGAGCGTGGTGATTTTTCTCATGTTTGGACTGCTTGTTGGTTGGGTTGTATTTTTATTGTTTATTGAAATCGAATGGATTAGAATCGCTTTTTGCGATTGAGAAGGGCTTTCAGACGGCCTTGCAGGGAGGAAAGCGTTTCGTTTTCCGTTGCTTCGTCAGCATGGCTATCTATTTGTGGCGGAATGGTTTGGGATGGTCGTGGAATGTCTTCCAGAAGCTCCCAGACGGCGTCCTGCCGTGGTCGTTGTTCGACGGAGCAGCCGTTCTTCTCCAGAATCCGGTCTGTGACCAGCTGGAGGGAGAGCGTGTCCGCCGCGCAGTATTTCAGGAGACGGTACCGCGCCATGTCGTCATGACGCGACTGCCATTCCTGCCAGAGGCGGATGGCGTCGTCTCCGTCGGTTCCCTGCAAGTCCGTTGGGCGGACGATGCCGAGAGTGTGTTCGATTGGTTTCAGGCCTCCCGTGAGGTCGAGCCGATGGCAGAGCCAGCGGAGATCGACGTGCGGGACGGGAAGCATTGGTAGGTTGAAGTTGCGGATGATTTTCGGGATGTCGAACGTGCTGCCGTTGTAGGTGGCGATGAACGGGAGGGTGAGGAGGAAGTCCGGAAAATCGTCGATGTTCTCATCTTTAACGAACAAGTGGACGCGATGTTGGTAGAAAACGGAAATGACGGTGATTTCCGCGTCAAAATCTAGTCCGGACGTTTCGATGTCGAGGAAGGCGCATTGTGACCAATGTTTGTGGAGGAGCCTCCAACGGTCCATTGGTTCGAGGCGTTCGATGAAGAATTGGATGTCGTTTGCGGCATCCGCCTCCCGGCAGTCGATGGCGGTTTGGTAGATAGGCGACCAGAAAGCGTTCCATGCGTGGAGTTCAGGCGGCGGGAAGGGGCCGATGTCTTCCCACGAGCGGATTCCGGCCTCTAGTAGCATTTTCAGACGGACTGGGCCGATGTTCGGAAAATGCGTGAAGGCCTGCCGGAGCGGTGGTATATCTGGAAAGGGATTGGACATGTTTCTTTTTGTACTAATATTCCATATATCTAATGTAATGGTTTCATAGGAAAAAACAAGATGATGGTGAAGAGTTGCATGGAGGGAATAATTGATTTTTCCAAAAGATGGGCAATGTTATGGTTTCATTGTTGAACACATTCATGAAACCACATTTGCAGGCGGACAATGGACAAGAAACTGCGTGAATATTTTGACGGAAATGTCGGTAATCATCTGTTGCCGTTCTATTGGCAGCATGGCGACCATTATGACAAGATTCCCGAACAGATCGAACGGATCGCGGCAAGCGGTTGCAAGGCGTTCTGCGTCGAATCACGGCCGCATCGCGATTTCTGCGGCGAAACATGGTGGCGGGACATGGATTTGATTCTGTCGGAAGCTAAAAAGCGCGACATGAAGGTATGGATTCTCGACGACAATCACTTCCCGACGGGCAACGCCAACGGTTTGCTGAAGGAGAAATATCCGGAACTGCGCAAATGGCAACTGGTTGAACGGCACGTCGATGTGGTCGGCCCGATGGCGGATGGCGCGCTGCTTGTCCAACCGGACAATGACGAACGCCACCTGCTGGGCGTTTTCGCCTATCAGCGGACGGAACTGGACGAAACGATTTCGGAAGAGGCGATCGATTTGTCGGATAAAATCGTCGATGGACAATTGATTTGGGATGTGCCACGCGGCGTATGGCGCGTCTTTTTCCTGTACAAATCCCGCGCGGGCGTGAATCCGGGGCAGAAATTCTATATCGACATGATGAACGCGGAATCGGTCGCCGTCTTGCTAGAGGCCGTCTATGAGCCTCATTACAAGCATTATAAGAAATATTTCGGCAATACGTTGGCGGGATTCTTCTCCGATGAACCGAGCCTTGGGAACCTCTGGTTCGGCACGACGGAAATCGATCGCGGCATGTACAACCATCGTCTGGGAATGCCCGGGCTTGGCCTTCCATGGCATGACGACATGCTGCGCGGCATGGACGCCGCATTGGGCGGAAAAGGCCTTGCGTCGCTGCCTGCCTTGTGGTATGACATGGGCAAGCCAACAGGAGCTATCCGCTTGGCGTACATGGACTTGGTGACGAAACGCTATCGCGACTGCTTCGTGCGGCAGTTGGGCGACTGGTGCCGTGCACGCGGCGTCGAATACATCGGCCATATCATTGAAGACATGAACGCCCATGCGCGGCTTGGCTGCAGCGCGGGCCATTATTTCCGCAGTCAGGACGGACAGGACATGAGCGGCATGGACGTCGTGCTGCATCAAGTCATGCCCGGCATGGGGCATTTTAAGCATACCGCTTCGTGTTCAGGCGGTTACGTCAATCCGGAGTTCTTCCATTATGTGCTGCCGAAACTGTGTTCGTCCGCGGCGCATCTGAATCCAGCCTTTAAAGGGCGGGCCATGTGCGAAGTGTTCGGCGCGTTCGGCTGGGCGGAGGGCTCGCCGTTCATGAAATGGCTCATGGATTTCCTGATGGTGCGCGGAATCAACCAGTTCGTGCCACATGCCTTTTCGCCCGCCTATCCGGATCCCGACTGCCCGCCGCATTTTGGCGCGGAAGGCCATGATCCGCAGTTTGAAGGCTTTACGAAAATCATGGGCTATACGAACCGCATGTGTCATTTGCTGGACGGCGCGCATTACGAAGCGAAGGTCGCCTTGCTCTATCATGCTGAGGCTGAATGGATGAGCCGTGATTTGGACGGCGCAATGCTCACGCAGAAACCGGCCCGTATTCTGATGGACAATCATGTGGATTTCGATATCGTGCCAGCGGATGATCTGGAGAACAACGCCACCGTGGAAAAAGGACGGCTGGTTGTCAATGGCAATCGCTATGACTGTCTGATTGTGCCATCGTCGCCAGAACTGCCTGCGGCTCTGTTGGATGCGATGGCGACATTGGGCGATTCTGGACTGAAGATATGGTTCATCGACCAAGCTCCTGCGGATTGTTTCGTCCTGTCGGAAGTCATTCCGTTGCAACAATTGGCGAAAGCCATCAAAACGGCTGGATTAGCGGATATCGACGTCAAGGAGGACATCGAGACGCTTTGCCATGCGCATTATACACGCGGAAAGACGCAACTGTTCTATTTCGTGAATGAATCGACGACGGATGCCATTGATACGAAGGTAGTTGTCCCATGCAGTGGCGAATATTTGGTGTTGGATGTGTTGGAAGAAAAGGTCTTCCGCGGCAAAACGGCCACCGGTAAAATTCCACTGAATTTGGCTCCGTATGAATCGTGTGTTGTTGTGTTTGGCACGACGACAAACGTCGAATGGGGGGCGTTGCCATGGATGGCGCAACCATTTGATATTTCGTGGAAAGTGAAACCCGAGTTCCGTATTTCTCTGGCTGAAGCCGATGACTTGAGCCGTTTTGAAGCCTATACGAAGACCGATAAGTTGTTTAATGTGACGGGCAAAGGCCATAAGGTCGGTTTCTCCGGCATCATTCGTTATGAAGGAAGCCTGAAACTGACGAAAGGGCAGACGAAGGCGGTTTTGGATTTGGGCGTCGTGGGGCAGACGGCGCATGTCTGGCTGAACGGCGTGGATTTGGGACTGCGTGTTTGTCCGCCGTATCGCTTTTATTTGAAAGAAATTGCAAAAGTCGGACAAAATGATTTGCGGATAGAGGTGGCGAACACGCTGGCCAACAAAGTCCGCGATCATTTCTCCTATTTCATGCAACTGACGCCGTCCGGCCTGCTTGGTCCGTTGGAACTTTTGGTGTGAAAGTGGATTGTTTGACTTTTTGCGTTTTCATGTATATTGAATATGTGTATTAAGTCATTGGTTATAATTCTTTAGTAAAAGGAAAAACGCATGAAAATCGGTATCACGACATTACTGTATCACAAGCGTGGCTTCTTCAAATGTTTGGACGACATCGCCAAAATAGGATATGAATACGTGGAACTGAACTGCGTGCGTGGCTACTATGGCCATTTCAATTCGATTCAGTTGGCGGATTCGCCCGAACTCTTGGAGATGATCGCCAATGCCTTGAAAAAGAATAATTTGAAGTGCTCTGGCGTCGATTGCCACGGCTTATATCAAGGGCCGCGATTCGACATGCGCTATACGGAGGAATATACGGAAGCGACAATAAAAATCGCGAAAGCCGTTGGTGCTCCAATGGTGATCACCAGTTATCCACATGGCGATGCGACGTGGGAGGAACGTGTCAACGGAACGCGTCGGCTGGCCCAAATGGCTCGTGCAGAAGGGCTTGGCTTCGCCGTTGAGGCAGAAGGTGGTTTCGCGATTTCTAACAGCACGACGATGCAGAAGTTCATCGATGAAGTCGGTGATGGTTTGGTGACCGTTAATTTCGATCCGTCACACTACATGGTGGCGGGAGAGGATCCAGTCGAAGTGCTGCGCAAATTCCGCAACGAACTGGGGCATATTCATTTTAAGGAATATACGGACGGAAAGCATTCCGCCTATTACAAAGGCACGCCCGACTCCGTGGCGGATCGTGTTTTGCGCGAATTGGCATCATGGCCGTACGACGGCGTGGTGTCCGTTGAGACACTGGCGGATATTTGCGACGAGCCTGAGGCGATGTCGCGTGAGATTTTCGCCGGAATCCAGAAACGGCTGAAAGAGTTTTAACAAACCACAAATTGTTGATTATGAACCACGAATGGACACGAATGGACACGAATGTTCATGATGAGTCCACAGAAAACACTGAATAAACAGAGCCTCGCAGACGTCGGCCATCGTTCTGAGAAATTTGTTGGAAGAAGGAGACTCTTGAGGAAGGAGGATTGGTAGGCCTCCGTCTGCTCGGCGGTTCGTCACGCTTCGCGCAAGCGCAAACAACATCATGCGGAAGCTCGAAGTTCATCGTCTGTTGGCTCGGCGGTTCGTCACGCTTCGCGCAAGCGCAAACAACGTCATGCGGAAGCTCGAAGTTCATCGTCTGTTGGTTCGGCGGTTCATCACGCTTTGTGTGGAGTGGCTGGGATGATGTCTAGATGTATTTGCTTTAAGCTTTCAGCCTTAAGCTTTTAGCTCAGGAAAAAGGAAACTTATGAAACACACGTTACTGATGGTTGGTTTGAGTTTGATGACGTTGACTACCCATGCGGAGGAACCCTTGGCGAGATTCGGGCTGCTGGCGGATCCGCAATATACGGACCATGATCCGGAGATCGGTCGCAACTACCGTGCGGGCAAGGAGATCATCAAATCCACGCTTGAGCGGTTCAACCAAGCGGAACGGCTTGATTTCGTCTGCAATTTGGGCGACATCGTCGATGGCCGCATCAAAGAGGAATTGCCGGAAGTCGTGGATGTTTTCAAGGCTAGCAAGTTTCCTGTGAAGCACACAATCGGCAACCACGACATGCGGAAACAGTCGGACGAAGACTTGCAGAAGGCGTTCGGCTTGAAGGATTTCAACTACATGTTCAAGATTAATGGCGTCCGTTTTCTCGTGATCCATTCTCTGGAAGTTTCCACTTTGCGACCGAAAGGATCGTCGGAATATGCGGAAGCGGAGGCGTATATGAAGGCCCATTCGGATCGCAAGTTGCAAAAATACAACGGGATGCTGTCGGCGGCAGGTAAACGTTGGCTGGATGAACAATTGACGGCGGCGGATGCGGCCGGCGAACATGTCATCGTCATGACGCATGTGCCGATCTACGACAAGGCCGCCAGCAAGTCCTGCATTTTCTGGGATGCCGACGAGATGTTCAAATTGGTCGATGCCCACCCCTGCCTGAAGGCATGGCTGTCCGGCCATGAACATAAGGGCGGCCTGGCGGTGCGCAATCGTGTGTTGCACAAGACGGTCAAGGGGTTGTGTGAAATGAAGGAGCCGACGGGCGTCATTGTCAGCGTCTATCGCGACCACATCGAACTGAAAGGCGTCGGCGAGGAGACGGACTATACGTTTAAGTTTTAACTAAAAGCCTAAAGCTGAAAGCTAAAAGCAAATGCAAAGAGGCCGCGTTGAAATAGCGCGGCCTTTCATTTTTTTAGGAGGGCTTTTACATAAAACGTTGAGGACCGCATCAAAGGACATGAGCGTTTATTTGTGGGCAAGTTGTATAGCGTGTCAAAAAAAAGACAAATCTTATTTAGTATGAAATAAATTAGTTATTTTTTGTTGGCTTGGGCTTGACATAATGCAAACATGGATTATGATATATATTGTACTTGATATATCAAATCCCTTTGAAGTCATAATGCTTGCAAGGTTCCAATTATCGGTAGATGGACATCGTAGGCGTGAAGTCCACACATGGACAATGAAAGGATAGTGACCTGATGAAAAATGATAATTATCTTCAGAAAGCAGAATTCCTGCTGTTTCAGTCTCAGGCGGACGGAGAGGATGTCAAAGTCCAAGTCGTCATAAAGGACGAAACCATCTGGCTGAGTCAAATGGGTATGGCAGAATTGTTCAATGTTGACAGGAGTGTCATTTCACGACATCTAAAGAATATTTTTGATGAGGAAGAACTGATAGCGGAAGTGGTGTGTGCAGATTTTGCACATACCACTCAGCATGGTGCAATGGATGGCATGACGCAGACCAGAAATATGACATTCTACAATCTGGATGCCATCATATCCTACTGACCGTGAACGTAATCCCCCCCATCATGACAATGAAGAAAAATGAATAAATTAGTTGTAAAGGGAATAGAAATACGAACAAAGAAGGTCAACTCTGAGGACTATATCTGCATTTCTGATATGCTTAAGGCCAAGGATGGTGATTTCTTTATTTCTGATTGGCTTCGAAATAGAAACACATTGGAGTTTCTTGGAATATGGGAGCAGATTTCCAATCCAGACTTTAATTATGGCGAATTCGCCATAATTAGAAATTATGCAGGTCTCAATAGGTTTAAAATCAGTGTCAATGAATGGGTGGAAAAGACATCGGCAATTGGAATATTCGCCTCCGCCGGACGTTATGGAGGAACATTTGCCCACAAGGATATCGCCATGGAATTCGGAATGTGGATTCACCCTGAATTCAAAATATACCTCATCAAGGAGTTTGAGAGACTAAAAGCAGAGGAACAGAAACAACTCGGGTGGTCTGTGAAGCGTGAATTGACAAAATTGAATTACCGTATCCACACGGATGCCATCAAGACGAATCTGATTCCGCCTGAATTAAGCGCGAAGCAAGCATCTTTTATCTATGCGGATGAAGCGGATGTCTTGAATGTTGCCATGTTCGGGATGACTGCATCTGAATGGAGAAAATGTAATCCTGATGCGAATGGCAACATAAGGGACCATGCCAGTGTCAATGAATTAATTTGTCTTGCAAATATGGAGAGCATCAATGCCGTGTTCATAAGCAAGGGAATCCCTCAAAAAGAACGTCTTCTGGAACTTAACCGAATTGCAATTTCACAAATGAAAACATTGCTTGAGATTCCTGAACGTGATCTTCTGGTCTCAGAAAACAAGAATACGGAATAATAATGCAAGCAATATCCCAAACATCACTATATGATATGAAAGATTCTGGGGAATAATGAATTGAAGATATTCCCAAAGAGGGGAATATAATCCAATTTAAATATCTGTTTCTTTTTTTTTAGGATCGTTTCTCTCATAACAACAAAACGATTTTGCTATACTGAGTGCTACAATTGGCTTGTCAATGTCATTTATTCCAAAACATACCGTCCTGCGTTGTGGACGGTTGTTTTGAAGATGAGCCAGTCGCCTTCGATTGTAAATGGCACGTCGCCAATGATTTCCTGCGTCAACGGAGCTTTCGCGACGAGTTTGCGCGGGCGTTGCGGCAACGGGAAATGCTTCAGATTGATTTTCACCGTCATGTCCTTTTCGCGCGGATAGGGGAAAATCACCAGCGATTCGGCGGAGCGGTTGATTTTGACGGAGCCATCCGTCGCGATGGGCCCGAAGTCGATGACGTGGCCTTTTGGCGTCATGCGGACATTGAAGTCAAGTGGTTGTTCCTCAGGCTTTTCCGGAAGTTCGGAGACGGGCTGGAATGTCACGTCGGCGATATTGCCGTCGTTGTCATGCTTGACGTTGATGCGGCCGATGTGATATCGCAGATTGTTGAATAGACGGCCGCGAAGGCGCAGGCGGTTGCCGCTGGCGTCTAGCATGCCGAACGTGATGTCATGATAGTCATAATCCTTTGGAACCGTGAGTGTAAACGGCCCTGTAATTCCTTCTTCACCGTTCTTCCATTGGTTGGCGGGAACAGGCAGACCATGGTCGTTTTGGAACGTCAGTTTGTCTGAACGTTCGGCGGCGGGATTGACGAAATGAACGAAACAGCCGGTGGCTTTCGGTTTATTGACCAGATATTTCCATTTGTAGGAAATCTGGATCTTGTTGTCGCCGAGATACTTGAGGTCATGGACACTGATTTCCGCAAGAGGATTGGCGTTCGTCATGTAGGGCATGTCGAAAGACGTCCGTGCATCCGCGAAAACGTATTCGGGACAGTCTGCGAAGTCGGAATATGCGTTTTCATCGACACTTGCGCCATAGACTGTCGTGTCTTTGCCGATGGCGAGGAAGCCCCATTGGAGCAACGTGCGGCCATTGACAGTCCACGGCTTGGGCGACCAGTTGATCCAAATCGTCGAACCATTGTCGTAACGGACGCGTTGGCGGGATGTTAGACCGAACGGAACGGCGATGGCGGCGGGAGCGAACACGCCGTCGTCGATTTCGTAATCAATGGCATCGACATCTGCCGTGCCGTAAAGCGTTTGGACGGCGTGCATGAGATGGTGCTCTTTCGCGACCCACAGTGGATTGTTCGTCTGCGGAGAGCTGACGAAGCCTGCATGGCCGTAGGCGATTTCCTGCGCACGATATTTGTCGATGCGATCAGGCGTTCCCGCGTTGAAGCCCCAAACGACGGAATCAGGCTTGGCCTGCCAGCGGGAATAGTAGCCCATGCCGTGGTTGGTCATCTGATGATGGACTTTCAGCAGATTGAAATCAAGGAAAGGCGGCTGGTTTTCGCCGTCCGTCTGGGCTTCGACGCCGTCGCATGGGCCTGCCCAGAAATAATGGCAATTGCCTTCGCCGAGGAAGGGGCCGCCGTGCGTTTTCCGCATGTATTCATAGAGATTCTGCTCCGTTTCGACCTTCAGGCGGGCCATGGCGGCCAGCGGCTGCGTCGCGTCATGATCGACCCGCCAGCCAGGCGAACCGCAGGTCTGCGCGTCGATGTAAGCCATTGTCGTCTGGTAACGTTGATGGATTTCGGGGGCGTTCTGCTTGGCGTATTTCAAGGCGTGGTTTCCTTTGATGATGTAGCTTTGAACTTTCGTTCCGGCGTTGTACCATGCGGGAAACTTCTTGCCGTCCGCAAGCAGGGCGATGGACGATTCGTCGTATGACGGCGCATCTGGATACATGTCGATGTAGTTCTCGTGCAAGGAGAAACGATATCCGCAGTCTTTCGCGGCCTGTCCAAGGGCGCGCATGGCGTCGTCGCCGCCATGTGCAGGATTGGCGGGAATATGGTCTGGCAGTTTGATGTCGTAGCCGTAGCGTTGCCATGTGTGGTAGATGATGCCGATGTAATCCACGCCGTAATCTTTCAGCAGGCGGAGCAGAACGCCGTCATTGGCGAAATTATTGCCTGTGATGCCCCAAAAATCGAGAATCGTGAGCGGACCGAGCGTGGTGCGGTGGCGCGACGGCGGGAAGGGGATGTTCGGAAAGACTTCGCCCGGCGTGGCGGAAAAGGCGATGTAGCCTGTTTCGGCGAGACGGTTGCGCGTACCATCCGTCTTTTTGTCGTATCTTGCGTCACCATCGGCATTTGACGCATTGGAAAACGTCCAGTCGAGCCGTCGGCAAGTGAACAAATGGTTGGCAGGAAGATAGACGAGCTGATCGCTGAAATAGGGCGTGTGGATCGTCTTGCGGAGCGGGGCGGCGACACAGCCGAGCCGCATTTGGTGGACGAGCGGCTTGTCGGCGGAAACATTGAATATCAATGACTTACCGTATATACCGAGTGCCCATGTGGATGTGAAGGAATCGTCCTTCAACTCATGCTTGGCGGTGATGAACAATTGGTCGCCTTTTTGTTCGCAGGAGACGATGGTTGTCTTGACAGGCGAGCCGCATTCGAAACCTGCTCCCGTGGCGACGGCTAAAGGAATGCCGTCATCCACTTTCAGCGTGATATCCTCCAACGGAAATCCTTGCGGCCTATAGACATACTGCATGACGCAGTCCGCCGCTTCGTAACGAAACGCCCAGCCGCTGTCAATTGGTTGAAGCGAATTTTTGAACGGCAGGATGTTGCTCGGCGTGACGCCGCGAAGATGCATGTTGTTCAACGGCTTCAACGAGGCGCCGTTGACGGCTTTGATGGCCGGAAGATTCAGCAAATCAACGGCTTGCTGACGAAGCGCGGAATTCGACAATGAGCCTGCGATGATGGTTGGTTCGCCGAAATAGGAGTAGTCGAAACTTGCGTTGTTTGCGGGGCCTGGATCGACTTGCAGGCGGATGACGCAAGTTTTTCCCGCAAAGGAAGATAGATCATATTCCAGTTGCTTCCATTTGTCCGATACGATGTGTTCGCGATAGAACTCGCGCGGTTCACGACCGGGCTCGCCGACGTAGGCGCTGAACGTGACGCCGTCGCTGTGCGTGGCATCGACAACACCGTGGCGCATGGCGACGGCGAATTGTAGCTTCAATGGCGTCGCTTTCGGAAGCAACAATTGGTAATCGACCCATGTGCTACCGGCAGGCAGCTTCCATGGGCTGTGGAGAAGAAGTGCCTTCAATCCATCTTGTTGGAACGACGGATCATAGATGACACCCGTGGCGGTGTCGCTCCCCATGAAATTCGGCGGCAAGGAGATAATATTCTTGCCGTATGACTGGCAGGCCACTTGATAGAGGCCGATGTCCAGAAGTGACGTTTTGCCAAGCGGTACGGGAATCTGCGTTTCTTGTTTCATGGGAGCTGCCAAGGGGAGGGCGTTTGCCATGCTGATTATGACGAACGTCCATGTAAGGAAGGTGATTTTCAACCACGGACGAATGGATACGAATTTGGAGAAGTCCACAGAATACACTGAAGAAACAGAAAGCCTCGCAGACGTCGGCCAAGGTTCTGAAGAGTTTGTTGTCAACATGTGAATTTTGAGTGAAGAAGAATCTGGATGGCCTCCGTCTGCTCGGCGGTTTCCATGCGCTTCGCGCGAGGTTTCCTACGTGAAAAGCATGGAATTTGAACAAAGTGTCTTGTGTTCTGGATGTTCTGGATTTTTCTGGAAGTTCTGGAGATTGAGCGATTCCAGAACTTCCAGAATCTCCAGAATCTCCAGAATACCAGATGAATGCCGTTATTTGGATAGCAGTTCAAGCAGGCGGCGGTGGAGGTTGATGTAGTCCAGATCGCCTGTTTCGTTGTAGCTGTTGGTCGCGTAGATGATGTCGTTGCAGGAGAGGAGCTTCTCGACGTCCGCGTCCGCCTTGCCCGCGTATTTGGCGCGGAGCAAATGGAGCAGTTCATAGTCTTCGAAGCCGTCGCGGACGATTTCCGCGCGGACAGACGGCCACGGCAGGCCTTTCCGTTCAGGATCCGGATAGAACATGGAGCCGTCGCCATTGCCGTTCGGGAACGTCATGGCGTCTTTCCAAGGATTTTCCTGCCAATAGTTTACGCCCCAATAGAGATAGCCTTCGACATCGTATTTGAAGAGCCACCAGCCGACGGCGCGATGGCCCGTGCCGTAGAAGTCGAGCTTCCATGTGTCCGGATAGCGCGTACCGACGGTGCCGATGCATGTGTACATCCAGACGTGGTCGCCTTTCGTCTGCCGTTCGTGCATGTAGGCGGGATCGAAGAGGTTGATGTGCGGCACGAAGATGTTGACGAAGCCCGCGTAGGCGGGGATGTTGCCGTGGCAGGCGGTGAGAATCAGATGCGCGTCATGGCCGATGGCGTCCTGGAAGAATTTGCAGATGTTCTGCGTGGCTTCCGTCAGTGACGGATGCGGCTCGTCGAAAACATAGCAGTAGAAGTCTTCGATCCAGCCTTTTTCCTTCAAATGCTTGGCGGCCAGCTGGAGCTTCTGCTTTTCTGCGTCCAGATTGCCAACCTGCTTTTCGATAGGCTCGTAGGCGAACCAGCGCGGCGAATAGAACGTGAACGTGTTCTTGCCGAGCGACCGCCAGTATTCCATCCGCTTGTCGAATTCCGTCCAATCCGCCGTGACTTTTCCGTCTTCGGCGACGGTGAAGACTTTGTTCCACGGGAGGCAGTCGTTGCTGACGAGCGTGTCCATGGCGAAACGATATTTCAGATTGAGCTTGAGGAAATCGTCATAAGCGCCTTTGTTCCATTTGTCTGTGTTGGCGGGCTGTGAGACCCAGCAGGTCTTCAGCTTGCCGAGCTTCGGAACGGTGACGGGATAGACTTGCAGGAGGGCGACGGCGGTGACGGCCTGTCCATCCGCTGTCTTGACGCGGATGACGCTCTTGTAAGTTCCTGGAATAGCGTCTTCTGGAACCCAAACGGACAACCAGAGGGCTTGATTCTTATAGGGTTCCACATCGAACGTCTGCTTCGGCAGCAACACATCCGGATAGAGGCCTGCCACGCCAAAACCATTGGGCTTCGGCGTCGGAT
>JAFZAB010000242.1 GCA_017548425.1 Victivallales bacterium
ACCACAGCAGGATAACAAGGAAAACGCCTGACAGACGTATCTTACGGCTGCTGAATCCCGCTAATGTCATTCTCACCGCTTTCGTTTTTGTTCTTTGTCTTCAAAAGGCAAGCCATGCGCAAGGCCGGCTCCGTCATCCTGTTGCTGTGCCTTGCCATCGTCGCGGCGGAATTCAAAGGCTATGGACAAAGCTTGTGGGACAAGCTGAAACTGCCCAAGCTGCCTGATCCGCCGCCGTTGCATGAATCGGGAGGCGTCGCCCAGCCGACGCCTCCCCAAAACGAAAACGTCTCGGAACAAACGCCTTCCACAACGGAACAACCTGCGGCATCCACCGAACCGTCATCCACGCCATCTGAAAACACATTGGCGACGTCGCTTGAAGCCCTCAACTTCCATGAAGGTGAATTCGACTGGCGGAAAGACTGGTGGAAGGCATTGCTGTTCGCACTGGGCGGCGTCATCATCGTCGCGTTTCTCATGCGGATCGCCAAGCAGTTATTCCGCATCATCGTGCTGACCGCCTGTCTGGCCGCTGGCGGTTTCGGGGCGCGTTATTTCGCGCCGCCGCTGACGCCATGGGTGGAATCAAACCTTCCGCCCGCCCTGACGCAAAGCATCCCCCCGCTCTACTGGAGCTTCGCCATCGTCTTTCTGGTCTGCTATATTATCGCGACCATTATTCTTTTCATCCTGAAACGACCGCTGGACGTCATGGACAAACGCCAGAAGTGCCAGTCGGACAACGGGAAATAACCAAAAGGACGATGACGATGACAGCCAAACCGATTGTCAGCATCGCCCTGCTGGACAGTTATGACGACGCGGCCGCCGTCCGCGCCGCCGTGAAAACCGCTTTGGAGCCGCTCGGCGGCATGGCGGCATTCGTCAAGCCCGGCCAACGTGTCTTGTTGAAACCGAATCTCGTCGCTCCCGCCAAGCCTGAACTGGCTGTCACGACGCATCCGGCCATTTTGAAAGCCGTCATCGAAGAAGTGCAGGAGGCGAAGGCTGGAAGCGTCAGTTTTGGCGACGGGCCAGGCGTCGGTACCGCCACATCCGTCTCCAGACTGGCCGGTCTTGTGCAAGTCGCGGAGGAAACGCACGCCAAACTGGTCGATTTCATCGCCACGAAAACATATGAGAACAACGACAACCGTATTCTCAAGCATTTGGATTTGACGGATCAATTGGCGGAAAACGATGTTCTCATCACACTTCCAAAATTGAAAACGCATTCGCAAATGGCGTTCACCTGCGCACTTAAGAATCAATACGGTCTCATACCAGGCATGGCGAAAGCGCAGTTTCATTTCCGTTTCCAAAATCGCGATCGCTTGGCGGATCTAGTTGTCGATATCAACCGCACGGCGGCTCCCGCCTTGGCCATTGTCGATGCCGTCATCGGCATGGAGGGCCCTGGCCCGAACAGCGGCACGCCACGCAAAATCGGCATCGTCATCGCAGGAGCGGATCTGGCGGCCGTTGATACCGTCGCCTCCGCCATCATCAACCTCCCACCGGAAGACATTCCGATTCTCATGGCGGCACGCCGCGCCGATTTCGGCGCGACGCGGCTTGAAGACATTGATGTTCGCGGCGGCACGGTCGAACAATTGAAAATCCCTGATTTTGAATTAATTAAGGCTCCTGCCAACATCATGCGCATCCTTCCGCTTCCGAAAGCGGCTCTCAAATGGCTTCGCGCACAAATCGTGCCGCGGCCATTTATCATAAAGGGAAAATGCGTCAAATGCCTCCGCTGCCAAAATGGCTGCCCGATCAAACCGCCCGCCATCACGCCTCTAGCTCCCGCCGGAAAGGAATTGAACAGCAAGACCTGCATCCGTTGCTACTGCTGTCATGAATTCTGCCCCGCCAAAGCCATCGTCCTCAAGAAAAGCCTCTTGGACAGGATTTTCCACATTCAGGCCTTGTGCCGCGGCATCCATCGTTTCCTCGGCTGGCTGGTGACGATCATTCCTGTAAACAAGTTCATAGCCAAATAAGCAATGTCCCTTTCGTCCCATTCGTCCCTTTAAAGATTAATGCTCAATGATATAGCCCATCCCAAAGAACCACCTGCATGGATTGCCGTCTGGCCGAAGCGCACACAACTGCCCGCTATTTTCTCCCCCACGCTCCGCAATCTGGCCAGCCGCATCTTGAGCAATCTTGGAGAATCGGATGTATCGCTCCAATGGACAGATACGGTGATGCGGGCCCGTATCGGCAACAATATCAACACATGGACGCTCGTCAACGGCAACTGGATGCGTTCCTGCACATGCAACGCCCCCGGCCCGCATTGCATCCACGACTACGCCGCCTGCGTTCTCGTCCAGACTGTTTTTCTGCGGGAAGGCTGGACGGATTCACTTGGTCGTCCGACAAAATCATCATCGTCAACGGAACCGTCTGAAAAGCAACAACCTCCGCATCCCATCGTCAAAACGGCCACACCACCGCCATCCTCTGCGGCCAACGCCAAGCCGCGCCCGGTATCGTTTCCAACGGCGCGCGAATCGTTTTTCACGCCGTCATCCTTCAATCAGCCTGTTCTGCCCATCGCCACACCGCCGCCATCGGAAAAGCAGACGCCCGCCATCACGCGGCCCGTCGCCAAAATCGAAGCGGAAATCGACATGAAAGCGACGCCTGGTGCCGTCACCGTGCGTTTCTATCGAAATGTCAATGACATGCGCGAACTGTTGACAATGCAACAGTTTCTTAATCTTCCCGTTGAATTCCGCCGTCCAGAAACGCTTTATGAATGGTCGCAGAACGATGTGGAATTCATCAAATGGTGTGCCATCAAACTTCGCGCCATGCAGGATGCCCGTTTGTTACCATTTCAGTCGCACTATGTTACGTTGAAACACGATGTTTTCAGCAAGTGGTTGGACCGCTGGAGCGACCAGCCGGACCGCTTCATCGAACGCGAATCGCAGAAACCGTATCATCAAAGCGGCATGACCAAGCCAACCCGCGTTTCCGTGGAGGTCGTTCTCGACAGCGATTATTCCGCCACCGCCATTTTCCGATATGTCTTCCAAAACGGCAAGCAGGCCACGCTTCTGGACATCGCCAGATATATCCAAGATGCTCCAGACAAGGAAGATATCCGTTATGCTCTTAAAGCCCACAAGCCGCCCTTCGATCTTGGGCCGTTCTGGAAGGGCAATGTCCGAATGCGCCGTGACGAAATCGAAACGGAACTGCCGAAACTGCTGAACGGCCATCTTGAACTCGTCACTGGCAAAGATGTTGTTATGCTGACGGATAGAGATCGCCCTGTCATCGTCCAAGCGGACGTTCATGAAGGTTTGTTCACGGTTGAAGCCACGTTGGATGGACGGCAAATTGATTTGGACAGCCACGCTCCAATCGAATCCACCATCAAATATCAATATGGTAAAATTGAAATCCGCCTTGGCAAAATCACAGGCGTTGACGACATCCGCACGGCTGTCCGTCAGCTTCAGCCCGCCGCTTTCATCCAAAACGGTATCTGCATGATGTACGAAACGCCGCAGAACGCGGAGCAGCTCAAAAAATTCTGGGATAGCCTCCCGCGCCATCTTCGGAAGCAATCCTCCCCTGCCCTGGCAGGTTTTCTAGACACTGACAACAAGCCTTTGACGTTGCATGTCAACGCTCAACAAAAAGGCGCGTTCGCTTCTTTGAAGCTTTCATGGTCGTTTGGAAACGAACAGGAATGTTCCACGGAAGATTTGAAACTTTGCGCCAACGCGAAGCGGCCATTCTTCAAAGCGTCTGACGGCAAGTGGCTTGCGCTCAATCAAGAACAAGCCCAGCAGGCGTTGGAGAAACTTCGCGAAATCGGTCTCGCCAATCTCGCGGAGACGACGTTGCTGACGGCTCACGCAGGCGATGCCGTCCGCAAGCTCACGGAAAACTTCGCCACGGAAATTCCGCCTGAATCACAGGAATTCGCACGGCGTCTGGCGGAACAGCCGCCGCCGTCGCTACCGCCTCTGCCGGAACATCTTGACGGTCTTCTCCGTCACTATCAGAAGGAAGGTACGGAGTTTCTGCTCGATCGCGTCGCTTGCGGCGCGGGAGCCATTTTGGCGGACGACATGGGTCTCGGCAAGACGCTACAAGTTCTTGCCGTTTTGGAAGCCAGCCGCGATGACGCCAAACGACGCAGCCAGCCGTTTAAATCATTGGTCGTCTGCCCTGCCTCCGTCGTTCCCGTATGGCTGTCGCAGGCCCAACGATTCTGCCCGTCATTGACCATCACCGCCATTTCTGGAACCGCCGCGCAACGAAAACGACAGTTTGCGGCTCACAAGACAGAAGTCTTCGTGACGCACTACCAGATTGTCCGCCAAGATGTGGAACTCCTTAAATCACAGGAATTTGACTTCTTGATTCTGGATGAAGCACAAGCCATCAAGAATCCGTCCGCGCAAGTGACGGCCGCCATCAACAGTCTCACGACAAAACACGCCATTGCGTTGACTGGCACGCCGTTGGAGAATTCCGCGCAAGATTTGTGGTCGATCATGAACCGCCTCAATCCAGGCTTCCTTGGAAGTATGGAAGATTTCCAATACCGTTACATTCAGCGTAGCGGCGGTTTGTCCGCCTTGAGCCGCAAGCTCTCACCATTGATCATCCGTCGCAACAAGCAGTTTGTCGCTCCCGAACTGCCGCCGAAGACGGAGGAAATCATCACGGTGGAGCTTTCCGATGAACAACGCGCCTTCTATGACGCGCAGCTCGCCTTCGGGCAGACTGCTTTGAAGGAGCACGGGACAGGCTCCCTTCTCGGAACGCTCACACGATTGCGCGAAGCCTGCTGCCATCCGCAACTGGTCACAAAACGCGAAACACAGCTTGGTTCCGCCAAACTGGACATGCTTTTGGAAAAGCTGTCGGACCTTC
This sequence comes from Victivallales bacterium, assembly GCA_017548425.1. GTDB lineage: Bacteria > Verrucomicrobiota > Lentisphaeria > Oligosphaerales > Oligosphaeraceae > UBA1407. The sequence continues at coordinate 4,915 of JAFZAB010000242.1, forward strand.
AAGCCAGTGGCCATTCATCGCTTGTTTTCAGCCAATTCACGTCCATGTTTGATTTGATCGCGCCCAAACTGGACGAACGGCAAATCCCCTATCGCATCATCACAGGTGAGACGCCCGTCGAAAAACGCGCACAACTTGTGCAAGATTTCGACGCGGATGAAAATCCGTCCGTCTTTCTGCTCAGCCTGAAGGCGGCTGGAACGGGCCTTACGCTCACAAAGGCCGATTACGTCTTTCTGTTCGACCCGTGGTGGAATCCCGCCGTCGAACGGCAGGCCATCGACCGTACACATCGTATTGGACAGGACAAACCTGTATTCGCCTACAAATTCGTCGCCAAAGACACCGTGGAGGAAAAAGTCCAGAAGCTCATCGAGCAGAAAAAAGAACTCTTTGATGAAATCATGGACGGCGCGGCGGAAAACGCCAAGCCGTCTCGCCTGACATTGGACGACCTCCGTTCGCTTATCGAATAATCCCCCCTATAAATTGTTAATTGTAAACTGTTAATTGTTAATTTCCTATGAAGAACTTCACCTGCCAATGCTGCGGCCAATGCTGCAAATGGGACGGCTTCGTAAAAGCCACCGAAGAGGAAATGAACGCGGCCGCCAAACTCCTCGGCATTTCGTTGGACGAGTTCATCCAAACCTATACCAAACTCTCGCAAGACAGGCAGTCGCTGATCTTCACGGATCGCAAAGACGGAGCGTGTGTCTTTTTGGACAACAACAACCGTTGTAAAATCTACGCGGCACGTCCATGGCAGTGCCGCACGTTTCCGCATGAATGGGACGTTCCGCCAGAATATCAGAAACTATGTCCAGGCCATAGACTTGCAGAAGCGGCGAACGCCTTGGAAGAAGCGTCCGCCTTGCCGTTCATCCACGTTCTCGGCCATCCCGCCCTGCCGATGGACATCGAAAACGCCCCTGGAGACGCGCAAGTTCTCAACTGCCACAACTTCTGTCTCATGCTCTCTCAGCTTGGCCTACCTTATATATATTACGGCTGTCCGGGCTCGAAGCTACCGCCCGGCGGCGCATTCGTCGATTGCGGTAAACCGACTGGCAAATGGAGCTACCGCAACAAATGGCACCAAATCTACAACAAACGTCTTTCCAGCCGTTTAAAGAAATATGCGCATTTGGATGGCACCCCTGAAATCATCGCCTCCATCTACGGAGCCGCGCAGTCCGACATCGAGACATTTGGCCTTCCCGTCATCGAACCCATGGTCGGTTATGATCATTGTTGGGCACCCTACAGAGTCTTTCCGTCATATGCCCACCAGCATACCATCTATGCGCAACAGCCGGATTTCACCGCCAAAAATCGTTTTTTCGACACCGTCATTCCGCATTTTCTTGACGACACGCAATACTGGTCGTCCGACCATCCACAAAACTACCTGTTGTTCATTGGCCGCAACGCCCCCGGCAAAGGCCTTCCCATCGCGCAACAGGCCGCAGAAAAGGCGGGGCTGGAGTTGAAAGTCGTTCATAATGGCTGTTTTGGAGCGGCCAAAACGGAACTTCTCGCCAACGCGCGAGCCGTTTTGATGCCGACCATCTACGTCGAACCGTTTGGCTACGTCGCCATCGAAGCGCAGATGTGCGGAACGCCCATCATCACAACGGATTGGGGAGCGTTTGCCGAAACCGTCCTTCACGGCCTCACGGGATTCCGCTGTCGGACGCAGGCGGAATTCGTCGCCGCCATTGGAAAAACTCAACGTCTCGACCGAAATTTCATCCGCGATTATGCCTTGAACCACTTTTCCATCAAAAAAATTGCACCTAAATACAAAGCTTATTTTGATTTTGTCTGGAATGTTCACAAAAATGGTGGATATTATGCAGATGCCGCTTTTCGCGACGAAACATTTCTGTAACCATATGAATTAATCAGAGGTTGACTCATGGCAAGACGCAACACGAACTCCGATCTCGATCTGCTGCTCGGCGGCGGTGAAACCAAATCCACCCGCAAGCGCAAGACCACGCCCGCCCCGAACGGCCCAGTCGCCGGCAATCCTTCCGGCCCGGCCATGGCTGGTGGTCCCTCCGGCCCCGCGATGTCCGGCGGACCTTCCGGTCCGGCCATGTCCGGCGGCCCTTCCGGCCCCGCGATGGCTGGTGGCGAAGCCCCGAAGCGCAGACGCAAGACGTTGAAAGACAATGACACGCTGAGACAGCTCCTCGGCTGATCGCAACGCCGTTTGGCCTCCCAAAGGCCGAATGAAAAAATCGCAGGACGTTTGACAAAACGTAACTGCGTAAAGTGGCTATTTACCGCGCCCAAGACGCCCCTGACTGCGCAAACAACCGCGCATTCAGGGGCTTATGGCTTTTTAACGTTTCATGTCACCCCAACCATCCATTTTCTCAAAACGTACGCTCTGCCAGGAGGCTTTCGACTGGCTGATCAGCCATTTTTCTAATCAGGCCCTTCTGCAATTCATACAGTCGGACAACGCTCGCAAACGCGTCCTTTCGTTCGGCGGCTTCCAACTGACCGTCAGCACCGTTCGTTCCAAAACGATGCTGTTGCGTCTGTCGCAAGGCGATATGCCCAAACAACTTATGGACAGGCTCGCCGCCATGGACGGTCCATGGCAACCGCTCATCAATCTGCTTGCCGTCGTCGATGAAAAATGGCTACTCGCCCATTGGCGCAATCTATTGGAGGATTTCGATTGTCCGCAGGATATCGCTTTCGCCATGACACGTCTCGAACCGCCTGCCGTCAAACGACTTGGCAATCGTCTGCTGAAAGTTCCATCCGTTTGGCGTGGCAAAACACCGTCTCTTTCAGAGGAATCCCCCCTTCCCTTTTATAAGCAGCAACTCATAGCGGCTGTCGGCAGCCTATGCGCATCCACAACCCAACCAACCACTTCCGCCGCCGAGCCTGTAACGAAGCAAGAAACCGCCACGGAAGCCGCCGCTTCAGACACATCATCACCAAAACTACAGGATAAATTGCTGAAAGAACAAGCCAGACGGCGTGAGATCCAGCGTGAATTCAACGACTTCCAACAGAAGGCGAAAGATCAGGAACAAGCGTTGAAAGCGAAAATTTCCGAATTGTCGCTCTCCCTTCGTGAAACACGCGATTCCATCACGAAACGCCTCCACGAACAAGACGTGCAGCATGATGCGCTGCTGAAGCAGTTTCTCGAACAGCATTTTGGCTCCCATGACGATCTCGCCCTCAAGGCGGAAGAGGCTCAATCAACGTCAGATGCACTTTTGCTGACCATTGAGAAAACCATCGAAGAGCAGAAGCAGCTCGACCAGAAGCATGGCCTCAAGACACGCCTCCGCGAACAGCAGGCCAAGCTCAGCCGCGCTCTCGAAAAACTGAAAGCCATCACGCTGGATTCCACGGTCATCCATCCCGCCATCCGCCGCCTCATCCCGCAGACGGAGCAGCAAATCGCCGAACTCCAAAACGCCATCAACGGCGAAACGGATGATTTGCCACTTTCCCACACCGCGCTTCAGCTCTATCTCGAATTACAGAACATCCGTGTCAACACGCCCGAAACGGAGCAGGAACTCAAACGGCTGCAAGACTTTATCGAAACGTCTGAGCAACATGGCCTGATTCTGCCGGAAGAAAAGGAAACGCTCTTCAAGCTCATCACGAAGCATCAGGAGCTCCATCAGAACATCCGCCAATTGAAATCCGCGCATTTTCTCCCCAAAAGCGCGGAAGCGGAGGAAATCCTCCAGCGAGACAAACAGGTCATTCTCGTCATGGCGCAATTTCTCGCCGTCCTGCCGTCCGTCGATATCGTCATCGACGCATGCAACGTCATTTTGAAGAACGGATCCCATTGGGAACGAGTCATTAACAGCACGCCGCAAAACGGCTTTTCCGTTGCGTCGAAGCAATTTATCGAACGTTGCCGTAAAAAATCACGCTTTTTCAATTCTGTCACCGTCATATTCGACAGCGAAAACCAACTCAGCACAATTGAAACGGACGGCAACATGACCGTCGTCTATGCACGGCGCATTCAAGAGGAGCACAACGCGGATCTCGCCATCATCGACAAAATCACCGCCTTGCACGAATCGTCTGAAAAGGTCTGGCTGGTGACTGATGACACGGATCTAAAGCACGCCGTCGTCGATGCTTGTGATGCATACGTCGTTCCCGAAGCCTTCACCAATTTCATTCTCGTCTGACAACAACGGGAAAGACGCGCCTAAAACCTTTCCCCATAAGCCATAAGCCATCGGCCATAAGCCATAAGCCATAAGCCACGAAACGATCGGCATGAACGTCAGTTCACGCCGATCGTTTCGATTTTCTGCGTATGGCGTTCAACGGCACAGTTTTCCGCCGTGACTGAGCCGCAATTCGTCAGCTTCATAACCATCGGCTTGCCATCCGTCTGGATGTTGTCCAAGAAGCGGATATTGTCCGCCAAGCTCCCCTGAATCGGGCAGTCCGTCTTGAAACGGCAATGTGTCACCGTGATGTTCTTATGGTAATACGGTTCCGCCTCAGTTGGAAAGATTTGAGGCGTAATACGGATGCTCGCTTTCGGTGTCGTGAATGACGTATCGCGAATCGTCATGTCCCGTACGCCGCTGGATTCAAACCAAAACGCGCCGTCGCCCGTCAATAATACAGGCAGGCCGATTTCACAGTTTTCGATGAGAATCCGCCCCGCGGATTGGAAGCGCAGATGCGAATTCGAATTGCGGAAAATGCAATTTCGCATCGTGATATCCGCTTGCGCGGTAAGGTTTTCCACCAAACTACCGACGGCATGCTGCCCTACCGGACGATCCAGAAGAAGATCAATGAATTCACCGTCGATAATGGTCTTTTCGATGATGTCATATTCATCTTCGATATCCGTCGTCTTTCCGCGATGGATGCCGATTCGGTCACCAGCCGCAAAAATCGTATTGTCGGTTGTTTCTCCTAATTCCGTGTGTTTCAGCGTGATATGGCGACCATTCATCGCTTCCAGCAGATAAAATTGGCTGTGGATGTTGATCGCGTCGTCGATCATCCCTTCGAAAACACAGTCTTTGAAATGGAAATCGCCCGAACACGCAAATGCATGCACGGCATCCGCCTGATTGGTAATAATTCCTTGCGATTCATGGTCATACATAAAGCGGACTCTGTCCAGATAGATGTTTTTCGTATGAATAGGCAGGATGCCCATGCCCGGTCCGTTGATGATACGGACGTTTTCCAGATGGATGTTTTCGCTTTCGTAGATAAAAAACGTCGAATAATTCCGCCGTTCATGGCCGATGGCGATGATGCAGCCAATTTTGAAGCAGTCGTGCACAGGCCCATGCAGCCGTATAAGACCGCCGCCTAAATCTTCCGCAACATATTGATGGACCGTAAACGGGAACGAAGGATCGCGATGGATGGTCTTGCCAATCATGCACAACGGCGCACCGATGCCGTCACGCGTCTCCGCGTCAAAACATTGCATGAACATATTGATGCGATCAAGCTCCAGATTCTCCCAATATTCGCTGGTCGGAATCAATTTGCCGTCTTCCACGCGGCATGGATGATGCGGATTGAGCTTGACATCGATATAACCATCACCGCGTTCCATGACGGTGGCCTCCGTAAAGGACGCACGGTCATGGACAATGGTCACATTGCGAATCGTCACGCCGCTACACCGTTCTATGACAAATGGTTGCTGTTTTCCATGCAGCATCAGCGTCGCCCCGTTGAAATCCAGCGTGACATGCTTTCTATCTTTCAGAAACACGGCCGTTTTCACAACGCCGCCATCCTTACGGAAACTCATGTTGTACGATTCGCAATCATCCGGTCGCACATGGAAAACAGCCTGTTCGCCAGTATATTCGGAATCATCCTTCCAATCATTCGGAATCAACAACTTCTGATTCATGTTCAGTATCCTTGAAAGTCTTTTTTACAAACACAATCCGTCATTTTCCACCTAAACCATCCCCAACTGCAAACACGTTCAATATAATCCATCGTTTCAATCTGCATATTTTTCCATAAGACAAAAACACCGCCTGCCACCATATAGCCGCCATGTATGAAATCATGCTTATCTTATCCGTGCGGCATAGTTGTCAACAGCAAATAAAGGATTATATTTATAGTTTTAATTTTTTGTCGTATCCGTAGCCATTCAACTGGTCATCATTCGGAGGTACATCAAGAGCATGTCATCATCAAAAGTCCGTGTCTATTTCCTTTCGTCGGGCCGCATCGGCGTTCCGATTCTGGATGCTTTGTGCCAAGACACGGAACTCGAACTCGTCGGAATCGGTTCACAACCAGACAAAGAAGCGGGCCGCAAGCAAAAACTCGCCCCCACGCCTCTGGCCAATCATGCGCAAGAGCTTGGGCGTACGGTTGACAAGCCTGCGTCCGTCAACGCGCCGGAATTTCTCGAACACCTCAAAGATCTTGGCGTTGAACTACTTGTCGTCGCATCCTTCGGGCAGATTCTGAAGCCTGCGCTTCTTGATTTGCCACGGTTAGGCTGCCTGAACGTCCATGCGTCGCTTCTGCCGAAATGCCGCGGCGCGGCCCCTATTTCGGAAGTCATCCTCAACGGCGATGAAGAGACAGGCGTGACATTCATGAAAATGGATCCCGGCCTGGACACAGGCCCTGTCTATTGCGAATCCAAATGTCCCATCTGTCCAACGGAAAACGTCGTCCAGTTGGAAGACAAGCTTGGCGAACTCGCGGCGGCAAGCATCGGCGATGTCATCCGCCGAATCGCCGACGGCACGCTGCAACCCGTTCCGCAACCGGCCGAAGGCTCCACATACGCGAAAAAAATCAAAAAGACAGACGGCGCGGCCGACTGGAATCTGCCTGCAATAGTGCTCGCGAGAAAAGTCCGCGCCTACTATTCCTGGCCGTCGCTCTTCGCCCTCCTGCCCGTTGGTGGCAACTATAAGCGAATCAGCATCAAAGAAGCGGCGCCAATCGATTTACCGCATGACTCCAAGCCCGGCACGATTCTTCAAGCGACCTCCAAATCGTTCGTCATCGCATGCGGGCAAGGAGCGCTCAACATCATCAGACTCATCCCCGAAGGAAAAAAAGAAATGGCTGCATCGGACTTCCTTCGCGGGACGCAAGTCGTCGAAGGCGACGAATTGCCGCCTTCTACGGGAGATTTTCTGACTCAATGAAGCAAATTCTAATCAATAACGAAGAAATGCAAATCCGCGTCGCCGTCGTGCAAGATGGCGTATTGCAGGATTTTTTCATGGAACGAACGAACCGCGACCAGCTTGTCGGTTCAATTTTCAAAGGCAAAATCAAGAATCTGGAGCCTTCCCTGCAAGCCGCGTTCGTCGATATCGGTTGCGGAAAAAACGCTTTCCTGCATTATTGGGACATGCTTCCCGCCACGCAGGACATGCTGGAAGACGGTCAAGGCGATGATGTCGAAAACGACAACGAAACTCAGAAGCCTGTCGTACTATCGCCGTTAAACTCTCTTCCAACCACGCCTCAGGTTCAAAACACGACTCATTCCAGAAAGCGTTCGAAGCATCAACGCAATGCGACTCAGCAGTTGCAAGCGGCTCAACAGCAACAATCTGTCAAAGAAGCACCAAAAACTGAGCCCCCAAAGAAAGGCTTTCTAGCCCGCATTCTGGATTTCTTTGCGCGTCGTCGCAATCCAGAGGTGAAAGAGCCTGCCGCTGCGGCTCCCAAACCCGCCCAAACGGAAGAGCCGTCGCAGAAAGCGCCTAAAATCAACAACACGACGCAAAGCGGCAAGAATCGCCACAAGAAGAACAAGCAGAATCAAAAACCGATGCCGACCGTTGAAGACATTCCGAATCTCTTCAAGGTCGATCAGGAGATTCTTGTGCAGGTCACGAAAGGGCCGATTGGAACGAAAGGCTCCCGTGTCACCACAAATCTTTCCATTCCAGGCCGTTATCTTGTTCTGTTGCCGAATTCGCCGCACATCGGCGTCTCCCGCAAAGTGGAAGAAAAGGCCGAACGCGACCGTCTTCGCAAAATGGTTAAAGGCCTCGAACTGCCCGGAAACAACATGGGGCTCATCTGCCGCACCGTCGGTGAAGGCTGCAAAATCGAACATTTCCAACGTGATTTGGACATGCTCGTCGAAGCCTGGCAGAACGGCATGAAGAAGGCCGAAACCAAACGCGCTCCCGTTTGCGTCTATCAGGAGCCTGATTTGGCGGAACGCGCTCTCCGCGACTGTCTGACGGAAGACGTCGATGAAATCGTCACGGATTCGCAGGAGACCTATGACCGCGCCGTTTCGTTGATGAACCGCTACAGCCTCAACAACACCATCACCGTCAAACTCTACCAGAATCCAACGCCGATTTTCCAAAAGTACAATCTAAATCAGCAAATCGACGCCATTTACAACCGCAAGGTCAACCTGCCAGGCGGCGGATACATCTGTATTGACGAAACGGAGGCGCTCATCGCCATCGACGTCAATACCGGCAAGAACAAATCTGGCAAAGACCAGCCGGAAACGATTCTCGCCACGAATCTTGAAGCCGTCGCGGAAATCGCACGGCAGATTCGTCTGCGCAACGTCGGCGGTCTTGTCGTTCTCGATTTGATCGACATGGCGGACAAGAAAGATCAGCAGCTTGTTTACAAAACGCTGAAGGATCATCTTGCGAAAGACCGCGCCCGCACACGCGCCTATCCGATCTCCCCGCTGGGGCTTCTGGAAATGACGCGGCAGCGTGAAAACGAATCGTTGGAAAGCTCCACATTCGACAACTGCCCGTACTGCAAAGGCCGCGGCCTCGTGAAATCCACCACCAGTATGAGCGTCGAAATCCAGCGGAAACTGAACGAAGTTCTTGCGAAACGCAAACGCAACAACCTCCTGAAGCCTGAGCATCCGTTCAAAATCACGGCCAATCCGAAAATTTTGGAACGGTTCAAGAATGAAGACAAGAAGGTTCTGCAAGGCATTGAGACCGACTACAATGTCCGCATCAGCCTTCTGCCCGATCCCACCTACCATATTGAAGAGTACAAGTTGCATGACGGCGTGTCCGGCATGGAGCTTTGAACGCACTCAATTGATTTTCAGCCATTTACCATCAGCACCATCCATTTATGAGCATTTGCAAAACCATCCTGGAAGCCGTTGGCAACACGCCGCTCGTTGAGCTGCAGAATCTCACCACGGCGAACGACGCCCGCATTCTGGTCAAAGTGGAAGCCGTCAATGTCGGCGGCAGCATCAAGACCAGAACGGCTCTCAATATGATTGAAGCCGCTGAAAAGGAAGGACTTATCCATAAAGGCTCCGTCATCATCGAGCCGACGTCCGGCAATCAGGGCATCGGTCTGGCGTTGGTTTGCGCCATCAAGAAATACCGCTGCATCATCGTCATGCCGGATTCCGTCTCGCCTGAACGCCGCCACATTCTCGGCCTCTACGGCGCGGAACTCGTGCTCGTTCCAGATCACAACAACATCGGCGAATGCATCGACAACTGCCTGAAAAAGGCTGTCGAACTGCGCGATTCCATCCCCGGCGGTTTCATTCCACAACAGTTCTCCAATCCGCACAATCCGGAAGTCCATCGTTGCAAAACCGCTCAGGAAATTCTGCAACAGCTTGGTAACGAAACGGTTGATGCATTCTGCGCAGGTTTCGGCACAGGCGGCACGCTAACGGGTATTGGCTCCGTTCTCAAGGCGAAATTCCCGCAAATGATCGTCGTGGCCGCCGAGCCGGAAAACGCCGCCATTCTCGCAGGCGGCGCCATCGGCTCCCATCTTCAGCAGGGCATCGGCGACGGCTTGATTCCAGACAATCTGGACGTCAAACTCATCGACGAAATCGCCACCATCACGGATGATGAAGCTCTCCAAACGTCGCGGGATCTCGCTCTCCATGAAGGACTTGGCGTCGGCATCTCCGCAGGAACGAACGTCGCCTGCGCGCTCCGCCTCGCCAAACGGCTTGGCAAAGGAAAGACCGTCCTCACCATCCTTCCGGATTCATACGACCGCTATTATTCCACGCCGCTGTTCCAAAGATAGGGAGGGACGCGCTCCTGCGCGTCCGGTCACGCGGGAGCGTGACCCTCCCGTAATGCTTAATACTTATGGTGTAATACGTTAAACGGCCTAGCCCCACAAAGGAGCTAGGCCGTTCATTTTCTAACCACTAACCACTAACCACTAACCACTAAGCCTTCGGCTGATTTTCGTCTATTTTCTGCTGGAGTTTGACGGCTTCCTTTTCAATTTCCGCCTGCAACAGCCGTGCACGGATGGTATTGCCGTTCTGCACCAGACGGCGGTGCAATTCGCCCAACGCGATGAGCGGATTCCCCGAAAGACGCGCGCATTTGCGGAACTCGTCTTCGCCGTCGGCCAAACGCCCCAATTCCCAATAGCACACGCCCAAGTGGAAATGCGGATTCGGATCTTCCGGATGCTGACGACGCAATTCCTCCAGACATTCGATGGCGTCTGAATACAGTGCCAAAATCAGACAGACCTTCGTCATCTGCCACAACAGCTCCGTCCGTTCATCATCGGACAGTTCGCCATGTTCCGTTTCAAGACGTTGCTTGAACTTGTCGAAATCAGCAAGCATGGCATGGGCCTTCTGCGCCATGCTGAGGCCTGTGCAGACGCCGCCCACCATGCTGATGCAATCCTTGCACTGCGGGCAGACGTCCATCGTCCACTGCAATTCACGGAAAACATCATAGTAGAATTTCTGCAACTCACGTTCCGTACGGAACATGGAAAGATTCGGTCCGGGCAGCATGGCCATCTCCTGACAATGGCATACACGACCATCCGGCAGGACGCCAAGATGCGGCGTGCAATGGCCGAAATGGTTGCCGATCTTCGCCAGCATGCCAAACTGCGCGTCCGTCATCGCGCAGGGCATGATGCCGCATGTCAACAACGGATGAACTTTCTTCATCAAATAGTCGCGCGTCAGTTTCGTGTAGAATTCCATGGCATGACCAATCTTGTCCTGCGGCGTCAGGCAGGAGACCCAGAAATTTACGGAATCAAATTTATATTGATCCAGATATTCGCGGACGAATTCATAGTCGGCGTCCGGATCATCCACCATGATGCACAGGCGGACGAGATTGCCCGCCTTCATGAACGCATCCAGATTCTCGCGCATTTCAGCTAAATTCTCCGGGCTGTAGAAATTCGGCCGATACAACCGCCAAATCAAGCGGAAGCTCTGTTCGAGCACCATCTTCTTCGCCGCCGTCGGCATCAGGCCGCTCGTTTCGAACACGGGAATGACGCCGCGTTTCTGACAGCCTTTCACAATCATTTCCAAATCTGGATGCAGCAACGGTTCGTTGCCTTTGAACAGGACTTGCGGCGTCTTGCTTTCCGCTACCACATCCAATGCACGCAGAACCACATCCATCGGCATGTCCTCAGGCGTGACGGACATCTGATTCGGGAATTCGGCGCGCTTGCGCATTGTCAAGAATATTTCCATAGGGCTTCCTCTTTGAAAAAAAACAATTGAAAGTTAAACTATAATCCATCATTTTTGTCTTGGCAAACTCCAAGACCCGCCAAATCAGAACCTTTACCTATTCTCATTCAATTTCCATGGAAAATATTTTCCTCACAGGCTTCATGGGAGCCGGCAAGACAACCGTCGCCGCCGCTCTCGCGGATATTCTCAAACGCCCCGCCGTCGATCTGGACGCCCTGCTCGAAGACGAATTCGGCTGCAGCATCGCCGACTATTTCGCCGCGCATGGCGAAAAAGCCTTCCGCGAACAGGAAACGAAATTGCTTGAACGAATCGTCGAGCAAGACAATGGACAAATCATCGCCACGGGAGGCGGACTCCCTGTCTCTCCGTCAAACCGCGCTATCATGCGAGCCAACGGAACCATCGTCTTCTTGGATTTGCCGTTCGACGTCATCGCCGACAGGCTTGAACAAAACACCGCCACACGCCCCAATTGGAAGTCTCGCGACGATGCAAAAAAACTTTTCGACAGCCGCAAGGCCGCCTATCACGATTGCGATATCGCCGTCGATGCGAACCGCCCTGCGGAAGACATCGCCATGGATATTCTTCAGAAAACCAGCGGCGTAAAGTCTTTCACGGCGGATATCGACAGCGTGAAACTGCCCGTTTCGCCGACGTTCAACGCCCCGTCTGAACTCGCGAAAGCCGTTGCGGAAAAGCCATATTCGGCAATCGTTTTCATTACGGACGACAATGTCGCCGCCGCCCATCTGCCGCGCTACCAACGCGCTTTGCCGCACGCCATCTCCATCGTCATCCGGCCGGGCGAAGATTCCAAAACGCTGTCGCAGGCGGAAAACGTCTATCGGCAGTTGCTGCAATTAAACATCGGACGGGACGCGCTCATCGTCGCCATCGGCGGCGGCCTCGTCACGGATTTTGGTGCTTTCATTGCAGCGACTTACAAACGCGGCATCGATTTCATGCTTGTTTCGACATCGCTTCTGGGCTGCGTCGATGCTGTCGTCGGCGGCAAGACGGCCGTCAATATCGCGCATTACAAGAATCAAGTCGGCCTGTTCGCGTTGCCGAAAGCGATCTTTTTGGATCTCGCCGCGTTGGCGACGCTTCCCGAGCAACGTGTCCGCGAAGGACTTGTGGAAGCCTACAAGACAGGCCTTGTCTGCCATCGCAATCTTGCTCAGTTCATTGACGAAAATCTGGAACGACTGGTCTATGGTAACTTGCCGCTCATCGCGAAAGTCGCCGCGGCATCCGCCCAAGCGAAAGCGGAAGTCGTCCATCAGGACTTCCGCGAAAAAGGCCTCCGCAAGATTCTGAATCTTGGACACACCTATGGCCACGCCGTCGAAACATGGTCGGAGGAACGAATCAGCCACGGTCTCTGCGTTGCGCAAGGCATGATCGTCGCGTTACATATCGCCATGAAACGGCATTACATCAACGCGGATATGGCGGACAATCAAATGGAAATCGTCCGCGCCTTGCGCGGACCGTCCTTCCCCGTGCCGTCCGCGGAAGACGCCTTCCCGCTCATGATGGCGGACAAAAAGAACACGAACGCCAAAATCACATTCATTCTTCCGCATACCAAAGACGGTTTCAAGCTCGTGCAGGACATCACGCCTACAGAATTACAAGATGCTATCAACGAGATTTGAATATCCTTTATCTTTCTATTTTATTGAATGAAAATGATTCTGGTTTAAATTATCTCTATTCAGAACATCCAGAACATCCAGAATATCCAGAACATTCAGAAAGGAGTCTTCGGTCATGCCGATTACGGAAATCTTGCAGAAAAACGCCACGCTTTACGGAAATGACGTCGCGCTCGTCGAAATCAATCCACAGGAACTGGAAAAACACCATACCAATTGGCGTGAATACTCCCTGATCGAAGGCAGCAACATCGATTCCTTCCGCTCCGAAATGACATGGGCTGAATTCGACCAGAAGGCCAATCGTTTTGCGAACTTCCTGCTGACGCGTGGCATGCCGAAAGGCGCGAAGGTCGGCATCCTCTTGATGAACTGCCTCGAATGGCTGCCCATCTATTTTGGCGTTCTCAAAAGCGGCTGCATGGCCGTGCCGCTGAACTTCCGCTACACGTCAGACGAAATCAAATACTGCCTCGATCTGGCGGACGTCGAAATGCTCGTCTTCGGGCCGGAATTCATTGGCCGCATCGAATCCATCTGCACGCAGATTCCCAAAGTCCGCGCGTTGCTCTACGTCGGCGAAGACTGCCCGTCCTTTGCGGAACCGTATTACAAACTTGTCTCCTATTGTTCAGAAAAAGCCCCTGACATTCCGCTGACGGATGAAGACAATGCCGCCATCTACTTCTCGTCGGGCACGACGGGCTTCCCGAAGGCCATCATCCATCCACATCGTAGCCTCATGCATTCCTGCAAAGTCGAACAGAACCATCATGGACAGACGCGCGACGACGTCTTCCTCTGCATTCCGCCGCTCTACCACACGGGCGCCAAGATGCATTGGTTCGGCAGTTTTCTCGTCGGCGGCAAGGCCGTATTATTAAAAGGTATAAAGCCTGAATGGATCATCCGCACCGTCTCCGAAGAGCAATGCACGATCGTCTGGCTGCTCGTCCCATGGGCGCAGGATATTCTCGACGCCATCGATCGCGGCGAAATCGAACTCTCCAACTACAAGCTTGACCAATGGCGGCTCATGCACATCGGCGCGCAGCCCGTGCCGCCCAGCCTCATCAAACGCTGGAAGCAGGTCTTCCCCCATCACGACTACGACACGAACTACGGCCTCAGCGAATCCATCGGCCCGGGCGCCGTCCATCTCGGAATTGAAAACATCGACCACGTTGGCGCTATCGGCGTCGCAGGCTATGGCTGGCAGACGAAAATCGTCGATGAAAAGCATCAGCCGGTCAAACGTGGCGAAGTCGGCGAACTGGCCATCAAAGGCGATGGCGTCATGAAAGGCTATTACAAAGATGAAAAAGCCACCAAGGAAGTCTTGCAGGACGGATGGCTCTTCACGGGAGACATGGCCAAAGAGTCGGAGGACGGCTTCATCTATCTCGTTGACCGCAAGAAAGATGTCATCATCACGGGCGGCGAGAACCTCTATCCTGTCCAAATTGAGGACTTCCTCCGCAAGAACGACCACATCAAGGATGTCGCCGTCATCGGCCTTCCGGACAAACGGCTCGGTGAAATCGCCGCCGCCGTCATCGAAGTCAAACAGGGCCATACACTTACAGAACAGGAAGTCAACGATTTCTGCATGGATCTGCCGCGCTATCAGCGTCCGCGCAAGATCATCTTCGCGGAAGTTCCGCGCAATCCGACCGGTAAAATCGAGAAACCGAAGCTCCGCAAAATCTACGGGGCCGACCAACTTGTCGCGCAACAGAACGAAATCAACTGATTTCAGCTAAAAGCTTAAAGCCCAAAGCTTAAAGCAAATGCAAGCATGCTTTGGGATTGCCATTGGCGACAATCCATCTGTCTTCCATCTGTTGCGCGAAGCGCTTTCAGACCGCCGAGCCGCCGGAGCCGTTGATTTCATTTGCAATTGGTTTCATAATCAACAACAAAAGCCTTACTACCTTGCCGGATCGGCGGCGAGGCAATCTGTGAAAAATCTGTGTAATCTGTGTGATCTGTGGTTTTCTTAATTAAGTAAATATAGGAGTTTAAAGATGTTCAAAAAACTTTTCATCGCGTTTCTCGTCGCCATGGCATGCGTCCATGCGCAGGAAAAAGACATCACGGAAATCGATCCGAACTTCCGTCAGGCAACCGTCGGTAACCGCGAAGTCCGCTTCGCAGACGTCCGCAAAGCGCCGTTTGTTCTGACTGGTTTCGCGTTCCGCAAGTCCGAAGATGAACCGTTCTATCGTATTCCGACGGAATTCACGAAAGAACAGGTCAACGGCGGCGTACTCGCCCTCGCGAAACATCCGTCCGGCGGTGCCGTCCTCTTCCGCACGAATTCTCCGTTCATCGCTCTGCTCTCCGATCCGCCCACTGGCGCGGCCATGAACCACATGCCCGCCACTGGCGTTTCCGGCTATGACCTCTATGAACGCCTCCCCAATCATAAAGAACGCTTTATCAGCATCATCCGCACGACGAAGGACGGTTCCATCGTCAACGTCGGCGGCAATGCCATGCGCGACTACATCATCTTCCTCCCGCTGTACTCCTCCGTCAACAAACTCGAAGTCGGCGTTGCTCCCGACGCGAAATTCGAGCCGCCCACGCCGCAACGCCTTTCCAAACCGATCGTTTTCTACGGCTCCAGCATCACGCAGGGCGGATGTTGCT
The DNA here is from genome assembly GCA_017548425.1 of Victivallales bacterium. Classification (GTDB taxonomy): domain Bacteria; phylum Verrucomicrobiota; class Lentisphaeria; order Oligosphaerales; family Oligosphaeraceae; genus UBA1407. Next base: position 20,749 of record JAFZAB010000242.1, read on the forward strand.
CCCGTCCTGGAAACAACTACACGACAATGATTTGCCGCGCGTTGGACGTCCCGCAAGTCAATCTCGGCTTCTCTGGATCCGCACGCGGCGAAACCGCCATGGCCGAAGCCATTGCGCAGATCGACGCCGCCATGTTCGTCTACGACTACGACCACAACGCGCCGTCTCTCGAACATCTCCAGAAGACGCATGAACCGTTCTTCAAAATCATCCGCGCCGCCCGCCCGGACATGCCGATTCTCATTCTCTCCAAGCCTGACACCGCCAATGGCGGAGCTCGTCGTGATTGCATTAAAGCCACTTACGACAACGCTGTCCAGGCTGGAGACA
>JAFZAB010000243.1 GCA_017548425.1 Victivallales bacterium
GGATGCTTTCTTCAGCAAGCCGCTCAACAAGAACATCAAGAAGCTGCCCGAAAAAGCCATGTGGTCAAAGGAACTGAAGAAATATGTCATTCCCGAAGCGAACATGGTCTGGATCAAACAGCGCAACTGCTACATGATCAAACCTGCGGGAACTGTTTGGAACGATGATGTCAACTCCTTTGACAAACTTGCCGAAGGCATTGGCACAGGCGAACTTAAGGAGAAGCCCTGCCCGCCGCGTTGGGGCGCCTACACGGATGCGGAACACACCTATGAAGGCCGTACGCTCTACCAGAGCTGGCTCAAGATGGGCAACATGAAAGGCGCATATTTCGGCCACGACCACATGAACACATTCGATGTGACGGACAAGAACGGCATCCGCCTTGGCTTCTGCAAGGCCGCCACCCTCCATTCCTATAACGACGGCAATCCAGGCTTCCGTATCTATGACATCTCCGCCGACGGCAGTTTCAAGACGGAAATCGTTACCGCCAAAGATCTTGGAATTATCAAGTAAAGAGAAAAAACAAGACTAAAAGAACAGAAGGGACGAAAACGACCATGTTGTCGCTTTCGTCCCTTTCGTCGTAATTGTCCTGTTTATTTCGCCAATAGCACAGCAGTCTTTCGTGCTTTCAGCGGCATGCGCCACGTTTTCTCACCAGTTTTCTGCAACACGATATCGCCGTAAAGGCATGTCAATTCATTGGCATTGCATTCCACAACCAGTTCCAGTTCAGCGACATCCTGATTGCTTTCATTGCGGATCGTGAACAGCAATTCGCGACCATCATGGCCATCGCCATAGCGTTCGACCATAATCATTTTTTGATTGCAACGCGCCATCGTTTCAGGCTCCCAGCCCGCGTCGTTCAGACGACGCACCAACGGCACGATGGTCTTGAAAAGCTCCCTGTCGCGTTCGCACTGCCGTGACTTGCCAAAATAACGCTTCCAATTGGCATAGCCCGCCTTCTCTTCGCCGCCAATCGTGCTGACGCCCGGATAGAATCCATAGAACAACTGATGCTCACAATACTTAAGCATCTGCTCCGCCGTCACTTCTGGAACAGGATGCGAATAGTTTCCCTCCTGCAGCAAGTTGCAGACAGGACGGCGATACGCATAAAAACGTTTCATGCAGCATGCGTCGTCGTCCTGCACGACGGTGTCACGTGAACCACCGCCCCAACTGCCGACTTCACTGCCGAAGATATCGACGGACGCCCCATGGAAACGGTGCGAAATGCCGAAAACGTTGCCAAAGATCAACTTGCCTTTGTTATGCAGATGCCCAGCCAACCATTTCACAAACGCGACTTGATGCTGAATGCCGTCCGCGCATGGAACGCCCGTCACGCTGTCGTATGTTAGACTTTCCGCCATGACAGCCAGATGTTCGGGACGTACATTCAAGTAATTGACAGCGAACACGTAATCCAAACTGTCGAGATACACGCCGTCAACGAGATCGATGTTCTTTCCGATGGTATAGTCCCAACAGAGCGACGCGCGGTTCGGCAAGGGAAGCCGTGGATCGGAATTCGTCCGCCACCAATGGAACCATTTGTCATATTGGTCAACGGCGAACGGATGTTCGCCGTCCGGCTTGATGGGCAGCGAATTCAACGCGGCCTGCGCGGCGATGTGCCGCGGCGCGTCAAACCACGTCTTGCCTTCCTCCGGATGTTCTGCCCAGCCTTTTAGCTCCGCCAACCGTTCGGGAACGGTGATATGTTCTTCGCTACCAGGCTTTTTGGCTATCTCCTGCCGCATGCCCCACGCCTCCGTATAGGGGAATGCACGGATTCCATGACTGTGCGCCTTTTCAATCTCCTCCTTGCCGCCCATCGTCGCAGGCGCCTCCCAGAAGGCAAGACCAAAATCCTCCGGATGTTCAGGCAAGGCTCCAGGCCAAATCGGCCACAACCATGTCCCCTCTTCCTTTGGTTTCGTCCTCGATGCGAACAACTTACCATAGATTTCAACATACCGCTTCATGGCGGAACGGAAGCCCCATTCGCCATCGAATGCGAAAACGACCAAATCCACTTCGCCGTGGCCGCCACGACCGTCCCGTGGCAACAAGCCAATCGCCGTACTGCTGACGATTCCATTTTCATCCACGATACGGTCTTCGAACGCAGGCTTGTCAAACGGCGTTCCCAATGCAATTTTCACACCATCTTTCTCAATGGCTGTAAATGGATACGGCGCAACACCATGACTACCAACGGATGTGGCCTGTAATGAATAGATTTTTCCTTTTTCAATTTTTTTCGAATCACGCCACAGCCGATGCCATTTGCCGCCAACACAGTCCATCGGCAGTCGATATTCAATATCCAACGCTCTCGGCTTAGGCGGGTTATGGATATCATCAATTTCCGCATGAACCGTCCATTCACCATGTTCCCCACGCCGCCAGATACTTTTCAAAACCAGACTACTTTCACGGCTACGTAAGCCCCCCTTCACACTGCCATCCGCCTGAACCGACTGCGTCCTTTCATCGAACACCACATCGCGGCTCGTTGCACCGCCTGTGCATGTCAATTGATATTCAGCACAATCCGCATGCGAACCACGCCATTGGCATATCGAAAAACGCAGGCCATGAACACGTTGCGGCACAGGATAAATCAATTTGACTATCTCCCACTGTTTGCTTGTGCTCAACGATATCGGAAAACGGCAATGCGTATGGCTGAACGGCGAATAGGTCCAACCGCCGCCAGCGGGAATGTCATCCGTAATTTCCTTTCCCGCAGCATCATACACTTTCAAATAAACAATAAAGGTCGATTCTGGATTAGGAACGCGTCCTTTGAAGGATATTTCACAAATTCCTCCAGGCATCACCGATGCAATAGCAGACGGTTGGACGCCATGACCATAGCGTTCATTTCCGCCCACACGAACAAATGTTTCGCCATTTTCTGTCATCAACTGACAGCCAGGCTCGGGCGTCTTCCCGCCGAACATGACCGCCTCCCATTGCCGTTCGTCTTTTTGAAAATCTTCCAGCATAATGACTTCCGCCTGTGATTTTTCAAAAATCCGCTCTTTCACGGAAAAACCGCCCGGAAGAGAGCCAGCCACCATGCCTGCCACATGAATCTCTCCATTTTCCTTGAAATCAAGCTTCAATTCAGCAGCATTCAACATGGTGACGCACCCTAACAGCAATAGAGATAAATTCTTCATAAATATTTAGGTTTCAGAAAACTACTTCACCGTAAATGTAAACACTTCTCCGAATGTACTTCTTCCAAAGGCGTTTAACCGTAACGTGAACGTGCGTTTTCCATTGATTTCCTCCGCCAAAACGACACCTTTCAGTTCAGCATCGCCAAACCGTGGCACTTTTTGACCAAGCTTTACGCGGCGCGTTCCTGACTCCAAAATCACATCGCCATCCTTAATGGCTTTTCCGGAAGAACTTATCCACGTCGCTTCACCAAGATTGCCGACGCTTACATCAACTACAACAGGACTGTTTTTCGGCCATTCGATTTCCGAACCGTTCATGACGCCAAGCCGCGTTCCGTCCGGCAGCACGAGCATGACCGAATTGAACTCGCTGTTCAAATATTTCGGCGGATTGTAGCCGTTGCACGGCACGTTGCCGATTGCCTTCAACGGCACGTCGGCGGACGTCTTGCCCGTCGCCTCGCTGACCAGTTTCAGCTGTTTGTTCTGTTTGCGGGCCGCCTTGTAGGCGTCACGCCCCGTATTGAAGGCCATGTACCAATAGCCGCCCGCATGCGCGTCGCGATCAACCATGAACAGCACATCTCCTTCATCATACGTGCGTTCCGTCTTCATGATCGGCGCGTATTTCGTCAACATCGTCGCCATCGGACGCGGCGTCCCGTCTGGATTCGAAATGCCGAAATCGCTGTTTTCACCGACGCGATACCAGCCGCTCCACCACCATGGCGCCGTGCCGTTCGCGCCTGAATCGATGACCATCCGATAGAACAAGTCATGATAATCCGTGCAACCTTTCAGCGCAACTTCTGAAATATCAACGGCCTGCGCATCCCAGATGCTCTTTCCGAATTCCGCCCAGATAATCGGTTTGCCACCGGATGCAAAATGCACATAACGTGTGATAAACGCCGCCGCATTGTAGCCGTTCTCGTTGTTCGGAATCGAATAGCCTTCCGGGCAGATGAAATCCATATGTTTCACTGGCCCCGTCAACGCAAAATCATGCGCCAACGTATTGCCTTGACGAAAACTCATCAACTGCCTCGGAGCCAACGCCCGCATCTTCATCGTCGCAACATTCCACATCTTCGACGTGACATCATCCATAAACCGCCTGTACGCAGCCACATAGATCCGCCACTCGCCGTCCATCCGCAACTGCGCATCCGTCGGCGACGCAACCTGCCCTTTTTCGTTGCGGTTCGGCTCGATCCCCCAGTCCTTGATGGCGTTTTCGACGGAGCCATAGCGTTCCTTCAGCCATTTGTTCCAACGAACATCATAGCTTGGCCGCGATTTCGCGTCGAAGGCGTAATTGCCTGGCTCCCAACACAAATCATACGCGAACAGCACAGGAAAGTGCGCCAGTTCGCCCTCCTTCATGGCCGCCTCCACCTTCGCATCGTTGAAGGCGAACGGTGACGCAGGCTTCAGGAATCCATTCACATACATATTGTGTTTTTCACAGCGATGGAAGAAGTCGATGATATTCCGCAGCGTATCTTCCTTTCCTGTATCGCCTAAGATCTGCACGGAAAGCATGTTGATGCCGACCGATTCCATCACCGCCAGATCCTTCTCAATCTGCTCCGTATCATAGAATCCCGCCACCAGAAAGCCCTGGATGTAGCGACGCCATTCCAACGCCGCGTAGTTTGACGTCCAATAGTTTACGCCAACGGGATACCACGGCTTGCCATTCAGCATGAAGTTGCCGTCCTTCACCGTGATGAAGCCTTTTTTGTTCGCGCGCAACGCCTCGCGCGTCTTGCAAACATACACTTCCTGCTCCACACGGTCCCATTCCTTTCCGTTGACCAGAAGCCGCGTCGTCACAACATATTGCGTATCGGATTTCGGCTGGATGAATGGCTTTTTCGCCTTTTTCAGACCGGTCGTCGCTTTCGGCATGAAACGTTCCGCCTGCACGACGGCGCCGTTCTTTTCCTTCACTTCCATTTCCACAGAGATTTTCGCATCTGCCACATCTTCAAAGACTTCCAGCTCGTAACCGATATCGTCCGTCTGGTCTGGGAACATGCCGAAATAATGCGTTCCCGCGCCAATCAATTCAATCGGTTGCAAGACACGTTCCGCAAGCTTTTTCACCATAAAGAGATACACCTCATGATCCGTATCCACTGGTGCCGCGATCGTCGCCACGCGCGAGCCCGCGAAATCGCCATCCAGATAATGCGTCATCCACATGGAACCGTCAGCATGGACATATTTGTCTGAAACAAGAGATTCATTCTCAAATCTGAATGGACGATACCGCCACGACGCCTTCTGGTTGAATCCACGCCCCTGCCAGCGGTTCATCGTGCCGAAGCAACCGGGGCTGTCTTTTATCGGAAACTGCTTGTACGCAGGATAAAACGTCTCCATGTAGGCGAACCGCGCATCCGGTTCGTCCGCGCCGTCGTCCGGATTGACGGCCGTTCCCATGTCCTTTATCCAAAATTCCAGATCCGCTCCAGCCGAGCCTGGCGTATGCGTGTCCGCAAGGCCGATGGAAATCGTGCGAACGTCCGTAAAATTCACGACATCGCCTTTGCCGCCGCGCGGCTTCGACGGCGTGCAGTCATGCCAGAATCTGAAATCCGCCGCTTCCAAGCCCTGTTTCCGCCATTCTGTTGAAACGGGAGCCGTTGCGATCCAGCGGGAGCCATCCATCTCGACCAATTCAATGCACATGCTCCGCACATTCGGATTGCCCTTCACGGAAAGGCACATCAGATCATGGCCTTTTGGAAACATGCCCACACACGGTGCGGCGTACGTCGTCCATCCCATCAGCGTATCCAATTGATAATGAAGGCCATTCGTGCCTTCTATCGTCATTTTCGTCTTGATGTCTTTTTCGCGCATGGAAAGATTCCACAGCATTCGCGGTGGCAGTTTTAACGGTTCGCATGGTGTCTGGGCGCGTTTTTCCGCCTGCTCCGCCCGCGTCAGCCATTCTCCGCCAATCTTATGGACAGGCTGTGAAAACGGACGCGGCCCCAAAAGCAACATGCTTTTCTTCGCCGCCAAAAAGTCATGGATGGCTCCCGCCGAAGCGGCTGGAACATTCTTGGGATCCGCGATCACCAACAAATCCGCTTTCAGCAACATCTCCGCATTGCAGAACGCATCCGCATCCAACGTCACAGCCGTATGTTCCGCCGATTTCAATGCTTTCGCCAAGCCTGCCGCCGCCTTCGCATCACGCCCATACACGGCGATCTGCTTCGCCTCGACACAGCTTCCCGCCGCCAGAATCGCCAACGCCAATATCGTCTGTTTCATCGTTTTCCCCTTATATTGATCAGAATGTTTTCACAGCTTTTTCACTATGATTTCTTGCACAGCATTTTCTTTGCCTTATTTTACATGCTTAACATGTTTTCGCAAGCAATGAACGCCCTTCACGCACACAGATTCCACAATGTTTAAAAACAGCCTCTCACTTTTGTTATTAAGCTCATGCAGCATTCTCGCGAATACGCTGATATATTCCGAAGACTTCTCGCAATTCACGCCAAAGCCGACGAAAGGCATTAGCAAAGTCGTTGAAATACAAAATCATCCAGAAGTCCATAAGGCTCTGTTGCTAAAAACGACGGAAGGCGGCAACAAAGCCACGCCCAGTTGGACAAGCCCGAACTTCGGGGCAAAAATCATTGACGCCAATCCCGAAACAGTCGTCGTCGATTACTGGCTCAATCCCGTCACGACGTCGGCCCGCTACATGTTGTTCGTTCGCGATACGCGCGGCACGCAGATGGCCTGCTCCCTCTTCTCGGCAGGCAATATCATGCCGATCGACAACGGTTCGTGGCTTACCCATTCGCCGATGGAAGCAGGCCAATGGCATCATGTCCGCTATGTATTACGTTCCATTGACCGAACTTACGACATCTATATCGACGATATGGCGACGCCCCGTGTTCAAAACTGGCGGTTCCGCTATCCGAACACGACAACGCCCGCCTCCCTGTGGATTGAAGGCAGCGAAACGGAGCCCTCCGAAACGCTTCTCGCCAACGTGCAAGTCTCCGTTCCACCAAACGAAACGTTCTCTGCCGATCAATGGAAAATCGCCCTTCGCAAAAACGCCAACAGCCTTCACGCCAACATCATGAAGCAACTCGCGCCGTTAAAGGGCGGACTGGACAATGCTCTCGCCACACGGCGGAATACCATCCAGACGAACAGCAGGCAGGCGATGGAGAAAATCACAGAGGCAACCAATTCGGATGAAACACTGATCGCGCTCCATCAACTGCAACAGATTCAAGAGGAGGCCGCCAGCCTCGCTGAAGATGCACGCAAATATCTTGCCGCCTTCGGAAAAGGAACCGTCGGCGCGAAGCTCGGACTTCTGTTTTTTCCGGAAGATTCGACCGTCAAGGCAATGCCCGGCCTTTACTTCGGCAATGACAAAAAACAGGCGGAACTTCTTCTCGCACAAGGAGAAACAGGTGGCATTCAGGCGATCGCCATCGCCATGTCCAAACAGGCAATCCGCAAGGCGGAATTGTCCGTTCGTCCAAAGGACGATTTCGCCAAAACATTGAAAACCAATATCTTCTTTGAAGATGACATCGCCACACGCTTCGCGGGAAAACCTTCCGTGTCTTATCCGGATGTGCTTCGCCCAAGCGATGGCACGGAAACCTTCCAAACGCCGCAAACGCTTGTCCGCTTCTGGATTGATGTCCATGTGCCGCAAACGCAGTCGGGCAAGGCGGAATTCGACGTCGTCCTGAAGGCCGACAATAAAGAACTCTCCTTCCCGCTGTCAGTCACCGTCTATCCGTTCGCCTTGCCGAAAGAGTTCACACTTTCCACCGCCTTCTGCTTTACGCCATCTTGGGCTAAGGCCTTTTACGGCAAAGAGATACCAGCGGAAAAACGCCGCGTTTATCTGGATTTCATTCTCGACCACCGCCTCGATCCCATGAACCTTTGGAACGGCTCCACGCTATTCCTCACAGAAGACGAAACACGCTATTGTCTCGAACGCGGCATGAAAAACATCTATCTGCCTATCATTGCGGCAGATAAGAACCAAGCCAACATGATGAAAAATCTCGTTGCAATCGACCGCAACGGCTGGCGGAAACGCGTCGTCGCCTTCGGCTTCGACGAAGTCCTCTTCAACGTCCACCAATTGAAAGCCATGCAGGCCGCTTTCGACAACACAAAACAGCATTTTCCAGACATTCCGCGGCTGAACACGGCCAGAATTGACGAACGGCTTTTCGGCTATGTCGATATCTGGTGCCCGCTATTCCAGCATTATGATGAAAAGATGGCCGATTCACGCCGCAAGCTCGGTGAACAAATTTGGTGGTATCCGACGGATTATCCGCTCAAGCCATGCGTCAATTTCAATCTTGATTCGCCTGGCATCGCCCCGCGCGTCATTCCGTGGCTGACGAAACGCCTCAACATCACAGGCCTCCTCTATTGGGGACTGAACCGCGAATGGTTCACAAATGCCTATGAGCATGAACGACTTACAGAACAAGAACGCATCAGTTTCGGCATGGAATGGATGACAGATGACGTCCGCCAGAAAATGAAAGACGGCCTCCGCTGGCCTGCCGTCCCATGGGTGCCCTATTTCCGCAGTATCATGTCCAAAACAGCCAAACCGAGCCCGACAAACGGCGGCGGAAATCTCATGTATCCAGGCCCCGACTGGACACCGTGGCCTTCCATCCGTCTCAAAAACCTCCGCGACGGCTTGCAAGACACCGAATATTTCCAAATTCTTGCGACTCGTCTGGCAGTCTATGAAAAACGTCCAGACGCAGACCAAGAGCTTGTCAAACGTGCGAAAGCCGCCTTGCAAGTGCCTGATTCCGTTGTGACAAGACTGGATCATTTCGATCATTCGTCCGCCGCCATCATCGCCCACAAACGACTTCTTGCCGAACTCATCATCGCCCTCCAGTAAATCCATGCAAAAGAATACAAAAGACAAAATCCTGTTTTTCGCGCCAATGGCGATCACATTCGTCCTGCTGACCATTGCGCGAATCTACTGCCATCAGCCGTTGCTACGCACTCTTCCGCTTTACATCTCGTTGGTAGTCGGACTGTTACAATCTCGCGTCAGCCGTTATGCACCACTCATCGGCGGTTTCAATTCGTTGCTCTACGCATATGTCTATTACTATTTTGGCCTCATGGCGATGGCTGCCTATGCGCTGTTCTTCTCCTGCCCGTTGCAACTTATCACATTCCTCCAATGGCACAAACGCGCCTACAAACATTCAACGGTCTTCCGCTGCATGACCACGAAACAACGCATTTGGACGACCATCGCCTGCGTCGCCACATGGCTCGTCACCTATGCCATTCTCAAAGCCATCGGCTCCAGTTACCAACTGCTCGACAACACCATCAGTCTTTTCGGCATTCTCATTTCCATCCTGACGATGTTCGCCTTCATCGAATACACGTATCTGATTATCATCAGCAGTCTTATCAGCATTTATCTACACGCGCGAATGATGGTCGATCAGCCTGAACAAATCACCTATTTGATTTTCTCAATCTATTCGTTTATCTGCATCCTCAAAGGCTTCTTCCAAGCCCGCGCCCTCTATAAAGAACAACAGGAACTTGCTGCGTCGCAGAGCTTAAAGCCAAACGCTGAAAGCTGAAAACAAATTCGACTGACAAAAAACTCCTTCATTATCTATAATAATTCCAGCCTATTTTATCTGTGATTTTCAAACCGCCGAGCCGCAGGCAGCCGTTTGAATGCATTCACTTTTTGGATATCATAAAATAGGAGTAAAGCTTTCTGCTACAGTCGGCTCCTGCGGCGAGGCAATCTGAAAAATCTGTGTAATCCGTGTAATCTGTGGTGCCTATGACAACCATTAACGACAATTATGACCTTATTATCATCGGTGCAGGTTCGGGCGGCATCGGCGCGGCCGTCGGAGCAGCCCGCCTTGGAGCGAAAACGCTCTTGATCGACAGCGCCCCATCGCCTGGCGGTGTCGTCGCTTCCGCATGGGTTCACAACTGGGAGCCAACCTGTGGCAACTCCCCTTTCACACGTGAGTTATGGAATCGCATGCGTGCCATGCCAAATGGTGCGACGGACATGCCGTTCACGACCAGCCGCAACGGTTCGGACGGCCATCGCAATCCAACCATGCCATTCGAACTTTGGGCCTATCAAAAAGCCGTCCAAGATGTCTTCGCGGAATTGCCCAATCTGACCTTCATGGGCAATACGACATTCATCTCCGCCCAGACAAACGGACGCCTCATCACATCCATAACGCTCTCCCATAACGGATGTTCCATGCAAATCCGTCCTCGATGCGTCATCGACGCATCAGGCTGTCTCGCCGTCGCACGCAACTGCGGCTGCGATGTCATGCTCGGCACGGATGCCAAATCAGATTTCGGCGAAGAGGTCGCCCCTGAAAAGGCGGATCGACACAACCTCAACAAAGTCAACTGGATATATCGCGTCAAACCAAACACGTCACCGAAATTTGACATGACGACTGACGACATTCCGCCGCAGGCCCGAATCGACTGTTTCTTCCAAGTCGATCTGCCATGTGGCGACCATCTCATCAACATCTGCGGCCACGGCAACTATTCACCGGAAATCGACGGCGATTTGCAACGCGCCTCGACGGAGCAATTCAACTTAGCATATCTATCCTACTGCTGGCAAGTCGTTTCGGGCCATCATCCAGACTGGTCTCTTGTCGGCATGGCCCCCGAACTCGGCATCCGCGAAAGTTATCGTCTGAAAGCCCATAAAATTCTGACGCTGAATGATGTTTTAGCGACACGCGGTATGCATAGCGACCGTTCTATTGCGAAAACCGACCATCCCATCGACGTCCATGGCACGAATCTGGAGCAACGCCTTGGCAGCATCCCCTACGAAATTCCGTACGAAACCACGCTGCCGCAGGAATTTGACAACTTGTGGATTGGTTCGCGCGGCATCGGCGCCACGCACATCGTCAGCGGCTCCTGCCGCCTCTCCCGAACGCTCATGACGCTCGGCGAAGCCGTCGGCAAAGCGGCGGCCATCGCCGCCGCCCGCAACCTCCGTTCAGACGAGATCAATCCCACCGAAATAGCGGATTTTGAGTAACGACGGCGTCCTCGCGTTGTAACGACGGCGTCCCGCCGTTGACGGCATGCGTCGTAACGACGGCGTCCCGCCGTTGACGGCATGCGTCGTAACGACGGCGTCCCGCCGTTGACGGCATGCGTCGCTACAGCATCATTACGTTTGTTATTTTGTCGCAATTACTTACAAACGACAACAGCTAAGCGTGTTACGACCAACGACGGCGGGGACGCCGTCGTTACAACACCATTACGTTTGTTATTTAGTGGCGTTTACTTACAGACTACAACGGCAAAAAATGTTGCGACCACCAACGGCGGGACGCCGTCGCTACTTTACGCCGTCGCTACAATCGTTTCCAGCGCCATTTCCATTCATGGAAACCGGCATTCTCTGGATTGTTCCACACATATCTTACTTGAAAATAATACTCTTTCGATGTCCTGATAATATGGTTGTAGCTATCATCTTGCCATAATTGCCCTTTGCGGTTCAACAGCTTGTTAATGGCATGCGAAGTAAATGATTTCCATCCATGAAGTATTTCGGCAAGTGTATGAGCCCTCAAAGCCTGAAATACGACATGAACATGATTGGGCATGATGCACCAAGCATGAAGAAGATATTTTTGTCCTTCATAGAATTCAAGGGATTTGCAGACAATCTTCGCGACACTCTCTTCACGAAGAACACAGGAGCCATATCCACTGTCAAGATACTTTTCAATCTTTTCAGAATACAGATATTGAAAACGTCTTATTTCTTCTTTTGTCGGCATTTGCTCTTCTTCTGGACAATTTCCAAAAATTTGTTTTCGTTCCTCCTGCAACTGCTGCCGTATGGTGACCGGTATGGCATCAGCCAGACGGAAGCTAATATGATACGCTATATCGTTCAGCTCCCAATGAGGAAGAAGATTGCCCGGGTAAATCAAAAGGTTTTCATTTTGATATAATTCTTTCCCGGGGAAATAGATAGGTGTTGAGTTCCTAACCGAATCCTGAGATTCTGAATCTGTTCTCTGATCATTATCATCAATCGGAAATCCTTGTTCAACCATAATACCATCCTCCTTTTTCATGAAACTCTGTATAACGACGGCGTCTCGCCGTTGACCGCATGTTTTGTAACGACGGCGTCCCGCCGTTGACGGCATGCGTTGTAACGACGGCATCCCGCCGTTGACAGCCAGCGTTGGCGAGGTAACGACGGCGTCCCGCCGTTGACGGCATGCATCGGCGAGGTAACGACGGCTAAACGTGTTACGCCCACCAACGGCGGGACGCCGTCGCTACTTCAAATAGACTATAGCCCAGCAAAAGGAATATTCAAGAATTCCTTTTCATTATCATAAAGAATCATAATAAATCATAAAGAATCATAATAAATCATAAAGAATCATAATAAATCATAAAGAATCATAATAAATCACAGAAAGTCATAAAGGCTATTTAGCTCTATAATACTGCGTAACGACGGCGTCCCGCCGTTGACCGCATGCGTCGCTACAGCATCATTACGTTTGTTATTCTGTCCCAATTACTTACAAACGACAACGGCTAAGCGTGTTACGACCAACGACGGCGAGGACGCCGTCGTTACAACACCATTACGTTTGTTATTTAGTCGTGTTTACTTACAAACGACAACGGCTTAAAACGTAACGAGCAACGACGGCGGGACGCCGTCGCTACAAACGCCATCGTTACAAAAAAAAGAAGCCCCGAAACAATCGGAGCTTCTTCTATATGGTGTGCGACGGCGAACTCGAATCGCCGACCTCTACCGTGTCAAGGTAGCGCTCTAACCAAACTGAGCTAGTCGCACATATTGTCTGCAACAACCATAAGATAGCACGGCTTCCTGTTTTTGCAATTCAGCCGCACGATTTCTTATGCGTTTCATGCATAAAGGCTGAAGTAGCCCATGAGGCCTCGGCGGTAGCCGTCGAGAATTCCACCCGCCAAGGCATCGCCCGGCCGGCAGGCCTGCAACGCTTTCGCCAGATAGAATTCCTTCAACTGGCTGTTGCGGTACGTCGTTTCGTTGACGTCGCGGCGGTTCGCGCGAACGGTGTCCTGCAATGTCTTGATGGCGTAGCCGCTCATGCCGGGCGTGCGGAGCATTTCCTCCAACAGCCCTGCGGCGTCTGGATCGGGATGCTTCATGAGCGCATAGCAAACGGAGCGGAAATGCGAAAACGCGTCGTCGGAGCACAAATCCTCCAGTTTGCCGCGGACAGCTTCCGCGTCGCCACCAATCGCCGTCAATGCGAACAGCATGCAATCGACCATGCTGACGGACATGCCGAACTGCCCCATGCCACGATAGTTCCAGCCTTCGTCCCAACCCGATGACTTCAAAGCCTTTATAATCGTGTTTTTCACGCGTTTCTCACCGAGGAAGGCCAGAATCATGGCCGTCTTGACGTCGGATGGATCTTTATCGTAGGCCGCCTGCAAATCCGCCATCTTCTTGTCTGGCGACATGAAAATCGTGGCCAATTCATAGTGCGGATCCGTGGCGGGAACGCCCGGAATATCATCGGACTCCGCCAGAATGCTTTCCGGAAGTATCTCTTTTTCAACAAGATGCTTCTGGACGGCGCGCATGTCGATGCCGCGGTATGTCTTGCCTTCCCGCGCCGCCATGGCGGCGGCGTAACCGACGGCATAACCTTGGTTCTGCACGTCTGGCTGCATGCGGATAAGCGGCAGGCAGTCGCGTTGAGCGCTGACGGCAAGTCCTGTCGCCGCAATATTTTCCAAACCTTTCGGCAACAACGCGCGGAACGGCACGTTGGCGAAATGGCCGTCATGCGTCGGCGGCTGCAGCATGAACATCGGATGAACGACGAAGCCATGCGTGTCGAAATTGCTCATGGCCTGCACGACCGTGTCGTCGTATTTGCGGTTCGCATAGAAGTCCGACGGTTGCAAGACGATGTCGCCGACGATGCGGCGGCGTTCGCGCGTGTTCTGTATCTGAATGACATCGAACTGCTTACGGAATTTTGCACGGCCCATGACGAAGCTTCGTGTGCAGTCGAGAATATCATGGTCGCAGATGAACTGGAAGTCCGTGTTCCAAACATAACCAGGGCGGATTGGCGAAAGCCCCGCCCCTTGGATGGACGGTTCGTCGGCGGATGCCATGACCGTTTCGCCGCCAGCCGCCGCGACAACATCGGCGTTGCCAGTCGCATCAATTAACCGTTTGGCGGCAATGCGTTGGACGCCATACGGTCCCACCATCAGCACGCCGTTGACAGCGCCATTTTCCACGGAAGCGGCGACGGCCATCGTCCCGAATCGCATATCAACGCCTGCCGCATGGACTTCCCGCAGGAAATACGCCTTTTTGGCTTCGACGTCGCTGAGGCCACGCTTCATGTCATGCTTGTTCTCGCCCGCCATGGCGATGATGCCTTTGTCGATTTCCGTCGTGAAACCGACGCGATTGCCGAAATAATAAACGGTAATACGGCCGACGGTCATGACGCCGCCGAGGTCGTGCACCGATTCGATGCACATCGTCTTCGCGCCCGCGCGGCCAGCCGCGATGGCTGCCGGAGCGCCGCCCGTCCCACCGCCGACGACGAGCACATCCACCGTATTTTCAACGGCGAACGTATCCAAATCCAACGATACGACAGGGCAGTCTTTGAAACGATGGAAGATGTCTTTACGAACAAGTTCGGACGTGCAACCGCAGGCCTTGCGGTTCGTCGCCGCCAATACGCGGAACGGCTGTTTGGCCAATGCCGCCAGCAATTCAACTTCGTCCAGACGATCCGCCAAATACAACGGCAAACGGCAGTTCGGCTTGTAGTCATCGACAACTTTCGGCAATCCGTCGATGACGGACACATCGGAGCCGTATGTCATGTCCGGATGCCATGTCCGCAACCGTGCCTCCACTTCCGCCTGCGCCAGTCCTGCTGGTGTATCATCTTTGATTTCAACCGATTCCGTAATCTTGAAGACGGGAACAGACTTGCCTTCCAACGAATATTCCAACGGCAGTTTCTCGACGTTCGCGCCATTGGCGGCTTTCAGCTGGAAACGCGTCACATTATGGACGCCGGTTTTGAAAGGCGTCATCGGAACGCCGCAACATCTTGCAACCAAACTATTTTCAGTCGCATCGACAATGACTTTCGCCTGAATGGCCTGGAATCCAGAACGATTCGCGACAATCAGCCCCGCCACATCGCCACCGTCGTCATAGACAGGGCAGATCGGATTGACTTGATAGAGGAAATCAATGCCGTTGTCCATGAACAGTTGTTCAACGCGCCGTTTCACATCCATCGGCGTCAGCAGTTTGTCTTCTGGGAAGACGGTCTTCCACACCGCATCGTTATGTCCTTGCAAATCAAAGTGGGACGCATATTCCTCCGCGAAATACGGCGCGGGCGTGATGCACTGCACGGTATGGCCATGCTGTTTCGCCGCCAACGCCAGAAGCACGCCTTTCAGCGAGCCACCGACCAGCAGCATGTCAACGGAACTAATCTGCGGAACATTGATTTTCATGGTTGTTTCCTGTTTCTAATATGTTATCAAAAATCACTCCGTCTTCACAACGGCTTGAAAGCTACATGTCTTGCCGTCTTCCGAAAGGCCATCGACATAAATCCATCCGTCATCGCGTCTTGCGCCGCCGCAAAATACCGTCTCGCCGTTCAGCACTTGATGGTTGTAATTGATTTGGAATTCACGAATCCGCGGTGCCCCGCCTATGATTTCCCCTACGGAATCATAGATGAAGCGACCATAGACGGCGTTGTTCAAATGGCCGACTTCATCAATGTCGCTCCAACTGATTCTATAGGGGCGCCGTTCCGCCACGTCCGCCTTCTGGATTTTGCCTAAATCACGGAAAAACTGCTCGCCATCCTGCGTGTCACGAATCAACGGCGGCAGATGGTCCAACGGCTTCAGTGGCCGAAACGATTCCGCATCCAGCAGAAGCCAGTAGCTTGTGCCGCGCAGCAACGTTTTGTCGCCGCTTTTCATCGTGTATTGACGCACGGCGAACAGCAGGTTCGTGCCCGTCGGATACGTTTCAAGCGTAAATGGTGTGTCAACGGCCAAGTCGGCATCCACCGCCACACGCAGGCGGGACAGCACCCAGAACATCTTGTGGCCGAAGCTGTTAAGCCCAACGCCCAATTCATCCGCATGATGCCCCGCCACATCCTGCAGATAATCCAGCATGTCTTTCATCTTCAACATGCCGCCAGCGCCGCATTCGTGATGCTGAATGACTTTCTCTGTTCTGTAAACTGGTATCATGTCGTCACCTACGTCATATCAAACCTTGCCGACGATGATCTCGGCAAGCCGTTTGGAAAGGATTTCACGACGGTCGTCATCGACGAGGCTGAAGCGGTTTCCGTCGTTCGGCGTGGAGAGATAATTCCACACGCAGTACGGCGTCTCATGTTCAATGAGCAGGCGGATCATGTCCGCCATATACGCTTCTCGCCATTCGATTTTCGCATGGCGGATGGTTCCGAATTCACCGCACCACACGATCCGTTCGGGATGCTCCGCCTGATATTGGAAAACAGGCGCCAGATAATCCTTCAGGAACTGAATATCCATGCGCGTATAGTTCGGATAGGGATCCTTCGCGCCATACACGACTCGCTGGAAATCACGGTAGCGTTCGATATCGTCACACGGATACGGCATGTCGCGATTGTAATACAATTGCGGTGCCTGCAGCACGCCGCGCTGATGCGTGAATTCGTTTGGAGCATAGTTGTGCCACGTGAACACGATGTCGTCATCGTATCCAGTCAAATCCTTGATATTGTGGGAGTTATTCCAGCAGATGGAGCCGATGATAATTAAACGGTTTGGATTCAGCTTGCGGATTTCCGCTATCGCCTTCTTCGCCAAAACATTCCATTTTTCCGGATCGACATTTCGCACTTCGTTCAACAGTTCAAACGCCACTTCCGGATAACCGTGGAAACGCTTTTCGAACTCCAGCCAGACGGCGATGAACCGCTCCTGAAGTTCTTCTGAATCAAGCAATTGCACTTTCTCCTGAATGTCGCAGTAATTGCCAATTGCCTTGTGCATGTTCAAGACAAGATTCAGCCCTGCGTCGCGGCACCACCCGATAAACCGCTCGATGATTTCGAAAATCCGTTCGCGATAGACGCCTGCCGATTCCTCCACGACCACTTGGTCGAAACCCATGCGGATGTGGTCCAATCCCAACGACTTAATATAATCGACATCCCGCCGCGTGATATATGATTCGAAATGCTCCATGTCGCCAACCGTGATCGGGAAGCGCCATTCCATTGGCAGGACGTTGAACCGCTTGTAGTTCGTCAACCACCCGCCGATTCCCATGCCTTTCTCAAATCCGACAAA